>NZ_LT629693.1:1622222-1946666 GCF_900099825.1 Bradyrhizobium ottawaense | reverse complement strand
TACAAAATCATGCGCGGCATTCTCGAAGTGCTCGAGCGCGTCGGCCATCCCGTCGGCATCGTCACCAAATCGGCGCTGGTGACGCGCGACATCGACATTCTCTCGCGGATGGCAAAGCGCAATCTGGTCAAGGTCGCACTGTCGGTGACGACGCTCGATCCCAAGCTCGCGCGCACCATGGAGCCACGGGCCTCGACGCCGCCGAAGCGGCTGGAGGCAATCCGGAAACTGGCGGACGCCGGCATTCCGGCGACCGTGATGGTAGCACCCGTGATTCCCGCGCTGAACGATTCCGAGATCGAGCGCATTCTCGATGCGGCGGCCCATGCCGGCGCCAGGGAGGCCAGCTACGTATTGCTGCGGCTGCCGCTGGAAGTGCGCGACCTGTTTCGCGAATGGCTGATGGCGAACTATCCCGACCGTTACCGCCACGTCTTCACCCTGATCCGCGACATGCGCGGCGGCCGCGACTATGACTCGCAATGGGGCACGCGGATGAAAGGCTCCGGTCCGATGGCCTGGATGATCGGACGCCGGTTCGAGGTCGCCTGCGAGAAGCTCGGCCTCAACAAGCGCCGCTCGAAGCTTTCGATCGATCATTTCGTCAAGCCGAATCGAAGCGGTCAGCAGTTGAGTTTGTTCTAGTCGTCATTGCGAGCGAAGCGACAATTCCTCGGTCATTCCGGGGCGATGCGAAGCATCGAACCCGGAATCTCGAGATTCCCCGATGCGCAATTGCGCATCTGCGGTCTGGTGCTAACGCACCATCCCGGAATGACAGCTAGGGAGTATCATGAGTTCCAACGCACCCACCCCGCGCTTCACCGTCATCACGCTCGGCGTCGGCGACATCCGCGCCAGCATCGCTTTTTATGAAGCGCTGGGCTTTCAACGGAAATTTCGCGCCACCGGGGAGGCTGTTGCCTTCTTCGATACCGGCGGCACGGTGATCGGGCTTTTCCCGTGGGATCAACTGGCCGCGGATGTCACGCTGCCGGACCAGCCGCGGCCAACAGCCTTTCGCGGTGTGACGCTGGCCTGGAACTGCGGCTCGGTCGAGGAGGTCGACCAGGTGCTGGATTTCGCGATTTCGAAGGGCGCCTCGCTGCTGAAACCCGCGCACAAGACCGACTATGGCGGCTATTCCGGCTATTTCGGCGATCCCGACAACCATCCCTGGGAGGTCGTGGTCGCGCCGGGCATCGAGGTCGGCGACGACCGGCGGGTCCATCTGCCCGACTAGGTTTTGGCAAGTGTTGGATTGAATAGCGGGAATTGAACGCGGTTCCGGGTTGCGCCGCGGCGTCCGCTTTCGCACCATCCCGGCATGATTCGGGACAAGTCTTCAAAGACAAAAGCCAAACCGGCCAGGGGCGTGATCGCGGTGACGCCGCCGAGCTTTCGCCGCGAGCGCGCGCTGATCAAGCGCGGCGTCTGGCCGGTGGCCGGTTGCGACGAGGCCGGGCGCGGCCCGCTGGCGGGGCCGGTGGTGGCTGCCGCCGTCGTGCTGGATCCAAAGCGAATCCCCAAGGGCATCGACGATTCCAAGCGGCTCACCGCCGAGCGCCGCGAGGAATTGTTCGAGGAGATCTGCGCGACCGCATCGTTTGCGGTCGCCTTTGCCTCGCCGGCGCGGATCGACCGCGACAACATCCTGCGCGCCTCGCTGTGGGCACTGACGCGCGCCGTGCAGGCGCTGCCGGAAAACCCGCGGCATGTCTTTGTCGACGGCCGCGACCGCATCGACGTCGCCTGCGATTGCGATGCCGTGATCGGCGGCGACGGCATTGTGATGTCGATCGCCGCCGCTTCCATCATCGCCAAGGTGACGCGCGACCGCCTGATGTGTGCGCTGGCACTGGATTGCCCCGGCTACGGTTTTGAGACCCACAAGGGCTACGCAGTCCCCGAGCATCGCGAGGCGCTGGACCGGCTCGGCCCGAGCGTCCATCACCGCCGCTTCTTTGCGCCTGTGGTCGCGGCGCGCGAGAAGCACCAGCCAGAAACCGTCGTCATCGAGCGTGACTTGTTCACGGTTGAGACGCAGATCGTGACCGAAATTCCGGCAACCATTTAGGATAGGTTGCCTCGGCGGCCGGTGCGCTCTATCAAATGCCATCGAACAGGGCTGCTCGGCCCGGGCATTTCGGACGGTTCATGCGCTTCACCTCCCTGGTTGTCGAACTGATCCGCGCCCGGCCGCGGCTGGTGGTGTTGCTTGTGGTGCTGCTGCAGGCCGCATTGTGGCTGATACTGCCGGTGCTGCTCTATCGCAGCCCGCCCGGGGAACTCGCGACCGTGCTGGCCTTCGGCCGGGAATACCAGGTCGGAACCTATTTCGGTCCGCCGCTGGCGTTCTGGCTTGCCGATATCGCCTTCCGCGCCGTCGGCAATTACATGTTCGGCGTCTATCTGCTGGCGCAGCTCTGTGCGATCGCCACCTTCTGGGCCTTCTATCAACTCGCGCGTGCCATCGTCGGCGGACAGCAGGCGGTGCTCGCGGTGCTGCTCTCGATGACGGTGGTGGCCTTCAGCTCGCCCGGCGTCGAATTCGGCCCGCTGGTGCTGGCGCGGCCGCTATGGGCGCTGCTGCTGCTGCATTCGTGGCAGATCATCGGCCAGAACCGGCGCAGCGCGTGGTTCGCCTGGTCGATCGAGGCCGGCCTGTTGCTGCTGACGACCTCGGCCGCGATCGGGCTGTTGCTGCTGGTCGCAGGCTTTGCGGTCGCTACCGTGCGCGGGCGGCGCACCCTGATGTCGCTCGACCCGCTGTATGCGCTGCTGGTGATTGTCGTGCTGGCGCTGCCCTGGCTGATCTGGATCGTCCGCGCCGATGTGCTGACGATGCCGCCCTGGCCTGCGATCGACGATCTCTCGGCCCGCGCGCTGCACTGGGGCGGCCTGCTCGGCGGCCTGGTGCTGGCAATGTCGGGCATCGTGCTGCTGGTAGTGCTCAACTCCGGCTGGTTCGCCCGCAACGCGGAGGAGGCGCCGATCATCTACCGGCCGCCGGTCGATCCGCTGGCGCGCCAGTTCGTCTATTGCTTTGCGATCGGTCCGGCGCTGCTCGGCAGCCTGGTCGCTGGCCTGTTCAATCTCGAGCGCGTCAGCGGCGGCGCCGGCGTTGTCTTGCTGATGTCCGGTCTTGCCGTGATCGTCGCGACCGGTGACCTCGTCTATCTCAGGCGCCAGCGTCTGTTGCGCTCGGTCTGGGCGGTGGCGGTTGCCGCGCCCGCTTTCGTGGCGATCGCGGCGACGTTGTTTCTTCCCTGGACCGGCTCCAACGAAGTGCAGACCTCGTTGCCGGCGAAGGCGATCGCGCATTTCTTCGGCGACAGCTTTGAACGGCGAACCAACCAGAAGCTTCGCGCCGTGACGGGCGATCCGCAACTGGCGAGCTTCATTGCGATGGACGCCGGCCGGCCGCATCTGCTGCTCGATACCACCCCGGAACGAACGCCGTGGCTGTCGGTTGCGAAATTCAACGAGACCGGCGGTGTCGTGGTCTGGCGCGCGTCCGATACTTTGGGCACGCCGCCGCCCGAACTCTTGCAACGCTTTCCCGGCCTGGTGCCGGAAGTGCCGCGCGTGTTCGAATGGCTGGTGAACGGCCGCCAACCGCTGCTGCGCGTCGGCTGGGCCATCGTGCGGCCGAAGGCGCAGTAGCGCTACGTCATTCCGGGTCTGGTGCTTACGCACGATCCCGGAGCAACGAACCTCTCTCGTAGAACACATCGATCGGCGCGCGAACGCGAAAGGATGGAAGCGGAAAAGCCTCCCACAGCCGGTCGGCGTTCAGCCGCTCGATGTTCTTGAGAAACTTGTCCTTCAGCTCAGGCTTTACGCGACCTTCGCGGTCGAGAACCTGTCCCCACCGCGACATGCCCTGAAACCGGTTGCCGCTCTCGATGATGACGCGCGACCCTGCGTAATCGTCGGGGAACAGCCGCCGATAGGCTTCGGTGCCGTAAAGCCATGAACGTCCCTCGACATAGCCGGCGTTCGGAAAGCGCGCCTTGATAAAAGCGAACATGCTTTTGAGTTCGCATCGTCGCACCTCCGCCCGGGCTTTGCTCAGCGGGCCCAAGGAATCACGGTTCGAGGCGTCGCGGTTGGAGAAGTGGAGACGGACGATATCGGTCGCATCGCTCGCATCAAATTTAAAGCAGCCGAACACATGATCGGGAAATGCAGACGGCTCTTCAGGTGATCGCGCATAGAAAATCTGGGTCCAGTCCGCGCGCTGCCGATGCGTCGTCAGGCCTTTGAGCCCGCGCGCATATTCCTGCCATGCCGGACCCGGTGCGCCCTCGGCGGGCGCATCGCCTAGGCCAAAGCGACGGTGCAAATTGGTGGTGAGCAAAACCGCTTCGGCGATCGGCATCGATGTCTTCTCGGCAACCGCTTCGGCGAAACGAAGCTGCAAGTCGAAGAAATCCCGGTAGCGTTCGCTTTTTTCGTGACCGCCGCGCTCGCTGTCCATCGGTTTTGCTACGTCGGCGCGGCCGGGTTCTCCAGCGCCTTTGCGATCGCGCGCAGATCCTGCCAGGTCATCCGCTTGTAGGACGGCGAGCGCAGCAGATAGGCCGGATGAAAGGTTGCCAAGGCGCGGATGGTGCGCGTGCCGGTGTCGTAATCAACCCACTTGCCGCGGGTCTTCATGATGCCGTCGCGGGTCGACAGCAGCGTCTGCGTCGAGGGATTGCCGAGCGTCACCAGCACGTCGGGATTGACCAGTTCGATCTGCCTGCGGATGAACGGCAGGCAGATCTGGGTTTCCTGCGGGGTCGGCGTCCGGTTGCCGGGCGGCCGCCACGGAATCACGTTGGCGATATAGGCCTTGCTGCGGTCGAGCCCGATCGCCGCGATCATCCGGTCCAGCAGCTTGCCGGAACGGCCGACGAACGGCAGTCCCTCGATATCCTCTTCGCGCCCGGGCGCCTCGCCGACGAACATGACGCGGGCCTGCGGGTTGCCATCGGCGAACACCAGCCGGGTGGCGGTGTGTTTCAGCGCGCAGCCGTCGAAGTTTTCAAGCAGCTGCCGCAGCGCCTCCAGCGAAGGCGCGGTTCGCGCCGCCTCCCGGGCGGAGGAAATCGCTTCGTCCGGCGCCAGCGCCACGTCGGCCCGGGGCACGGCCGGCATCGCCGCCGGAATTTCCCGCGCCGGTCTTGGCGGCACGATCTCGCGGGGCGCGGCGACGGCGACGGGAACGCTATCCGGCTCGGCCAGCCGGTCGGCCGGCGCGTCGCCAAGCGCGCAATCAACCCCGGCCTCCAGATAAAAGGCCAGCAATTGCTGCACGGTAGGTGCTGGTTCGGGCATGAAATCCATTATGCCAATCTATCTAGGACGGATCGGCCCGCCGCGAAACGCCTGACATTCGATTTCCATGGTTGTCCTCCCCCGAAAAATCGGAAACAACGCACCTTTAGAAGCCTTCTCAACCGGGCCGGGACCTGATCATGAGCACCGAAGAACTTCCCCCGCGCGAATCCATGGAATTTGACGTCGTGATCGTCGGCGCCGGCCCGTCGGGCCTCGCGGCCGCGATCCGGCTCAAGCAGCTCAACGCGGACCTCAACATCGTCGTGGTGGAGAAGGGTTCCGAGGTCGGCGCGCATATCCTGTCGGGCGCGGTGATCGATCCGGTTTCGCTCGACAAACTGGTGCCGGACTGGCGCGAAGACGCCGACTGCCCGCTCAAGACCCAGGTCAAGGACGACCGCTTCTACTGGACGACGGCGACCAGTGCGATCCGGCTGCCGAACTTCATGATGCCGCCGCTGATGGACAACCATCACTGCTATATCGGCTCGCTCGGCAATGTCTGCCGCTGGCTGGCGCCGAAGGCGGAGGCGCTCGGCGTCGAAATCTATCCGGGCTTCGCCGCGGTTGAAGTGCTGTACGACGACAAGGGCGCGGTGCGCGGCATCGCCACCGGCGACATGGGCATCGCCAAGGACGGCAGCCACAAGGATTCCTACACCCGCGGCATGGAGCTGCTCGGCAAGTACACGCTGTTCGCCGAAGGCGCGCGGGGCAGCCTCTCCAAGCAACTGATCGCGAAGTTCTCGCTCGACGCCAACAGCGAGCCGCCTAAATTCGGCATCGGCCTGAAAGAGGTCTGGGAGATCGATCCGGCCAAGCACCAGAAGGGCTTGATCCAGCATTCGTTCGGCTGGCCGCTGAACAATTCGACCGGCGGCGGCTCGTTCCTCTATCACTACGACGACAACAAGGTCGCGGTCGGCTTCGTGCTGCATCTGAACTACGACGATCCGTACCTCTCGCCGTTCGATGAGTTCCAGCGCTTCAAGACCCATCCGTCGATCCGCAGCGTGTTCGAAGGCGGCAAGCGGCTGGCCTATGGCGCCCGCGCCATCACCGAGGGCGGCTACCAGTCGGTGCCGCGCCTGAGTTTTCCGGGCGGCGCGCTGATCGGCTGCGCCGCGGGTTTTGTGAATGTGCCGCGCATCAAGGGCGTGCATAATGCGATGGGCTCCGGGATGCTGGCGGCGGAACATGTCGCCGCCGCGCTCGGCGCCGGCCGCACCAATGACGAGCTTTCGGAATACGAAAATGCCTGGCGGGATTCCGCCATCGGCAAGGACCTGCACCGGGTTCGCAACGTCAAGCCGCTATGGTCGAAGTTCGGCACCATCGTCGGCGTGGCGCTCGGCGGCTTCGACATGTGGACCAACACGCTGTTCGGCTTCTCGCTGTTCGGAACCCAGTCGCATGCCAAGCCCGACCGCAAGACGCTGGATCCGGCCAGGACCCATGCGCCGATCGCCTACCCGAAGCCGGACGGCAAGATTTCCTTCGACAAGCTGTCGTCGGTGTTCATGTCCAATACCAACCACGAAGAGGACCAGCCGGTTCATCTGAAGGTCGCGGACCTCAACCTGCAGAAGACCTCCGAACACGACGTCTTTGCCGGGCCGTCGAATCGCTATTGCCCGGCCGGCGTTTACGAATGGGTCGAGGAAGCTGCCGGCCCGCGCTTCCAGATCAACGCCCAGAACTGCGTCCACTGCAAAACCTGCGACATAAAGGACCCGAACGGCAACATTACCTGGGTTCCCCCGGAGGGCGGCGGCGGGCCCAACTACGAGGCGATGTAACGCATCCCGCCGACCACGATTGCGTGAGGTAAAGCGTTTTCCAGCGAAGTGGGCGCCGGTTTCGCGTGAAGAAAACGCGTCAAAATATCAATCAGAACGCCTTTCGGCGTTCCGGCGGGCGGGCTAACGCCCGGACCGGCCACGATACCGCCACAGTAAAAGCGTTTCCGGGTCAGGCTGGCAGAATCGGCGGCCCAAGAGCCTGACAAGCGCCTAATCTGCCAATCGATTCGCCAACCCGTATCCTTGCGGATGAAGGCCAAAAGCGGCATTGTCGAGGGCCTTGGTCGAAGGCCGTGATGCCGCCGTTTGGGTTAGCATTCGAGACTGATCGCCAGACCGATCGTAATGCCGCTGATCATGATGTCACTGATCGTAATGTCCTGCCGTCAATCCTGGAGCTAGGCGAACGTGATGCTTTCCACTCGTTTCAATCGCTGGACGATCGCTGCCGTTACCGTTGCCGTCTTGGCCGTACCCGGCCAGCTCGCCGCGCAGACGCCCGAGCATACCGGCGACAGCGCCGCGCAATTCCCGAGCAAGACCGATCTCAAGGCGCTGACCACCTCCGGCAGCTATCTGGCCGCGCGTCACGCCAGCGTCGAACGCGACGCCGCTTCCGCGGCGGCGTTCTACCGCTCGGCGCTGCGCTCCGATCCGAAGAACAACGAACTGCTCGATCGCGCCTTCATTTCGTCACTGGCGGATGGCGACATCGATGAGGCGGTCAAGCTCGCCGATCGCATCCTGACGCTGGACAAATCCAACCGCGTCGCGCGGCTGGTGGTCGGCGTCCGCGACCTCAAGCTGAAGAAATATCCGTCCGCGCAGCTCAACATCAACCAGTCGATCCGCGGCCCGATCACCGACCTGGTGGCGACGCTGCTGTCGGGCTGGGCCAGCTACGGCGCCGGCGACGCCAAGACGGCGGTCGCCACCATCGACAAGCTGACCGGGCCGGAATGGTATCCGATCTTCAAGGACCTTCACGCCGGCATGATCCTCGAACTCTCGGGCAAGGAAAAGGACGCCGGTGCCCGTTTCGAGCGCGCCTACAAGCTCGACGATTCCATGCTGCGGATCACCGAGGCCTATGCGCGCTGGACCTCGCGCAACAAGGACACGGCGGCGGCAAGCGCCATCTTCGAGGTCTTCGACAAAAAGCTGCCGCGCCATCCGCTGGTGCAGGAAGGCTTGAAAGAACTCAAGGCCGGCAAGAAGATGCCGCCGCTGATCGACAGCGCACAGGCCGGTGCGGCCGAAGCGCTGTACGGCATCGGCGCCACGCTGACCCGCCGCGGCGGCGAGGACCTCGCTCTGGTCTACCTGCAGCTCGCGCTTTACCTGCAGCCCAACCATCCGCTGGCGCTGTTGTCGCTCGCCGATCTCTATGAGTCGGTTAAGAAGCCGCAGATGGCGATCAAGGTTTATGAGCGCATGCCGGCGAACTCGCCGCTGAAGCGCAACGCGCAGATCCAGCTCGCCACCGATCTCGACGCCGCCGACCGCAGCGACGAGGCGATCAAGATCCTCAAGGAAGTCACGGCAGAGGATTCGAAGGATATCGAGGCCA
The DNA here is from genome assembly GCF_900099825.1 of Bradyrhizobium ottawaense. Lineage (NCBI taxonomy): Bacteria > Pseudomonadati > Pseudomonadota > Alphaproteobacteria > Hyphomicrobiales > Nitrobacteraceae > Bradyrhizobium > Bradyrhizobium ottawaense. The sequence goes on along the minus strand of NZ_LT629693.1, from coordinate 1,937,966 downwards.
TCATGGCGCTCGGCAACATCGAGCGCGGCCGCAAGAAGTTCAGCGATTGTGCCGTGACCTACTCGCAGGCGCTCGACGTGACGGCGGCTGTGACCGACAAGAACACCTGGGTCACCTACTACTATCGTGGCATCTGCGAGGAGCGTTCCAAGCAGTGGAGCAAGGCCGAGGCCGACATGCGCAAGGCGCTCGACCTGCAGCCCGAGCAGCCGCATGTCCTGAACTATCTCGGCTATTCCTGGATCGACCAGGGCATCAATCTCGACGAAGGCATGAAGATGATCAAGCGTGCCGTCGATCAGCGCCCCGATGACGGCTACATCGTCGATTCACTTGGTTGGGCCTACTATCGCATCGGCAATTTCGAGGACGCGGTGAAGAATCTCGAGCGCGCGATCGACCTCAAGCCCGAGGATCCCACCATCAACGACCATCTCGGCGACGCCTATTGGCGCATCGGCCGCACCCTGGAAGCCAAGTTCCAGTGGGCCCATGCCCGCGACCTCAAGCCTGAGGCGGAAGAACTGCCGAAGATCGAGGCCAAGATCGCCAACGGCCTGCCCGAGGACACCTCTTCTGCGGCTTCCGCCGACAAGAAAAAAGAAGACGGCAAGGGCGGCTGATTAAAAAAGGGCGTTGGGGCGGTGCAGGCACTGAGTGAAGAGGGGCGTGCGAAGGTCAACCTGACCTTGCGCGTGAATGGCCGCCGTAGCGACGGCTATCATGATCTTGAAAGCGTGGTGGCGTTCGCCGATTGCGCCGATCGCCTGACGCTGACGCCGGGCGCCGATTTGACCCTGCAGATGTCCGGACCTCTGGCGCAGGCCTGTGGTGCGACCTCGGACAATCTGGTGCTGAAGGCCGCGCGCCTGCTGGGCGAACGCGTGCCCGGCATGAAGGCCGGAAGCTTCACCCTCGACAAGGTATTGCCGGTCGCGGCCGGCATCGGCGGCGGTTCGGCCGACGCCGCGGCGGCGCTGCGGTTGCTGGCGCAGTTGAACGGGCTGAAGCCCGACGATCCCCGCATCATCGAGGTCGCGCAACTGACCGGCGCCGACGTGCCGGTCTGCGTCAGGTCGCTCGCCTGCGTCATGACCGGCGTCGGCGAGACCCTGCAGCCGTTGAATCTGCCGAAGATGCCTTGCGTGATGGTCAACCCCTGCGTGCCCGTCGCCACCAAGGACGTGTTCGGCGCGCTCGGCCTGCGCAATGGCGAATTGCTGGTCGGTGCCACCGACGTGCTGCTGCAGGACCGCGAGTGGCCCGACGAAGGCGCGTCACTCGAAGACTGGGTCGAAGCGCTGGCTGCCAGTTCCAACGACCTCGAAGCGCCGGCGATGCGCATCCAGTCCGTCATCGGCGACGTTATCGCGGCGCTGAGCGCCACCAACGGCGCCTGGCTGACGCGGATGTCGGGATCCGGTGCCACCTGTTTTGCGATCTTCGAGAATACCGCCGAAGCCCAGCGCGCGGCGGAGAAGATCAGGGCCGATCACCCGGGCTGGTGGGTGCATGCGGGGACGCTGAGCTAAATTAACTCGCCGGCCGCCGCGCCAACGCCAGCGAAATCCCGAGCCCGGCGATGAACAGCCCCGAACCCTGCCTCAGGTGCTGAAGCAGACCTGGCCGGCGCGACAGGCCCGCGCGCGCCCTTGCGGCGATCATCACCACCATGAGATCAACCGTTGTGTTGAGCGTCACCGAGATCAGGCCCAGCGCAACGAACTGGAGCGCCGGGGCGCCGCCGGCCGGGTCCAGAAACTGCGGAATGAAGGCCAGAAAGAACGCCGCGGTCTTGGGGTTTAAGGCTTCCACCAGCACGCCGTCCCGGAACGCCCGGGTTGCTCCGGCAGGGGCGTCCTGCTGCGCCAGGGGGTTGCGGGCATCGTAAAATGTCGCGATGCCGAGCCAGATCAGATAGAGCGCGCCGGCGAATTTGACCGCCGTAAACAGCTCGGCGCTGGCAAGAATGATCGCCGAGACGCCAAGCGCGCCCGCGATCACATGCACCAGCCCGCCCAGCGCCGTTCCGAGTGTCGATGCGATACCGGCCTTGCTGCCGCCCGACAGCGTTCGCGCCGCGACGTAGAAGATTCCGGGACCGGGGATGGCGGCGATAATCAGCGCGGCAAGAAGGAATAGCGTGAAGTTGGTGCCGGTCATTCAGTTCGATGCCTTGTAGGGTGGGCAAAGCGAAAGCGTGCCCACCAAAATATTCCGTAGACCAGGCGAAGTTGGTGGGCACGGCGCCAGTGCGCCTTTGCCCACCCTACGGCGCGACTACGCTCAGTGCGACCTTGCCAGGCAGAACGCCACCACCTGCTCCAGCGCCGATTTCATCGGCGAGGCCGGGAACAGCGCCAGCGCGTCGACGGCCATGGCGCCGTAATGCTGGGCACGGCTGATGGTGTCTTCCAGCGCGCGATGCTTGGTCATCAGGCCGATGGCGTGATCGAGATCGCCGTCGCCGATCTCGCCGCGCTCCAGCGCCTTGATCCAGAACGCGCGCTCGCTGTCATTGCCGCGGCGGAACGCCAGCACCACCGGCAGCGTGATCTTGCCTTCGCGGAAATCGTCGCCGATGTTCTTGCCGAGCTTGGCGGCCTTGCCGCCATAGTCCAGCACGTCGTCGACGAGCTGGAAGGCGATGCCGAGATTCATCCCGACCGAGCGGCAGGCGGTCTGCTCGGCCTTCGGCCGGTTGGCGATCACAGGGCCGACCTCGCAGGCGGCGGCAAACAGCTCGGCGGTCTTGCCGCGGATGACGGCGAGATATTCGTCCTCGGTGGTGGCGGTGTTCTTGGCGGCCGCGAGCTGCATCACCTCGCCTTCGGCGATGGTGGCGGCGGCGGACGAGAGGATGTCGAGCGCGCGCAGCGAGCCGACTTCGACCATCATGCGAAAGGCCTGGCCGAGCAGGAAGTCGCCGACCAGCACGCTGGCCTCGTTGCCCCACAGCATCCGCGCCGACAGCTTGCCGCGCCGCAGCTCGCTTTCGTCGACGACGTCGTCATGCAGCAGGGTCGCGGTGTGCATGAACTCGACGGCGGCGGCGAGCTTGATATGGCCGTCGCCGGAATAGCCGGTGAGGCTCGCCATCGCCAGCGTCAGCATCGGGCGCAGCCGCTTGCCGCCTGAGGAGATCAGGTGATTGGCGACCTCGGGAATCATGGTGACTTCCGAACCCGTCCGCGACAGGATCGTGGCGTTGACCCGCTCCATGTCGGCGGCGACGAGGCCTACCAGCGCATCGATCGAGGCGTTCGGGCTTTCGAAGGGTACAATAACCGCCACGCAGGTCTCCACTTTTGCTCAATACGCACTATTCTTGGCCTACAATAGAAAGTGCCGGCTGAGGCGGCAAGGGCACGATGCGGTTGACAGGCGCGGCACAGCCCGCGCAACCGGGCAATCAGGAGAACGCAAATTGCGGGAATTGGTTCGAACCAACGATATCGTGCTGGTTTCCGCGGTGGGGGCGCTGCTCGACGGCGCCAATATCCATCATCTGGTGCTGGACCAGAACATGAGCGTTATCGAGGGGTCGCTCGGCATGCTGCCGCGCCGGATTCTGGTCCATGAGGACGACAATCGCGAGGCGCGCCAGCTCCTGACCGATGCGGGCCTCGCCCACGAATTGCGGGCCGATGTCTGAGCAGAGCGTTTTCGAGCGAAGTGGGGACCGGTTCGCGTGAAGAAAACGCGTCAAAATAACAGTCCCGAGCCCGGTTCTGATGAAATCAGAACCGATAAGGCTCTGGCTCTCGATGTGTCGGAGGACGCGTTTCTCGGCGGCCAGTTGCGGTTGCGGCAACCGAAGTCGGGGCACCGCGCCGGTCACGATGCCGTGTTGCTGGCGGCGGCGACGCCGGCGCGTCCGGGCGATCGCGTCGCCGATCTCGGCGCGGGTGTCGGTGTCGCGGGCCTCGCGGTCGCCAGCCGTGTGGCCGGCATCGATCTCGTTCTGGTCGAGATCGATCCGACGCTTTCGGATCTCGCGCGCGGCAATGCGGCGGCGAATGGCATTGCGGCCGAGGTGATCGTGCTCGACGTCGAAGCTGACGCCGCAGCCTTCGCGGCATGTGCCCTCGCACCCGACAGCATCGATATTGTGTTGATGAATCCGCCGTTCAACGATCCGGCGCGGCACCGGCGTTCGCCGGACGGCGCGCGCGGGATGGCGCATGTGGCGACGGAGACCACGCTGGCGAGCTGGATTCACGCCGCCCGGCGCATCCTGAAATCGAAGGGCGTGCTGACACTGATCTGGCGCGCGGACGGATTGGCCGAGGTGTTGTCGGCGCTCGATCACGGTTTCGGCAGCGTGGAAATCCTGCCGGTTCACGGTGACGTGAGGGTGCCTGCGAATCGAATTCTGGTTCGCGCCATCAAGGGCGGACGGGCGCCGACCCAGATTCATCCCGCCTTGATGCTCAATGATGAGTCAGGCCTGCCCAATAAAAGGGTGCAGGAGATTCTGGCCGGGAAGGCAATACTGCCGCTGGCGAACCGTTGAGGTTCGCCCGATTGCTCAAGCCTTGAGCCAAGCGTTGAGCTATGTATGCAACGGGCTATTGCGGGAGTGTTTCCGACTGCCGTTTCGGGGCGGAAGTGAAGTGAACCGCGGTCAAAAGCGCGCCGATGAGCATTATCAGCAGATAGATTTTCATGTCACTCTCCGCTGCGCCATTGCAGCCATCACAGCCACAATGCAAAAGGCGTTCCAGCCCAGTTGGGTCGCTGCCTTTCAATGACAGTGGCGCGATAAAAAATGGTTAATTCGAGGTAATGGCATGAGTGAACAAATAAGTGATCGCGTGGGATTGCCGGACCTGGTCGACCGGCTGAAGCGACTGGTTCCGGCGAAATTCCGGCCCGGGGGTGTGGTGGTGCCGGTGGTGCGATTGTCCGGCGTGATCGGCGCGGTGACCCCGCTGCGGCCGGGGATGTCGCTGGCCGGCGTCGCCAAAACGCTCGAACGCGCCTTCGCCACCAAGAATGCCAAGGCGGTGGCGCTGGTGATCAATTCGCCCGGCGGCTCGCCGGTGCAATCGCGCCAGATCTATCTGCGCATCAGGCAGCTTGCTGCGGAAAAGAAATTGCCGGTGCTTGTGTTCGTCGAGGATGTCGCGGCATCCGGCGGCTACATGATTGCCTGCGCGGGCGACGAGATTTTTTGCGATCCGTCCTCGATCCTCGGTTCGATCGGCGTGGTCGGCGGCAGCTTTGGATTTGTGGACCTGATCAGGAAGATCGGCGTCGAGCGCAGGCTTTATACGGCGGGTGAGCACAAGGCGACGCTGGATCCGTTCCTGCCGGAAAACCCTGAAGACGTGGGGCGGCTGAAACAGCTTCAGCGCGAAATCCACGCCATCTTCATCGCGCTGGTCAAGGGCAGCCGCGGCGCCCGCCTCAAGGGCGCTGACGATTTGCTGTTCACCGGCGAATACTGGGCGGGTGAAAAATCCGTGTCGCTGGGCCTCGCCGATGCGATCGGCGATCTCCGCTCGACCTTGCGCGCCCGCTACGGCGACAAGGTGCTGACGCCTGTCATCGCGCCCGCGACCGGCATGCTGTCCGGGCTGTTGGGGCGCAGATCGGCCGGCGCGGGGACGGCGTCGCTCGATGGTATTCAGGGATTGCCCGACGGGCTGATTTCGGCGCTGGAGACGCGGGCAATTTGGGCCAAATTCGGGTTTTAGAGGCCATCCAGCCGCGCCATTTAATCCCAAAAGTGCAATTGCGGCGCGGACCGGCTTGGAGGAGAATACCGGCATTGGGGGCTGACACGTGAACGACAAGGATCGACCGATGCCGCCGTTGATCGCATTCGCTGGCGCCCTGGGCGGGCTGGCCGTGGTCCGCTGGGCCTATAGAACCGCCGTCCGCATCAATCAGGAACTCGAAGAGGCACGCCTGGCGCGCGTCGCCGAGGCTGCCCGCACGGGTGATATCCCGACACTGCGGCGTGACCCTGTGACCGGGGCGTATCGGCCGGGTTAACTTCGTCGTCATTCCGGGGCGATGCGCAGCATCGAACCTCAGGGGTGCAATTGCACCCCTGAGGTCTGGTCCTGCGGACCATCCCGGAATGACGGCCAATCTTAGCAGCCCCGCCTTCGCCTTGATTCCCCTCGCTGCCGCCGATACGGTCCCGCGCGCTCAAAACCCCCTCGCGAGACCGATTCTGCCGATGGACGACTTGCCTGCCCACATGCGCCCGGAACGTTCGTTCCAGGGCTTCATTCTCGCCCTGCAGCGGTTCTGGGCCGAGCAAGGCTGCGTCATTCTGCAGCCCTACGACATGGAAATGGGGGCCGGCACCTTTCATCCGGCGACGACGCTGCGGGCGCTCGGGCCGAAGCGCTGGAATGCGGCCTATGTGCAGCCCTCGCGGCGGCCCAAGGACGGCCGCTACGGCGAGAACCCTAACCGGCTGCAGCATTATTACCAGTTCCAGGTGATCATGAAGCCGTCGCCGCCGAACCTGCAGGACCTCTATCTGAAGTCGCTGGCCGCGATCGGGATCGATTCGGCCCTGCACGACATCCGCTTCGTCGAGGACGACTGGGAAAGCCCGACGCTCGGCGCCTGGGGGCTCGGCTGGGAGTGCTGGTGCGACGGCATGGAGGTCAGCCAGTTCACCTATTTCCAGCAGGTCGCGGGCGTCGAATGCGCGCCCGTCGCCGGCGAGCTTACTTACGGGCTGGAGCGTCTTGCGATGTATGTGCAGGGCGTCGACCGCGTCTACGACCTCAACTTCAACGGCCGCGACGGCGACGAGCGCGTCACCTATGGCGACGTCTACCTGCAGGCCGAGCAGGAATATTCCCGGCACAATTTCGAGCACTCCGATGCCGAGATGCTGTTCAAGCAGTTCGCGATGGCGGAAGAGGCCTGCAAAAAATATCTCGATGCGGGATGGAAAGACGGCAAGTGCGAGGCGCATCTGATGGCGCTGCCGGCTTATGACCAGTGCATCAAGGCGAGCCATGTCTTCAACCTGCTGGATGCCCGCGGCGTGATCTCTGTAACCGAACGGCAAAGCTACATCATGCGCGTGCGCGAACTGGCCAAGGCCTGCGGCGAAGCCTGGGTCCACACCGAAGCGGGCAGGGCGGTCTGATGCCTGATCTTCTGTTTGAACTGTTTTCCGAAGAAATCCCCGCGCGCATGCAGGCAAAGGCGGCGGAAGATCTGCGCCGCATGGTGACCGACAAGCTGGTTGCCGAGGGGCTCGTCTACGAAGGCGCGAAAGCGTTTGCGACGCCGCGGCGGTTGACGCTGACGGTCCACGGCATTCCGGCGCGGCAATCGGATCTGAAGGAAGAGCGCCGCGGCCCGCGGGTCGGCGGCCCCGATGCGGCGGTGCAGGGCTTTCTGAAAGCGACCGGCCTTACCTCGCTCGATCAGGCAAAAATCCAGACCGATCCGAAGAAGGGCGATTTCTACATCGCGCTGATCGAGAAGCCGGGCCGTCCGACCCTGGACGTGCTGGCCGAGATGCTGCCGGTGATCATCAGAACCTTCCCGTGGCCGAAATCGATGCGCTGGGGCGAGCGTTCGGCCAGATCGGGCGCGCTGACCTGGGTGCGGCCGCTGCATTCGATCATCGCGACCTTCGGGATCGAGACCGAAGAGCCCGATGTCGTCAAATTTTCCATCGACGGCATCGAGGCCGGGCAGACCACCCGCGGTCATCGCTTCATGGCCCCTAGCTCGATCCCGGTGCGCCGCTTCGAGGATTACGTGGCGAAGCTCCTGGACGCCAAGGTCGTGCTCGACCCCGAGCGCCGCAAGGACGTCATTCTCGCCGACGCCAAGACCCTGGCGCAGGCGCAGGGCTTTGAACTGGTCGAGGATCAGGTGCTGCTCGACGAGGTTTCGGGCCTGGTCGAATGGCCTGTCGCCCTGATGGGATCGTTCGACAAGGAGTTTCTGTCGATCCCTGGCGAGGTGATCCGCGCCACCATCCGCAACAACCAGAAATGCTTTGTCGTCAGCGATCCCAAGACGGGGAAGCTGACCAACAAGTTCATCCTCACCGCCAATATCGAGGCCAGCGACGGCGGCAAAACCATCATCGGCGGCAACGAACGCGTGATCCGCGCGCGGCTGTCCGACGCAAAGTTCTTCTACGAGACCGATCTGAAGACCAAGCTGGAAGCCCGGCTGCCGAAATTCGAGCAGATCGTGTTCCACGAGAAGCTGGGCACGCAGGGCGAACGCATCAAGCGCATCGAGCGGCTGGCGGCCGAGATCGCGCCGCTGGTCGGCGCCGACGTCGAAAAGACCAAACGCGCCGCGCATCTGGCGAAGGCCGATCTGCTGACCGAAGTGGTCGGCGAATTCCCGGAGCTGCAAGGCTTGATGGGCAAATACTACGCGCTGGCACAGGGCGAGGACGCCGCCGTCGCTGCCGCGAGCGAAGAGCATTACAAGCCGCAGGGTCCCGCCGATCGCGTGCCGACCGATCCGGTGAGTGTCGCGGTGGCGCTGGCTGACAAGATCGACACGCTGGTCGGTTTCTGGGCGATCGATGAAAAGCCGACGGGAAGCAAGGATCCGTATGCTCTGCGCCGGGCGGCGTTGGGCGTCATCAGGCTGATCGTTGAGAATACGCTGCGCATCTCGCTAGTCCCAATATTTTCAGCGCATCTCTCGAAGCTAGTGGCTTGGCTGATAATGGAACGCAATTTTAGTTACGAACTAGAGCAGCGTTGGTTTAGTGGGCTGGATATTGATCCCAAGATGACTCATGCGAAGGAACTGCTTGCGAAATACATGTTGGAGCAGCCTTTTGCGGTTCCTGCGATCGAGAAGGACACACGCAATCTCCTGTCCTTCTTCGCCGATCGCTTAAAGGTCCAGCTCCGCGATCAGGGCGCGCGGCACGATCTGGTCGATGCCGTGTTCTCGCTCGGCGGCCAGGACGACCTCTTGATGGTGGTCCGCCGCGTCGAGGCGCTCGGCAGATTCCTCGAGACCGACGACGGCAAGAACCTGCTGGCCGGCACCAAGCGCGCCAGCAACATCCTTTCGATCGAAGAGAAAAAGGACAAGCGCGCGTTCGACGGCGCGCCGGACCCCTCGCTCTACAGGCTCGACGAGGAGAAAGCGCTGGCGAAGGCGATCGACCAGGTCAAGAGCGAGGCGGGAGCGGCCGTGGCCAAGGAAGATTTCGCCGCCGCGATGAGCGCGATGGCAAAACTGCGTCCGGCGGTCGATGCGTTCTTTGACAAGGTCAAGGTCAATGACGATGAACCAAAGGTGCGCGAGAACCGACTAAAGCTCTTGAACGAAATCCGCGCGGCGACGCGCGCGGTGGCAGATTTTTCCAAGATCGAAGGCTAACACATGGATCGCAAAACGCTCGCCGCTTACGACCAGGAAGCGGCGTCGTTCGCGAAGGACTGGCACGATCAGCCGGCCCCGGTTGACCTGCAGGAAGTCGTCGAACGGTTTTTCGTCCGCGGTGGCACCTCGGCCGATATCGGCTGCGGCAGCGGCCGCGAGGTGGCCTGGCTCAATGCCAACGGATTTTCCGCCACCGGTTTCGACGCCTCGGAAGGCCTGCTCAAGGAAGCCTGCCGGCGCTATCCCGGTCTCAAGTTCAACCACGCGGAATTGCCCGAGCTGCGCGGCGTCGGCACGTTCGACAACGTGCTGTGCGAAACCGTCATCATGCATCTCGACCGCAAGCAGATCGCGGCCTCGGTCCGCCGTTTGCTCGAGGTCGTCAAGCCAAGCGGCATTCTCTACCTGAGCTGGCGCGTCACCGACGACGCCGACCTTCGCGACACCCATGGCCGGCTCTACTGCGCCTTCGATGCCGCTTTGGTGCTGGCGGAGTTGAAGGAGACGACGGTGCTGCTTGACGAAGAAGTCGTCAGCGAGTCCTCCGGCAAGAAGATTCACCGCCTCGTGGTGAAGAAGCCGGGCCTCGAAATTCGCGAGTGAGACACGATCTCGTGCCCCGGATGCGGCGCGTCACGAAGTGATGCGCTGCTGATCCGGGGCCTACCTTTCTGAAGCGAACATAGGTGCGGAGCAGCGTTGCACGCTGCACCGCGTCCGGGACACGGGAGCAAACAAAAAGCCCCGCCTGGAGGGGGACCCAGGCGGGGCTTTGTCGTCCGGTCGTATCTCGCGCATATCCGCTCGCGCGGCGCCCGGACCCGTTCAGGTGCGCGGGACTATTCGACCACCTGAACGATGCGACGCGAGCGCGGCTCGACCAGCACGGTGCGGCCGTTCACGACGGTGTAGCGATAGGGCGTGGCGCCATAGGTCTGCGGCACGTCGTAATAGGTGACGCCGGCTTCCGGCAGCACGCCGCCGACGATCACGCGGTCGGGAATCGTGTAATTCGGGACCCGCTCGCGCACGATATATTCGCGGAACGCCGGCCGCTGGTCGACCGCGATACCCTCGTTGTCTTCGACGACGACGGTGCCACTGCGGACGACGCCGACGGTGTCGCTCTGCGCCTGTGCTGCGACCGGCGCCGTCAACGCGCCCGCAACCGCGGCAATAGCCAATATCCTGTTTCGCATGACGAACTCCTTTTGCGAGAAAGGCACCGGCAATCGCCGGCGCATCAGGCGGGCCAATTCATCGCGCGCGGCATTGTTCCGGAAAATGGGTGGTCTTATACGCGGCATTTCCGGGGAATTGTTGTGGGGGACTGGAACCCGTTGAGGTGGCTGGACGTCTTCTGTTGCGGAACCGCGCCAGCGGGTAGATTGCCGTCCTCGATCTCGATTCGATATTCCATCAAATCAGCCGGAGACATTTCAAATGACCATCACCGCCGCGCACGTTCCCGCCATCGTGGCCTTGATTGCAGGAATTCTGATCCTGCTGATGCCGCGGTTGCTCAATTTCATCGTGGCGATCTACCTGATCTTCGTCGGCCTGGTCGGCCTCGGCGTGTTCAAGATGTTTCATCTCTAGCGCTGGAAAGCCGGGTTTCGCGGCTTGCGCGGAACCCTTCAAAGTGGTGTAAGGCGCGCATCATTCCCCCATTTTCGGATAGTTGGAATCCATGGCCAAAGCCGTCGCGAAGTCCAAAAAAACCGTAGCGAAATCAAAGCCATCCGTGCGGGCCAAGGTGGCGCCGCCGCCGTCCGCCCGCAAGGCGTTGAAGAAGCTTCCGGCCAAGCCTGCCGCAAAGCCTGCGGTCAAGGCGACGGTGAAAAAGGCTGCGGTGAAGAAGCCCGCGGCCGGAACGGTAAAATCCGGCAAGTGGGTCTATACCTTCGGCGACGGCAAGGCCGAGGGCAAAGCCGGGCTGCGCGACCTCTTGGGCGGCAAGGGCGCCAACCTCGCCGAAATGGCCAATCTCGGCCTGCCGGTGCCCCCCGGCTTCACGATTCCGACCTCGGTCTGCACGTACTTTTACGCCCATGACAAATCCTATCCGCCGGCGCTGAAGACGCAGGTCGAGAAGGCGCTCGATCACGTCGGCAAACTCGCCGGCAAGGCGTTCGGCGATTCCAGGAATCCGCTGTTGGTTTCGGTCCGCTCCGGCGGCCGCGCCTCGATGCCGGGCATGATGGACACCGTGCTCAATCTCGGCCTCAACGACAAGACGGTCGAGGCGCTTGCTGAACTCTCCGGCGATCGCCGCTTCGCCTATGACAGCTATCGCCGCTTCATCACCATGTATTCGGACGTGGTGCTCGGCTTCGAGCATCATCATTTCGAGGACATCCTCGACACCTTCAAGGACGGCCAGGGCTACACGCTCGACACCGACCTCACCGGCGACGACTGGGTCGAACTGGTCGGCCGCTACAAGGAAGCGGTGGCGCGCGAAACCGGCAAGGATTTCCCGCAGGATCCGCACGAGCAGTTGTGGGGCGCGATCGGCGCCGTGTTCTCGTCCTGGATGAACGCGCGCGCGGTGACCTATCGCCGCCTGCACGATATCCCGGAGTCATGGGGCACGGCCGTGAACATTCAGGCCATGGTGTTCGGCAACATGGGCGAAACGTCGGCGACCGGCGTGGCCTTCACGCGCAACCCGTCGACCGGCGAGAGCAAGCTGTACGGCGAATTCCTGATCAACGCGCAGGGCGAGGACGTGGTGGCGGGCATCCGCACGCCGCAGGACATCACCGAATATGCGCGCAAGGAATCCGGCTCCGACAAGGCGTCGATGGAAGTGGCGATGCCGGACGCGTTCAAGGAACTGACGCGGATCTACACGATGCTCGAAAAGCACTACCGCGACATGCAGGACATGGAGTTCACGGTCGAGCAGGGCAAGTTGTGGATGCTGCAGACCCGCGGCGGCAAGCGCACGGCGAAGGCGGCGCTCCGCATCGCGGTCGAGCTCGCCAATGAAGGCCTGATCTCGAAAAAGGACGCAGTGATGCGGATCGATCCGGCCTCGCTGGATCAGCTGCTGCATCCGACCATCGATCCCGCGGCCAAGCGCGACGTCATCGCGACCGGCTTGCCGGCTTCGCCCGGTGCGGCCTCCGGCGAGATCGTGTTCTCGTCCGATGAAGCCGCCAAGCTTCAGGCTGACGGACGAAAAGTGATTCTGGTGCGGATCGAGACCTCACCGGAAGACATTCACGGCATGCACGCCGCCGAAGGCATTCTCACCACCCGCGGCGGCATGACCTCGCACGCCGCCGTGGTCGCGCGCGGCATGGGCAAGCCCTGCGTCTCCGGCTGCGGCACCATTCGCGTCGATTACGGCCGCGGCACCATGAGTATCGGTTCGCGCTCCTTCAAGACTGGCGACGTCATTACGATTGATGGCTCGCTCGGCCAGGTGCTGGCCGGGCGGATGCCGATGATCGAACCGAAACTGTCGGGCGAATTCGGCACGCTGATGGGCTGGGCCGACTCGGTCCGCAAGCTCGGCGTCCGCGTCAACGGCGACACGCCTGACGATGCGCGCACCGCCATCAAGTTCGGCGCCGAAGGCATCGGCCTGTGCCGCACCGAGCACATGTTCTTCGAGGAAACCCGCATCCGCACCGTGCGCGAGATGATCTTGTCCGAGGACGAGCAGTCGCGCCGTGCGGCACTGTCGAAGCTGCTGCCGATGCAGCGCGCGGATTTCGTCGAGCTGTTCGAGATCATGAAGGGCCTGCCGGTCACGATCCGCCTGCTCGATCCGCCGCTGCACGAGTTCCTGCCGCATACGCAAGCCGAGATCGAGGAAGTCGCGCGCGCGATGAACACCGATCCGCGCAAGCTCGCCGATCGCGCCCGCGATCTCGCCGAGTTCAATCCGATGCTCGGTTTCCGCGGCTGCCGTCTGGCGATCGCCTATCCGGAGATCGCCGAGATGCAGGCGCGCGCGATCTTCGAGGCCGCGGTCGAGGCCGAAAAGCGCACCGGCAAGGCGGTCGGCCTTGAGGTGATGGTGCCGCTGATCGCGACCAAGGCCGAGTTCGACCTGGTCAAGGCGCGCATCGATGCTTCCGCGCAGGCGGTGATGAAGGAGACCGGCAAGAAGATCGCGTACCAGGTTGGTACGATGATCGAGTTGCCGCGCGCCTGCCTGATGGCCGGCGACATCGCGCAGACCGCGGAGTTCTTCTCGTTCGGCACCAACGACCTGACGCAGACCACCTACGGCATCAGCCGCGACGACGCCGCGAGTTTCCTCGGCACCTATGTCGCCAAGGGCATTCTCGAGATCGATCCGTTCATCTCGGTTGACCGCGCCGGCGTCGGCGAACTGGTGAAGATCGGCGTCGCGCGCGGCCGCAAGACCCGCCCGAACCTCAAGGTCGGCATCTGCGGCGAACACGGCGGCGATCCCGCTTCGGTGGCGTTCTGCCACGAGATCGGGCTCAACTATGTCTCGTGCTCGCCCTACCGCGTGCCGATCGCCCGCCTCGCCGCGGCGCAGGCCGCGCTCGGCAAGACGGTGGCAAGCCAGGCGTAACGCGCAGCAACTGACGAGATTGAAATGGCCGGGATTTTCCCGGCCATTTTCGTTTCTGGCGCAGCCGTCATTGCGAGGAGCGTTAGCGACGAAGCAATCCATCTATCCGTTGCGCGGTGAGATGGATTGCTTCGCTTGCGCTCGCAATGACGATGAGGCGCTGTCATTCCGGGGCGATGCGAAAGCATCGAACCCGGAATCTCGAGATTCCCCGGGGTGCAATTGCACCCCTGAGGTCTGGTGCTACGCACCATCCCGGAATGACGAGTGAGGTTCCCGTATTCACCCGCCCGTAGTTTCTTCACCCTGTCCGTTGACGGGATGTTTACCACCTTCATCGAGCGGGCATTTACCAACACTTTCGATGCGAATGCCAAAAAGTGCGCGGTGCATTGCCTGTGACATACACGCAACGCGGATTAACTCCCCGGCAACCTAAATTCGATACCAACAAAAAAGGTCGAATTTTACGGATGTACTGAAGTTCGATCGCGTCTTTGTAAGCGTTGCGTAGAGCGTATCGATGTTTGTGTTGCGTAACCATCCGAAGGGCGCGCGGTTCGCGTCCTTCGGACTCGGTCTTTGCGTCTTCGCATTGATGCCGACCGAGATCGGATATCAGGATATCGCTTCGCTATTGGCCCGGCAGCCCGGTGTCGCCGAGCGCTGGCAGAAGCGGGTGTTCTCCGCTGTCGGCACCATTCAGGTCGCGACCTTCTCGTTCGGCCGGCCGATCGGAACCTCCTCGCCGCAGACCGCGACCTACCAGCTCGCGAGCCTCAATAATCAAGGCATCGACATCACCGGTTCGGTGACGCGCAATCCGCTCGCTGCGCCGCCGCCGCGCTATCAGGCCGCCGATTTTCCCAAAGTCGACCGCACGGCGAAGGGTGACCGGCTGGTGGTGACGCCGCCGCAGCCGACGGAAGCCGCCAACCCGGCCGAACGTGCGCCGGCGTTGCAGGATCCCGCAACCTCGAACGCATTGGTGAAGGGCGCCAAGACCGTCGAGCGGACCCCGTCGGCTGAACCCGCGCCGCTCGATCCGGAGCTGCAGGCCGCATTGAGTGCGCCGCCGCTTGCGCAATACGACGTGTCGATGTCGCTCGAAGCCAATCCGCTCGATGACCTCAAGGGCCCGCCGCCGGCGTCATTGCCTTCGGTCGCGCTCGCGCCCGCAGCGCCGCGCGACAATTTTTCGTTCAAGACTTCCAGCCTGTTCTTCGGCTCGTCGCTCGGCTCGCCCGAAAGCATCGAGCGCTGGCAGCCCGGCGAAGAACCCACCATCGTGGTTCCGAACGTGGTTCCTGATCCCGACATGAAGGTGATGGCCTCCTTGCCGGTCGATGCCGACGGCCCGGTCCGCGCCGGCGAGATGGGCGAGAGCATCGCGCCGAAAGGCGAAGTCAATTCCAACAACCAGCACGCCAAGACGCCGGCCGAACGTCTCGGCCTGTTCGACGACAAGGCGCGCGCCAAATCCGAAAAGTGCCTGGCGGAAGCCGTCTATTTCGAAGCCCGCGGCGAAGCCGTGCGCGGCCAGATCGCAGTCGCCCAGGTGGTGCTGAACCGCGCCTTCTCCGGCAAATATCCGGAAACGGTGTGCGGCGTGGTCTATCAGAATAAGCATCGCCATCTCGCGTGCCAGTTCACCTTCGCCTGCGACAACAATGCCGACGTCATTCGCGAACCCGACATGTGGGACCGCGCGCAGAAGATTGCCAAGGCGATGCTGGATGGGCGGCTGTGGCTGCCGGAAGTCGACAAGTCGACCCACTACCATGCCTATTGGGTGCGCCCGTCCTGGGTCAGCGAAATGAAGAAGATGTACAAGTTCGGCGTCCACACCTTCTATCGCCCGCGTGCCTGGGGCGACGGCAGCGACGCGCCGAGCTGGGGCAGCCCCGCCGAAACCGCGGCGATCTCGGCCAAGCTCGCCGAAGCCGCGCAGAGCTCGGCCGAGCAGGCCAGCTTGAAGCGGTAAGTCTCTTTGTCGTCCCTGCGAACGCAGGGACCCATACCGCGTGATTTATCGATAAGGCGCGGTGGCTGAGACCTTTCGCACAACAACTGCCGCGGCGTATGGGTCCCTGCGTTCGCAGGGACGACGGATAGGATTGTTCTCGCCGATCCCCTCATCGCTCTCGCCGATTTTGCAGGGCTGCCCTGCGACGAAAAAATTTCCTCGGCCGCCCTTGGGATTTCCATGCGAATGCATTAACTCCCCGTAGCGTTCTGTACAGACCGGATTCCGGGGGGAATTTTGATGGCCGTCACGACAGACAATCTTCGCACCGAGTCGACCTGGCGAACGCCGCTCGTCATCATCATCTGCGGCTGCGCGATCGCGCTGTTGAGTTTCGGGCCGCGCTCAAGCCTCGGTTTCTTCATCCAGCCGATGACCCGGGAATTTGCTTGGGGCCGCGACGTGTTCGGCCTGGCGCTGGCTCTGCAGAACCTGTTGTGGGGATTGGGCCAGCCGATCGCCGGCGCCATCGCCGACCGCTTCGGCCTGCAGCGCGTGATGGTGGTCGGCGCGCTGCTCTATGCCGGCGGCCTCCTGGTGATGCGCTATGCGGCGACGCCGGGCTCGCTCGACCTCGGCGCCGGCGTCATGATCGGCTTCGGCCTGTCCGGCTGCTCGTTCAATCTCGTGCTGTCGGCGTTCTCAAAGCTGCTGCCGCTGGAGAAGCGCGGCCTGGCGCTCGGCGCCGGCACCGCGGCGGGTTCGTTCGGGCAATTCCTGTTCGCGCCGTTCGGCGTGGCGATGATCGACAATTTCGGCTGGCAGTCGGCGCTGATGGTGTTTGCGTTGCTGATGCTGCTGATCGTGCCGCTGGCACTCGCGATTTCGACGCCGCCGGCAACGTCGGCGAACGTGCCGGTCGCGGACCAGCAATCGTTCAAGACCGCGCTCGCCGAAGCCTTCGGCCATCGCTCCTTTGTGCTGCTGGTGCTCGGCTTCTTCACCTGCGGCTTCCAGCTCGCCTTCATCACCGTGCATCTGCCGGCCTATCTGTCCGACCGCGGCGTCTCGGCGCAGACCGGCGGCTGGGTGGTTGCGGCCATCGGCCTGTTCAACATCGTGGGCTCCTTGAGTGTCGGCTGGCTGCAGAACAGGTTTCCGAAGCGCTACATCCTGTCGATCATCTATCTGGCGCGGGCGTTGTCGATCGTGGCCTTCATCTCGTTTCCGATCACGACGTTCTCGGCGATCGTGTTCGGCGCCGCGACGGGGCTAACCTGGCTGTCGACGGTGCCGCCGACCTCGGCGCTGGTGGCGCTGATGTTCGGCACCCGCTGGTTCGCGACGCTGTATGGCTTTGCCTTCGTCAGCCACCAGGTCGGCGGCTTCCTCGGGGTCTGGCTCGGCGGCGTCGTATTCGAGAAATTCGGCTCCTACACGCCGATCTGGTGGCTCTCGGTGCTGTTCGGCGTGCTGTCGGCGCTGATCAACCTGCCGATCGTCGAACAGCCGGTGGCCCGCCCGGTTGCGCAGCCCGCCTGATCCGGTAAAACCCGCGGACATGAAAAGTCCGGGGAGTTTATCGTGGGAACGTTCAAGGCCATCAGGATCGACAAGGCGGAAAAAGGCACCACTGCGGCGCTGACGCAGTTCGACGAAGCCGAACTGATGGAAGGCGACGTCACCGTCGCCGTCGAGTGGTCGACGCTGAACTACAAGGACGGCCTTGCCGTCACCGGCAAGGCGCCGGTGGTGCGGCGCTTCCCGATGATCGCCGGCATCGATTTCGCCGGCACGGTCGAACAGTCCTCGCATCCGCAGTGGAAGGCCGGCGACAAGGTCGTCTGCAACGGCTGGGGCATGGGCGAGACCCATCTCGGCGCCTATGCCGAAAAGGCCCGCGTCAAGGGCGACTGGCTGGTGCGGCTGCCGCAGAACATCTCGACCCGCGACGCCATGGCGATCGGCACCGCCGGCTATACCGCGATGCTGTCGGTGCTGGCGCTGGAGAAGCATGGTCTCTCGCCCAAGAGCGGTCCGGTCGTGGTGACGGGTGCTGCCGGCGGCGTCGGTTCGGTCGCGATCGCCGTGCTGTCGAAGCTCGGCTATCACGTCATCGCATCCACCGGGCGGATGTCGGAGGCCGACTACCTGAAGGGCCTCGGCGCCGCCGAGGTGATCGATCGCAACGAGCTGTCAGCTCCGGCCAAGCCGCTCGCCAAGGAGCGCTGGGCGGGCGGTATCGACAGCGTCGGCTCGACCACACTCGCCAACCTGCTGTCGATGACGAAGTATGGCGGGGCCATCGCGGCCTGCGGTCTTGCCGCCGGCATGGACCTGCCGTCCTCGGTCGCGCCGTTCATTTTGCGCGGGGTGTGCCTTCTCGGCATCGATTCGGTGATGTGCCCGATCGAGCAGCGCAAGCTCGCCTGGAGCCGCCTCGCCAGCGATCTGGACCACAAGAAACTTACTGATATTACTCAGGAAATCAGTTTGGACCAGGTGATCGCCGCCGGCGCCCAAATTCTCGCCGGCCAGGTCCGCGGTCGAATCGTGGTAAAAATTGTCTAACCACGTTCAGACTTTACCAACCAAGCTGCTCCAAAGTTGCCACGGTTGATATGGTAAGTAGCGGGTAAAGAGGCCGTAAGGCTGGTGCCCGCACTCTTGGTAAGTTGGAGTAGCTGCATGCTTGCGCGTTTGGTTCTGGGGGCCGTCACGGCCGGTGCGATGGTTGTGCCTGCGCTGGCTGGGATGATGAATGCCGACGAGGCGCGCAAGTTCGTGTCCGGCAAGGTTTTCGCGTTCAACTGTTTCGACGGTACCCGCGGTGCTGGCCGTATCCTCGACGACATGGGCGCCGCCGGCTCGGTCCAGTTCTCGGGCTCTGGTCCGATCCGCCATGTGCGCCTGCCCGGCAACACGCTGCAAGTCCGCGGCCAGGCTGTCTGCGCTTCCATCAAGGGGCTTCCGTTCGAGCCGTGCTTCAACCTCGACAAGCGCGATGACCGCACGTTCCGTGGCTCGGTCTCGGGCATGGGCTTTGCCTATTGCGATTTCCGCCACCAGGGTGGGGCCTCGATGCTGATGGCGCGTGCCGTGGCGCGGCCGCGCGCGCTGCATGGGTCGGAGCCGAGCCGTTCGGCCGAAGCCCGCGCCGAAGTCTCCGCGCGCGTCGAGACGCCGGCGGTCGAGCGCGCCAAGCTCGAGCCGGTCAAGTCCGAGCCCAAAGCGGAATCCCGGGCGGAACCGGCGAAGGCCGAGACCGCCCCGGAACTGCGGCGCTCGACGGACTGATCTTTCCCGAATGCTTTGACGGCGGTTCCGCACCCGGCGGGATTGTGGGAACTCGCTCCGTAGTCCTACGGCCCGGGGAATTCACGCCCCGGTAGCAACTCGCATTGCAACGTTGTGGTCAAGCGGCCGGGAGGCGGCCCGAACCATGAGATCAATCATGCCGCTGTATTTTTTTCGAATCAGCCATGGCCGTTACGCCGGTGCATCCGATCAGGGCTCCGAATTCGAGAGCCGCGAGGCCGCGTGGGCCGAAATGACCAAGGTCTGCGGCAATCTGCTCGGCAGCATTTCACGCAGCCTGAAGCAGAATGCCGAATGGCAGATGGAACTGCTCGACGAAGCCAGGAAGCCGGTTTTTAGGATTCGGCTGGTCGCGGAATCCGTCGGCTGATGACGCTATCCTCCCCCCTGCGCAGCGGGGAAAGCTGCGGCGGCCTGCCGGCGGAACAGGATCCGCTGGTACAGCCAGCCGATCGCCACCAGCACCAGGCCTAGGCACATGAACGACAGCGCGCGGTAGACGCCTGTCAGCGTCGACATGTCGATCAGGAAGGCTTTCAGGATCGTCAGCGCAATGACCGCGGCGGAAGCCAGCCGTGCGCGCTGCGAGTTGGCGAGAATGCCGATGCCGAGCAGGATCACGCCGAACGCCAGCCACGCGATCGAGTAGCTGTATTGCTCGGCACCGCCGGTCGGGCCGATCGCCATGATCGGGCCGTGATAGAGACGGCGGATTTCGGCGGTGACATAGGTGAGCGCCAGGATCAGGGCGCCGGCGGCGAGCGTATTGGCGTAGGCGGCTGGGCGATGGCCTGCCACCGCATAGGACAGCAACAGAGCGAGCACGGCAGGCAGCGCGTAGGCGAGCAGCAGCAGGTTGATGAAGCGGCCGCCGACGTCGATGGTCCAGAGCAGGGGCTGCTCCAGCACCAGCAGCCCGCCGACGGTCGCCAGGCCGGCGAACGCGGTCAGCAGGACGGCGCCGGCATTGTGAATGACGCTGCCGGTGCGAAGGCGCAATCGTTCCAGCCCGATCGCCATCGCCAGCGCGACGCAGACCTGCAGCGCCACTTCGGTGAGACCGGCGGAGGTGAAGTAGGGATCGCCGTCGTTGACCGCGTGGCGGATCTCCATGAACGCCAGCAATACCGTGAACAGGATCGCGGCCGATTCCACCGCCCGCAGCGGCGCATCGTCGCCGTTACGGCGCAGGAAGATGCTGCCGGCCCAGAACGAGGCCGCCGGAATGCCGTAGCCCCACAACAGCCAGTTGAAGATCGGCGTGGTGCCGACGGCGTCGCCGACAATGCGCGGCTCGTAGCCGATCCGCAGCACCACGATGCCGGCGAGAATAGCGGCAAGCGAACGCAGGAACGGGATCGGCCGTTGCAGCGAAATCCAGGCGGTGCCGGCCGACATCAGCGCCAGCGCGATCGTGAGCCAGCCTTTTTCCAGTGCGAACGTCAGTGCCAATGCCAGCGCCGCCAGCGCGCCGGTCGCATACAATGCGATAGTGGCTTGCATGCCTGGACGGTCCTCGCGCTTGGTGAGCTCTTCGGTCGCGGCGGCATAGGCCGCGGCCAGCAGCACCGCCAGAATGGCGAACGGAATCGAGCGGTCGAGATGCGCGATGCGGGCATAGAGCGCGACCAGCAGCGCCAGCGGTACGAATACCGAGGCGGCCGACCAGATGACGGGAATGATGGCGTTGGCCGAGCGGCCCTGCGCCAGGAAGCCGGCGACACCGAATCCAACGGCGAAGATCGCGGCCGAGATCAGATGCAGCGAGACCGATCCGTCGGTGGCTGATGGTCCGATGCCTGCCAACGGACCGCCGGGCAGCACCAGCATGTCCGGATTGGCACGGATCGCCCATTCGGCGAACACGACAAAGACCAGCGCCGCGGCAGCACCGACCGCGCCGGTGGCGGCATCGTTGCGCCAGGCCACGATGAGACTGCCGGCGACCAGCAGGCCGAATGCGATCATCGCGGCATCGGCATGAAAACTGTTCAGTACGATCAAGGTCGCACCGGCGAGATAGGCTGCCAGCGAGCCGGAAGATATCGGCTCGATCTCACCTTCATTCGCCGGCGGGCCGAACAGGAAGCCGCACACCACCAGCAGGGCGGCGAGGACAAATCCGGCCAGCACGTGGAACGCATGCGGCGCCACCATCGACGGCCCGCATTGCAGGCAGGGCAGGGTCCATAACAGCGCGAACGCGATCGTGGTCACCGCGAGCCATCGCCACAGCCGCACGCGGGCCAGACCGAATGACGCCGCGGTGACGATGGCGAGATAGACGTAGAGCGCCCAGAAATCCGGTTTGTCCGACGACACCAGAACCGGCGTCGCGAAGGCGCCGACGACGCCGAGCCCGGCGAGCGCCGGCCCGTGCAGCAACGCCGCGGCCAACGTGGCCAGCGCCACCAGCCCGAGCAGGACGAAGGCGGTGGCGGGCACCAAAAATCCGTACAGTGCATAGGCCGCGTAGACGGTGGCGAAGGCGACGGCGGTGCCGGCGGCGGTGAGAATAGCCGGGATGTTGGCGACCGGCAGCGCTTCGATGGCGGAGATGCTTTCCTTGCGCCGGGTCCATTCGCCGGCGGCGAGCAAAGCGAGCGCGAACAGGCCGCCCAATATCGTGCGCACGCCGGGGCCGAGCAGGCCGGCATCGATCGAATAGCGGACCATGAAGAATCCGCCGAGCGCCAGGGTCAGGCCGCCGATCCACACCACCCAGCGGGTGCCGACGGTTTCCTCAAACCCGCGATCGGGCTGCGGCAGCGGCGGCGGTGCGGCTGGAGGCGTACTTGCGATTTCCGGCGCGGTTTCGGAGGTGGCGGCAGGGGCGATCGATTCCACATCGGGAATGACCGGCGGCGGCACCGGTGTCGCTGGAGTCATGCGTGGCTCCGCGGCCTGCACCTGCGTCAATGGCGGCGGAACGGATCGCGTGATTCCCGCCCGCTCGATCGCGTCCAGCCGCGTGCGCAGCGCCGCCGCCTGGTTCATCGCCTTGCGGGCAAAGATAAAGGCGACAATCGCGATCACAATCGCGGCGAAATCGAACGGGTTATCCAGCATTGGGCCTCCAGATGGGCGCACTAAATGATGCACCGGTCACATCAGCGGCCCGTTGCCATCCAGTGAGTGCAGTTTTGATCGCTAAAAGTTCAAATGGCCGCGGGCGATATTGTCGCACGCGGTTGATCCATTTATTTCCGTCATGGCCGGGCGTAGCCGTCAAGGACGGCGTCGCTTCCGCTTGCCTATGCCCGGCCATCCACGTCTTTTTTGCTGATAGTCTGCAAGGTCGTCATGCCCGGCACAAGGCCGGGCATGACGACCTCAACTCATGCGCCGAAGTCGCATCATTCCAGATCGAGCCGGAACGGCTTGCCTTCGACGGTCATGCTGCCCGGGCCCATTTCGTCGAGCGCGCGCAGCATCCGTCCGTCGCGTCCCAGCGCCTTGTCGGCGAGGCTGACGATCAGCCGGTTCGGCGAGGCGATCGGCGAGCGGGCGCGGATCTGCTTGGCGATCTCGATTTCGTCGCGGTGCGGATTGAGCATGCAGGCGGCGGCAAAGGCGCTCGCGGTCGAGCGGCTGATGCCGGCATAGCAGTGCACCACCATCGGCGCGCGGCGATCCCAGCCGCGCACGAAGGCCAGCACCTTTTCGATATGCTGGTCCGACGGCGCTACGAAGCCATCGATCTGCTCGGTGATGTCGTCCATCGACACTTTCAGATGGTTGGCCTCGAGCACCGAAGCCGGCCGCTGCACCTGGTCGACATTGGCCATCACAGTGAGCACATGGCTGGCGCCGGTCGCCTTGACGGTCTCGGGCAATGCGGCGAGCGAGCAGACGTGAAGCATGGCGTTTCCTGGGTGGTTCTTGTTGCCGCGATTATAGTCCGTAGGGTGGGCAAAGCGAAGCGTGCCCACCATCTTGTTTCCGCGCGCAATTGTGGTGGGCACGCTTCGCTTTGCCCACCCTACGGCCGTTTAGCCAAGTAGCAGGCCAAATCGTGCCAAAAACTGCTTCTCCGCCCTGGCCGCGGTCCAGGGCGTCAGATAGTCGCGTTCCGTTGCCTCGGGCAGGCCGGGATCGCGACCGAACAGGCGCTTGGCCTCGGCCACCGAAAATCCGGCCAGATGGGTCGCTTCGAGATAGGCGGCGCCGCGATCGGCGGCCTTGATCGCCTGCGTGATATCGTCAGCCAGCACCCGGGGCAGGCCGAAGCGGATATGGATCGCCGCCAGCAGGCGTTTTTCCACCACCTTGTAGTCGCCGCCGAGCACTGCCTTGAACGGCGAGATCATGTCGCCGATGACATATTCCGGCGCGTCGTGCAGCAAGGCCGCGAGCCGGAAGCGCACGTCCACGCGCGGCATCTGCTCGCGCAACACGAGTTCGACCAAAAGCGTGTGCTGCGCCACCGAGAAAATATGCGCGCCGCTGGTCTGCCCGTTCCAGCGCGCGACACGCGCCAGCCCATGGGCAATATCCGATATTTCGATATCGAGCGGCGAGGGGTCGAGCAGATCGAGCCGCCGCCCCGACAGCATCCGCTGCCAGGCCCGCGTCATGTCGGGCGCGAACGGTTTCTTGGCCGTCATTTAATTTTGAGGCGCGGCTTGCGAAGTTTGCCGCTGCAGGTTTCGTGACAGAAGCACGTCACCAGATGATCGTTGACCATGCCGGTGGCCTGCATGAAGGCGTAGACGATGGTCGGGCCGACGAACTTGAAGCCGCGTGCGGCGAGCTCTTTTGAAATCTTGATCGATGTTGGCGTCGAGGCCGGCACGCTGGCGGTGGTCTTGAACTTGTTCACGACAGGCTTGCCGTCGACAAAGTCCCACAGGTATTTCGAAAAGCCCGGGCCTTCCTCCATAATCTTCAGATAGCCCTTGGCGCTGTTGATGGCGCCTTCGATCTTGGCGCGGTTGCGCACGATGCCGGCATCGTTCATCAGCGCGAGAACCTTCTTCTCGTTGTAGCGCGCGATCTTCTCCGGCTGGAAGTCATCGAACGCGTTGCGAAAATTCTCGCGCTTGCGCAGGATCGTGATCCACGACAGCCCGGCCTGGAAGCCGTCGAGGATCAGTTTTTCATACAGTGCGCGGTCGTCATATTCGGGCACGCCCCATTCGGTGTCGTGATAGGCCATGTAGAACGGGTCTTCGCCCGGCCACGGACAGCGGGTCTTGCCGTCGGCGTGCAGGCGCGCGGATCTGCTCATTGGTACTGGCTCATGGGAATTGTCTCATGCGACGGTCTGTTTCGGCGCCGGACGGATGTCGTTGGGATCGGCGAGGTGGATCGCAAGGCCGCCCGCGCTCAAACTCGCGCCGGCATCGAGCGCGTCGGCGACGCGATCGGTCCGCAGCAGCGCCAGCCCGTTGCCGCCGGCGGTCGATCCCATGGTGCCGACCGATTTTTCGCCGGCGAGAACGGTCGCACCGGCTTCCGGCGAGAAGTCGTCGAGAACGATCCGCACGATCCGGGTGCGTGCGGTGCCGCGATGCTGCATCCGCGACACCACCTCTTGGCCGACATAGCAGCCCTTGTCGAAATCGACGCCGTGCAGGCGGTCCATGTTGGTCTCGTGCGGGAACGCGTCGCCATACATGAAATCGAGCCCGCCGCGCGGCACGCCCGCCTTGATGCGATGCGCCTCATAGGCGTCGCTGTCGACGAGGTCGGCGCCGACAAGATCGGCCACTTTTGGTGCCAGTTCCTCCGGCACCAGAATTCGCCAGCCCAGCCCTTCATGGCGTGGATCGGCGAACGCCAGATCGGGCTTCATGGCGGGTTCGCCGTCCCAGACCGCCAGCACGCCGAGGCTGTCTGTGAGATCCTCCACCACAACCTTGGCGCGCAGCTTGTAGAAGCCGAGCTTGGTGGCGAGGCCGGCCGCCAGCGGGCGCGGTACATCGATCAGGAAGCCGCCGCCATGGCCTGAGGGGGCCTCGGTGATCAGGAAATCGGTCGTGATCTTGCCTTGCGGCGTCAGCAGCGCGCCGAACCGGCCAAGGCCCGGCCGCAGCAGCGTGACATCCGTGGTGACGAGCCCGTTGAGGAAGTTACGGGCATCGTCGCCCGCGACCTTGATCACGCCTCGGTCCGGAAGGAACGCTGCTTTCATGCAAAAATCCCGTGTGACATGTTGCCGGGAACGTAAGCCGCCGGGGCATAAACGACAAGGCCCGGGAGCAGGCAGGGCACGCGAATGCGCGCCCCATCAGGGCTTATAAGAATTGCCCCAACTATCGCCGTCGTCACTCGCCTTGTGCGCAATCGCGCTCTGGAGCAGGCGATCCGCCATGGAAGCTGCAAAAGCGCTCGCACTTGTCCCGCCTCCGACACTCCTCGTCCGCGCCGACGAGTGATCTAGTAAGATCTGCGAACCTCCGAAATTGGCACTGAACGGACACGGCGAGGCCGCGCGGGGATGTCCGTTATCGGAGGCAGAACGGAAGTCGCATTTCAGGTCCGTCAGGGCAGCTTTGACCCGGAACGGACATCGCGCTTGAAACTGGCAACTCCGAGGATCATCTGTGAGCATCGTCACAGACGCGGGTTTGCGCTATTGCGACAATTGGTTGAATGATAAGGTCGGTTTACTTCCGATTTGGAATATCTGATGCGAGCCATAGCGGCCATTGTTGTAGCGGTCTGGTCGACTTGGCTTTTCACTCAGCCTGCGTTTGCGGAGAAGAGGGTTGCCCTGGTGATCGGCAACTCTTCCTATCGGAACGTGGCCAAGCTCAGTAATCCCGCGAACGATGCAGCGGCGGTTGCCGCGATGTTCAAGTCTGCAGGCTTCGACACGGTCGAGTCCAAGCTCAACCTAACCGTGGGAGAATTGCGCAAGGCGCTGCGCGACTTCGGCAACAGGAGCCGGGACGCGGATGTCGCCGTTGTCTACTATGCCGGGCACGGCATCGAGCTTGATGGCACGAATTATCTCATTCCGGTCGATGCCACGCTCGAGACGGATACAGACGTCCTGGACGAGACGCTGCCTCTGGAACGCGTCCTGGTAGCGATTGAACCGGCCAAGCAATTGCGGCTTGTTATCCTCGATGCCTGCCGGGACAACCCGTTCGCTAAAAACATGAAGCGAACGATTGCGTCGCGCGCGATCGGGCGCGGCCTCGCCAAGGTCGAGCCTTCCAGTCCCAACACGATGATCGCGTTTGCCGCCAAGGCGGGTTCGACGGCGTCTGATGGTGACAGCAAGAACAGCCCGTTTGCGACGGCGCTGGTCAATCACCTGACCAAACCCGGCCTCGATCTTCGCAAGGCGTTCGGATTTGTCCGTGACGACGTCTTGAAAGCGACCAATAACGCGCAAGAGCCATTTGTTTATGGTTCGTTGGGCGGCAACGACGTAACGCTCGTGCCAGCCGCGCCTACACCCGCAGCAGCCGCACCGACCCATAACGATGCCACGATGCAGCGGAACTACGAATTCGCGCTTCAAGTCGGCACGAAGCCGGTATGGGACGCCTTCATCGAAAAATACCCGTCTGGCTTCTTCACCGCCCTTGCCAAAGCCCACCGCGACAAGCTGGCGGCGGAAGCGGCACGGATTGACGCGACAAACAAGGCGAAAGCCGCGCAGGAAGAACAAACGCGGCTCGCTGTTGAAGGCGCGAAAGCCGCTGAACAAGCCAAGGCCGCCGAGCAGGCTAAGGCGACCGAACGTGCCCGCGTGGCTTCAGAATTGGCCAAGAAAGCGCAAGAGGAGAAGGTCGCAGCGTTAGCCAAGGCCGCCGAAAAGGAAGCTGAACGCACCAAGGCTACCGAAGAGGCAGAGATTGCCGCAGAAGCCAAAGCCGCCGCTGACAAGAAGGCCAAGGAAGAAAAGGTCGCCGCGTTAACGCCACCGGCTGACAAATCAGACCAACAAACGACGGTAGATCTTCCTCGTTCACTGCAATCCGAGCTGCGCCGGGTCGGCTGCAATACCGGCGCGGTAGACGGAAACTGGAATGCGGCTGCTCAAAAATCACTTGATCTGTTCAACAAACACTCGGGATTAAAGTTTGATGTCAAGGTTGCCAGCACAGATGCGCTTGACGCGGTCAAAGGCAAGACCGCGCGTGTATGCCCTTTGATATGCGATCACGGGCTCAGAGCGGATGGTGACCGCTGCATAAAGATAACTTGCCGGGCTGGTTACGAACTTGGCGACGACAACACTTGTGAAAAGACCGAGGTCAGGAAGCCGACTGCCAGCGGTGAACCAAAGCGCGAAAGACAAGAGAGAGCGAAGGCGGATACTGCACCGGCAAAGCCGCAGGCGTCGGGACAGGTTGTTTGTGGAACGGGCGGCTGCCGTCCGGTTCAAAAAGGCTGCAGACTTGGGATTGTCAGCACTTGGCGGGGGACGTCAACACCGCAGGAAGTGTGCAATTGAGGAACCAACCTGTGAATATGTCGCTTGTTGGCAGATATTGTTGAAAAGTTTTTTTGCGCAGGCGACCGAAGATTCCTAACCCACTGATGCGCTTTACGCGCGACGATGTGAGGGACCATATCGTTTCATCCAAAATCGATCCCGGACCATCGTAGCGGCGTTGAAGAGCGACGCAGCAGCAGAGAAGTCCAAAAGATCAGCTTTCGCGAGATTTGTGGGGTTGTCCGATTTCCGACTTTTGCAACAATATCGGCACAAAGCGGACATTGCGTGATGTCCCGCTTGAGTCCGTTACGCGCTCAATAGCGGACATGCGATCTGCGTTGCAGCTTCTCGATCGATAACGAGCGGAGGCGGCAAGCCGGGCAATGACAGCGCAACTTGTGGCGCGCTTACTGCTTCGCCAGCGACAGCGAGAATTCGCCGTTGCGAACGCGCCCGGGAAGCCCTTCGACGAATTTCGCCACCGCGTCCTCGCCATAGGTCGAGACCAGTTCGGCGAGTGCGGTGAACAGGCTCGCCTGCGCCAGGCAGTCGCCGTCGACGCCGTCGTGCCGCGCCTCGGCCCAGGCCTCGTTGAGGTAGCTGAGCGCAGCCTGCTTCTGTTCGTGGTCGGGAAGCGGATCGCGGGCGGTCGAGAAGGTCGCGGGATGGCTCATGAAACTCAACGAATCTGTGCGCGATCCAGGGCGGAACGCATCGAACGCCGTAAGCTGTAGCACGCGGCGGGCTTGGGGCGAGGCACATCTTTAGGAAAGGTTAACGGCGGTGCTCGAATTTGCGGCACGGTTCCGGAGACGGTTTCGTAGGGTGGGTTAGCGCAGCGTAACCCACCAACTTCGTGCGGCGCGGATGGTCCGGGCGGTGGGTTACGCCTTCGGCTAACCCACCCTTGTAATAGCGCAATCAGTTATCGTCGGCTTGTTCCGTGAGGAATGGCCTGCCGTGGTTTGCACCCCGCGGCAGGCCGCTGGCGATCGGATCGAACCCACCCAGAGCAGTTTGTGGCTGCCCCGTAGCTTGATCGCGTCAGCACCTTCATCGGACCCGGATGGTTGCCGGAACAACTTGGTTCGCTTCACAAGGCAGGGTCGAGGAAGATGACAAAGTCTAACATAACGACGGCTGGAATCGATACGTCCAAAGCTAAACTCGATATCGCGGTTCACGACCGGGCCGAACGTTGGCAGGTCACCAACGATTTAGCTGGCTGGCGGTCCCATGTGGCTAGCCTCGCCAAGTCCGGCGTGACGCGGGTCGGCATCGAAGCGACGGGCGGCTATGAACGCGGCGTGGTAGAGCATCTGCGGGCGGCAGGCTTTATCGTGCTGTTGCTGCAGCCGCTACAGGTCAAAGCCTTCGGCCGGGTACATTTGCGCCGTGCCAAGAATGATGCACTCGACGCGATATTGATCGCAGCCTGCGCTGCAGCGGTTGATCCACCGGAGATCGCACCGGATCCGCGGTTGACGGAATTGGCCGATTATCTGACCTTCCTCGAGCAGATCGAGGAAGACATCAAGCGGTTCAAGAACCGGCTCGAGCACATTGACGAGCCTGCGCTGCGGCGCATCGTCAACAGCGATATAGCCCGGCTGAAAGCACGCAAGGCGGCGCAGATACGCGACATTGCCAAGCGTCTTCGCGGCCACGGCGATCTGGCCAAGCGGCTAAAGCTGGTGCTGAGCATTCCAGGTATCGGCGAACGCACAGCGCTGGCGATCGTCATCCGCATGCCCGAGCTCGGTTGCGTCAGCCGTGAAGAAGCCGCAGCCCTGGCCGGGCTGGCTCCGTTCGCCGCCGATAGCGGACAGCACAGAGGTCAGCGCAAAATCGCTGGAGGCCGCAGCCGGCTGCGGCGCTCACTGTTTGCCGCAGCCCTCCCGGCGGCCTTCCGATGGAACAAGGCTCTGGTCGCCCTCTATGCCCGCCTCACTGCAAAGGGCAAGGCCCACAACGCAGCGCTAATCGCCTGCGCGCGAAAGCTCCTCATCTACGCAAATACCGTCGTCCAGCGCGGCACCCCGTGGACTGAAAATGCCGCTTAGCTTTAATGGTTGCTACGTAGCCCAATATCTCCGCGGGCGTCGCACAGACATGCAGCGCGCCGGCGCCGATCAGTTCGTCCCGGCTGCCGTAGCCGTAGAGCACCCCGATGCCCTTGATGCCGTTGTTCCCGGCGCCGACCATGTCGTGGCTGCGATCGCCGATCATCAGGCTCTTGGCCGGATCGGTCGCCGTCTCCTTCAGCGCGTAGGTCAGCAGATGCGATTTGTCGGCGCGGGTGCCGTCCAGTTCCGCGCCGAACACGTGGCTGAAATGCGGCCGCAGCCCGAAATGGTCGATGATGCGATCGGCATAGACGTGGGCCTTGCTGGTGGCGACGAACAGCCGATGGCCGGATTGCCTGAGCGTTGTCAGCACCTCGGCGATGCCGTCATAGACCCGGTTCTCGTACAGTCCGATATCGGAAAAGCGTTCGCGGTACAGCGCGACGGCGCGGTCGGCGGAGTCTTCGCTGAGCATTTTGACAAAACTCGATCGCAGCGGCGGGCCGATGCACCAGGTCAGTTCGTCCTCGCTCGGAATCACAGCATGATTCAGCTTTTGCAGCGCATATTGAATCGAGCGGGTGATGCCGGGCTTGGGGTCCGTCAGCGTGCCGTCGAGGTCGAAGAAAATCGTGTCCATGGTTGTCGTTCACCTCGTCGGCAAGCGTTGGCTCAACCCCATCCTATAGACTGCCCGACGGGCAAATCACCCCCGGATATGGGTCCAGCCCTTCGCAAAAAAATAAATCGCTGGCGCCGTCGGGCAAATCAGTCGTTCAACTCCCGCCATCCTGTCCCACCAGAGCAACTGTGCTGAAGTAGACCGGTGATCGGCTGGCCTCAAGGCTGGCGCGAGGCGCGCCCCCGCCTTCGGCGGCTTACGGCCTTGACGCCGTCCGCTCCCCGGTCTGTTGGCTAGGCATGCGCTCGGTCGAGGACCGAGCGCGGTGAAGTGCGCTCGCTCAATTCAGTGCGTAACGGCTGGGATCCCATTTCTGCCGGCGTGCGATCATTGTGTTGAGGATGATGATCAGCTTTCGCATGCAGGCGACGAGCGCAACCTTCGGCTCCTTCCCCTTGGCAAGTAGCCGTTGATAGTAGGCCTTGAAGACAGGATTGTTCTGTGTGGCCGCGCCGAGGCACGGCATGTAGAGGGCGTTTCGGACCCAACGGCGGCCGCCCTTGATGTGGCGTTCGCCGCGGCGCTTTCCGCTATCATCGTCATAAGGGGCAACGCCTAACAACGCCGCGGCGATCTCGTCGCTCACTTGGCCAAGCTCCGGCATTCCAGCAATGAGGTTCGCTGAGCTCGTTTCGGCAAAGCCCGGCACGCTCTCGACGATCTCGGCGCGTTCGGCAAGATGAGGTGTGGCCCTGACCTGGGCCGAGATCGCGACTTCGAGCTTGGCAATTTCCTCGAGCAAGCTCTTCAAGATACGGGTCCGCGCTTTCCGAGCCTGTCCTGGTGCAGCATGCTCGTTTTGAGCTTCCAGTCGTATCTTGAGATCGACCAGATTGAGACGAGCTTTCACCAGCGCCTGCAGCTCTTCGCGCGCGGCATCGTGCACTTGGCCCGGCGCCTCGCTGAACGTCTCTGCGAACCAAGCGATCATCTCTGCATCAATCGTATCGTTCTTGGCCAGGCGTCCGGCCGACTGCGCAAAGCTGCGGACTCGCTTGGGGTCGACGATCCGTACGGCGATGCCGGCCAGACGGAGCACCTTCCCCCAATCGCGCTCATAGCCGCCGCTGGCCTCCATCACCGCCCTGTTCACCTTGTGCTTGCGAAGCCAGGCAACCAGCTTGCGATGACCCTGGGCAGTGCTCGGATACGTCTGCCGCAGCGCCAACTCGCGAATGCACGCATCGACCTTGTCCTTTGCTACATCGATGCCGACGACAACGAGACCATTTTGTGCCATCATCCACTCCCTTCCTTGCTCGGTACGGGCTCAACGGCCCTTGCAACTGTTCGGGTTGAGGAAGACACCGGAGCTGTCCCTCGCTCTCATACAGGCTCTGCCGCTTTGGGGCGTTACGGGCTCAGTTCCAGCAACGGGCGGTTCTGCTTCAACCGCCCGTTCGCACATTCTGCCAGTTTTTGCCGACACAAGGGGCGTTGGCCATCGTCGCAAACGAGGGGCAGGGAGCGGTGGACGCGACAGCACGCGAGACGAACGAGCTGTAGCGTACGGCGAAATCGTTTGGGTCCGACGCCCCGGTGCTGGCGTCAAGTTGGCGGAAGCGAAAGCCCAGCTGACGATGGTGGCAAGAGAGCCGGTCACCAGGACGAACTCGTATAAGCCGTAAAGCCATTGCGCAGGGAAGGCCGGAGGCTCTCCGCTGAACCTGTATGCTCGTGTGCGCATCTTGTTGCATCTATTGCACGCGAGACCGCGGGTGCAGCGCGCACCCGGTCTTCCCTGCGCCCTCTGAATTTTTGGGAGGGTAAGGTTTCCTTGCAAAACTCCGGGCGCGTTGCGCCGCGAGAATGTGAGCGCATGTGCTTATCGTCTGTCATTCCGGGATGGTGCGTTAGCACCAGACCCGGAATCTCGAGATTCCGGGTTCGCTTCGCGCCCCGGAATGACAGAGCGACCCTAATTCGCGTAGCGCGCCGTGAGATCGCGCGAGATCTTCGAGCCTTCCTCGATGTAGCGGCGGATCGCCACCGAGGCTGCGGGCGTGCAGGTGCGGTAGGTCTGCTGAAAGCCGTTATAGCCGCGGTTGAAGCCGGCGATCATGCGGGCGCGGCGGTCGCCGGAGGGGGTTTCGGCGTCGACCAGCGCCTGCATCTCGTTGCGCCATTTCGCCCCTTCATTGGTGCCGCAGATGCCGCGCAGATAGTGCAGCGTGCCGAGAATTTCGGCGAGCCGCTGCAGGTCGCCGTCAAACGGGGCGGCGGCATCCTGGGCCCGGGCGGGGACGAGGTTGCAGGCCGCGATGAGGATGAGAAAGGCCAGAAATTGCTTGAGCATTTGGGGGTCCAGAACCCGCCCGATATGCCCCCTCAATACGCCCGTGGCAAGGCGCAATCCCTGGCAAGTTCCAGCCCGGAGCCCGATCGCAGGGGCGATCAGGCTCCGGATTCATATTTTGACGCGTTTTCTTCACGCGAACCGGTATCCACCCACGGATCAAGTCCGAGGGCATGCTTCGCTTGAAAACGCTTTAGACGAGCTTCCGGGCTGCCTCGATGACCTCCTTAAGGCCGCCGGTGACCTTGAGATCGCCGATGGCGTCCGGCGCCAGCCATTTGAAATCGTCGTGTTCGTCGTTCAGGACCGGCTCCCGGCCGATCCAGCGCGCCGCAAACGACATGATCAGATAGTGCCCGTCGCCGTCGGCCGTCGGCAGCACCTCGCGCCATCCGGCCAGCTGCAGAATTTCGATTCGAAGCCCGGTTTCCTCGTCGACCTCGCGATGCAGCGCGGTATGCAGCGATTCGCCGAATTCGACCCGGCCGCCGGGCAACGAGTAGAAGCCGTTGCCGGGCGAGCGGGAACGGCGAACCAGCAAAACCTTGCCGTCGCGAAAGATCGCGCCGCTGACGGCAAGCTGTGGACGGGTCGGCTGAGGAGAGGAAACCAAGGCGTGATCCGCGAAATGGGGAACAAGGACGCGCTCCGCCTTCGCTCTTCGAGCTTCGGCGGACAAGCCGGATCATGCCCGAACGATGCGCCAAGGTCTAATTCGACCGCAGCTGGTCCGGTGAGGGGGTCAGTTCGCCATGATCTGTTCGACGTTGGCCTCGGAGGCGCCGTTGATGACGCCGGCGGTCAACATCACCAGCGGCTTGACCCAGCCGGTGGCCTGTTCGGCCAGCATGGCGCGGGTCTTGTCCTGGCGGGCTTCGCGCATCGCCGAACCCACCGCGGTCAGGATCGAGGTCATGCTCGAGGTGAGTTGGTCGAATTCGGCGCGGACGTGGGCCTCGGTGGATTCGTAGGCCTCGATCGCGAGATCGCGGTCCTTGAAGTTGGAGGCGCAGAAATGATCGGCATAGGACAGCGGGGTCCAGGCGAGGAAGTCCTCGGCGCATTCGGGAATGTCCGGAATCATTTCCAGCAGCATGATCGCTTCGTTGAAATGATTCAGATAATCGGTGGCCAACCCGGTGCGGGGGTTGATGTTGGCCGCGCGCAGCAGGGCCGCGCGTGCGCTCTCGTCGAGGCCCGCGTGCAGCAATGTTGGGCGATCGGTGCGCGCCGGGGTGGAGGCCATTGAGGTCATCCGCGCCAGTGTTAAGGTTTGGGATTAACAGACGTTAAATGATCGCCTATTTGGCCTGGAAAATGTGCGGACGCTTTGTAATTACCTCGCCGCCAGCGGCACTTAGGCAGATTTTTGGCTACATCGAGCAGCCTAATTTTCCGCCGCGGCACAATATTGCGCCAACCCAGCCGATCCCGGTGGTCATGCTCGAAAATGGCGGCCGGCATTTCCGCTTGATGCGCTGGGGCCTGGTGCCGGCCTGGGTCAAGGACGCCAGGAAGTTCACGTTGCTGATCAACGCGCGCGCCGAGACGGTGCTGGAGAAGCCCGCCTTCAAGAACGCGATGAAGCGGCGGCGCGTGCTGGTTCCGGCGGACGGCTATTACGAATGGCAGGACAAGGATGGCCGCAAGCGTCCGTTCTTCATCCATCGCCGCGACGGCCAGCCGGTCGGCTTTGCAGCACTGGCGGAAACCTGGATGGGGCCGAACGGCGAGGAGTTCGACAGTGTCGCGATCGTCACCGCGCCGGCGAGCTCCGATCTCGCGGCCCTGCATCATCGGGTGCCCGTGACCATCGCGCCCGATGATTTCGAGCGCTGGCTCGATGGCCGGACCCATGACGCCGAAGACGTCATGACGCTGTTGAGAGGACCTTTGGTCGGCGACTTCGCCTGGCACGAGGTTTCGACGCGCGTCAATCGCGTCGCCCATGACGACGAACAACTGGTGCTGCCGATCACCGACGAGGAGAGGGCGGCCGAAGAGCCGAAGCCTGTAAGGAAAGCCGCGCCGCGCAGGGTCACGCCAGCACCGGAAGACGAAGGACAGGGATCGTTGTTTTGAGGTCGCAGACATCAAACGCCGCAGGGTGGGCAAAGGCGCGTCAGCACCGTGCCCACCCTCGAGTGCCGCCTCCGGTTCCGCTACGCGGCGGCCTGCGCCGCGACGGCAGATCCGAGATCGGCGTTGCTGTAGGCGATGCCGCCGATGCCCCAGGCGCCTTCCACGGCGTAGCTCACGCTGGAGAAAATATGCTCGCGCTTGATGCGGCCCTTGGCGGCCTCCTCGATGATGGCGGTGCCTTCCGCGATCCAGGCATCCTTCAGTTCCTGCGTCGGCAGCACGAAGGAGGGCACTTTGAGTTCGAACACGGCGATGTCGGTCCGTTTGCCACCGGAGAAAGTACGGCCCTTGGGCACCACGGTGACTTCGCCGATCACGTTCGGCGTCATGAACTTGTTGCCGGTGAGGCCGTGCAGGCGAAGCAGCAGGTCGGTGAGCTTGCGAAAGGCTTCGGCTTCCGCCTCCGCGGTCAGGACACCCTCGGGAACGATGATCTGGATCGGCATTTTTATCTCCTTGAACGACACAACCGGATGCGCCCCGCGGTTGCCTGCGGACGTCGCCATCACTAGATAACGATCGTTATCCAATAAACATAACGATCGTTATTTGACCAACCCTAATATAACGATCGTTATCAACTTGACGTGAGAGGCGCAGATGGCGCGGTCGAAGGCAAACGAGGGCGATGCGCGGGCGCGTCTGGTCGAGGCGGCCGGGCGCGGCTTCCGCGCCGGCGGATTTGGCGGGACCGGCGTCGATGCGCTGGCGAAAGGCGCGGGCCTCACCTCCGGCGCGTTCTACGCGCATTTCGATTCCAAGGCCGAGGCCTTCCGGCTGGTGGTCTCGGACGGGATCGCGACGCTGCGCAACGGCGTCGCTGCGTTTCAGGAACAACACGGCCGCGGCTGGCGCGATCCGTTCGTCGATTTCTATCTCGGCGACCGGATGGACGTCGGCCTCGACGAAGCGTGCGGCTTGCCGAGCTTCTCGCCGGATGTGGCGCGCGCTGACGATGCGACACGCCTGGTCTATGAGGAGGAACTGATACGCCTCGTCGAAGTGCTGGTCGCAGGATTTCGTGGCGCGCATGCCAGCGAGCGGGCCTGGTCGTTCCTGGCCGTGCTGTCGGGCGCGGCGGCGATGGCAAGAGCCGTGAAGGATCAAAAGATCAGGCGCGAGATACTCGCCGCGGCGCGCATTGCGGCGAAGGCGGTCTAGTTCACGGCGTCGGCTCGCGGCCGTCGAGCCATTTGGCGAAGGTCACCGTCTCCTGATTGTAGTAACCGATCGACCGGTAGAACGCGTGAACCTGCGCATTGTCCTTGCGGACCATCAGCTGCAGCTTGAGGATACCGCGCTCACGCAGCCAGGCTTCCGCGGCGCTCATGATCGCGCGGCCAAAATTCAGGTAGCGGCGATCGGGATCGACCGTGACGTAATAGACCCAGCCGCGATGCCCGTCATGGCCGACCATGACCGATGCCGCGAGCACGCCGTCACCCCTGCCGATCAGCACCGTGGAATTGTCGCCGCGCCGTGCGAGCGCAATATCGGCGGCGGGATCGTTCCACGGGCGGGTCGATCCACAGCGCTGCCAGAGCGCGATGACCCCGGCGACATCCCGGTCTTCAATCGGCGCGATGCTCAGCGTGCTGTCCGGGCTGCTCACAACACCTTGCCCGGATTCATGATGCCGTGCGGATCGAGCATTGCCTTGATGCCGCGCATCAGTTCGATCGCGACCTTGTCCTTGACGTCGGGCAGTTCGTCGCGCTTGAGCACGCCGATGCCGTGCTCGGCCGAAATCGATCCGCCCATTCGCAGCACGATCGCGAACACGACCGCGTTGACCTCGTGCCAGCGCGCCAGAAAATCGGCGGAGTTGCCGCCGACCGGCTGGGAGACGTTGTAATGGATATTGCCGTCGCCGAGGTGACCGAACGGCACCGGCCGCGAGCCCGGGATCAGCTTGACGACGGCGGCGTTGGCTTCCGCGATGAAATCAGGAACCGCTGCGACCGGCACGGAAATGTCGTGCTTGATCGAGCCGCCTTCCGGCTTCTGCGCCGCCGACATCTCGTCGCGCAGCTTCCAGAAGCCCGCGCGCTGGGTCAGATTCGCCG
Source organism: Bradyrhizobium ottawaense (assembly GCF_900099825.1). NCBI lineage: Bacteria > Pseudomonadati > Pseudomonadota > Alphaproteobacteria > Hyphomicrobiales > Nitrobacteraceae > Bradyrhizobium > Bradyrhizobium ottawaense. The sequence goes on along the minus strand of NZ_LT629693.1, from coordinate 1,901,111 downwards.
CGATCACGGCGTCGTCGACGATGCCTTCTTCCATGCCTTTGGCGAGGATCGCTTCCAGCGCGGCGCGGGCGTCGTCGCGCGAGGACGACAGTTCCATCAGCACGTACCAGCGATGCTTGCCGGTCAGGGGATCGCGGATGTCGATGCCGTGACGGATGCTGAAATCGACCGCGATATCGGCCAGCAATTCGAAACTGGTGAGGCTGCCCGCCGCCTCGTTCTGCGAGATCGACAGCAGCTTCAGCGCCTGAGCCGGCGATTTGAGCCCGACATAGGCGGTCTCCACGGCGCGCGGCTTCGGAAACAGCTTCAGCGTCGCGGCCGTAATGAAACCGAGCGTGCCTTCGGCGCCGATGAAGAGATTGCGCAGATCGTAGCCGGTATTGTCCTTCTTCAGCTTCGACAGGCCGTTGAGGATCCGGCCGTCGGCCAGCACCACTTCGAGCCCGAGCGCCATCTCGCGCGCCACGCCATAGGCCAATGCGGCGGTGCCGCCGGCATTGGTGGAGAGATTGCCGCCGATGGTGCAACTCCCTTCGGCGCCGAGCGACAACGGAAACAGCCGGTCGACGTCGCGCGCCGCGTTCTGCGCGATCTGCAGCACGACGCCGGCTTCGCAGGTCATGGTGTTCGACGCCGGATCGATCTCGCGGATCTTGTCCAGCCGGCGCATCGAGACCACGACCTCGCCATTATGCGGGGTCTGTCCGCCGACCAGCCCGGTATTGCCGCCCTGCGGCACCAGCGCGATTTTGTGTTCGGTCGCGAGCTTGCAGATCGCGGATACTTCGGCGGTCGTTGCCGGCCGCAACACCAGCGCCGAGCGGCCGTGAAACAAATCGCGCTCCTCGGTGACATAGGGCGCGATATCGGCGGCGTCGGTCACCGCATATTTGTCGCCGACGATCATGCGAAATTTCGCGATCAGTTCGGGCGACAGCGGCGGCACGGCGGCTTGGGCGATGTTCATCGTCGTTTCTTTCATTGCCGCCTTGCGGCGGCGTTATTCCCTTCCGACCGCGGCACGGCGCAGCCGGTCGTTGATGGCTTCACCCAGTCCTTCGTCCGGGATCGGCATGACCGCGATGGTGCGCACGCCTTTGGCATCGAGCGCGCGAAGAAAACCGAACAGATTGGCGGCGGCCTCGGCGAGATCGCCGCGTGCAGACAGATTCATCACTGCCGAAGCGGCGTCAATTCCCGAAATTGCTCCGAGGCCGAACGCGAGCAATGCCTCGCCGGGCTCGATCCTATCAGCATGAAGCCGGACGCGGGCGCGGGGTGCGTAATGGGAGGCCAGCATGCCCGGCGCCAGGGGTTGCCCGCTGTCGCTGTCGGCGTCGACAGGCGGTTGCAGCAGCGCCCTGCCGAGCACGCGTTCGATCTCGGTGCGCGCTAGGCCGCCGGGCCGCAGCAGCATCGGCTGGTCGAAGCAGCCGACAATGGTCGATTCGACGCCGACCGCGACCGCGCCGCCGTCGACGATCAGGTCGATCCGCCCCGAAAGGTCGCTTTCGACATGGGCGGCCGTGGTCGGCGAGACGTGACCCGACAGGTTGGCCGACGGTGCGGCCACCGGACGGCCGAACAGGCGCAGGATATCGCGGGCGACGGGGTGGGCCGGTATCCGGATCGCGACGGTGTCGAGGCCCGCGGTCGCAAGCTCCGCGACCGCGCAGCCCTCTGTCTTGGGCAATACCAGCGTCAGTGGACCCGGCCAGAACGCTTCGGCCAGCGCCATCGCGGCGTCGTCAAAGCGGGCAATCTGCCGGGCGGCGCTGATATCCCCGACATGGGCAATCAACGGGTTGAAGGCCGGCCGGCCCTTGGCCTGGTAGAGGCGGGCGATCGCGGCCGGATTGGTGGCATCGGCGCCGAGGCCGTAAACGGTCTCGGTCGGGAACGCGACCAGTCCGCCTTCCCCGAGAGAATGCGCCGCTGCCGCCGCGGCAGGCTCGCCGGCGGGCAAAATGGGGGTCTTCAGGCCGACATTCACTGTGATTTATTTCCTCAAATCGGCGCCTTGCGGTGGCCGAAACCCAAGGCTATAAGCCGCGTTCTTAGTCGGAGTGTGGCTCAGCCCGGTAGAGCACTGCGTTCGGGACGCAGGGGTCGCAGGTTCGAATCCTGCCACTCCGACCATTCACCGTCAGATCTGGTTCTGATCGCCGGTGATACGCGAGTCAACTATCATCTCGACGCTGAAAACCCTCAGCTTTTCGCCATTTCCCGCAGCCTGATCGCATTCGAACGGAGACCGGGTGTCAGAACAAGGTTTACGGATCGGCACGCGCAAGAGCGTGATGGCATTGGCGCAGACGGACGAGGTCGCCAGGCTGCTGCGCGCTGCCAATCCCGCGCTCGCCGTCGAGATTGTCCGATTCGAAACCCGCGGCGACCAGGACCAGACCAGCAAACTGCTCCGACATGGCGGCAAGGGCGGTGCGTTCGTCGCTGAAATTCGCGAGGCCATGCGGGCCGGCGAATTGCAGGCGGCGATGCATTCGCTCAAGGACGTGCCCGGCAACGAGGAGACGCCCGGCCTGATCATCGCTGCGACGCTGCCGCGCGATGCCGCCAACGATTCGCTGGTGCTGCGGCCCGGCCTCTCGCTGGAAACGTTCAGGGCTCAGCACGGCAAGGGCTTCAAGATCGGCACCAACGCGGTGCGGCGCGCGGCCTATCTGCGCCGGCTGTTTCCGGAAGCCACCGTCATCCATTACCGCGGCGCAGCGGATACCCGCGTCGCAAAACTCGATCGCGGCGACATGCAGCGGCTGCCCGGCGGCGGCGATGTCGGGCCGGCGGATGCGCTTGTGATGGCGCGATCCGGGCTCGAGCGCATCTGGATGACATCGCGCATCGCGCATGATTTCTCGGTCGCTGAAATGCTGCCGGCGGTCGGCCAGGGCATCGTCGCGGTCGAATGCGTCGAGCAGGACTGGGTCACGCGCGGGTACCTGGCGAAGATCGACAATATGCCGTCGCGGCTCTGCGCCGAGGCCGAGCGCGAGGTGCTGTGGGTATTGAACGGCCATTGCAACTCGCCGATTGCCGGCCACGCCACGCTTGATGGCGACGAGATGATTCTGACCGCTTCGGTGCTGGACGAGACCGGCGACAAATTCATCGAGACGTCGCGTCGTGGTGCGGCAGGCCGCCCCCGCGAGCTCGGCCGCGCGGTCGGCCTCGACCTGCTGGAAAAGGGCGCCGCCGAGATCATCGCGCGCACCCGGCCGGACGAACATTAGCGCCGGCAGAGCCTGCTTTCGCACCGGCGCGTTCATTGCTATCCGCCACCCGGCGGCTCATATGGATTCCTACCGCGTGGCGCCGCGAACCAATCTCTATTCCGAATAGCGCTATTGCGGCTGAATGCCGGCTTCGCGCGTTACGCGAATCCATTTCTCGATATCGGCGTGCATCAGCGCCGCGAATTCCTCCGGGCTGTTGCCGGCCGGCTCGATGCCTTGCTCCATCAGGAGTTTTTCGATCTCGGGCGTCTTCAGCGCTTCGACGATGGTCTTGTTGAGCTTGTCGATGATCGGCCGCGGCGTGTTGGCCGGCGCCAGCACGCCGTTCCAGCCTGTGACCTCGTAGCCGTCTACGCCGGCCTCCGCGATCGTCGGAATGTCAGGCGCGGCGGCGAGACGTTTGGCGGTGCTGACGCCGAGTGCCCGCACCGTTCCGGCCCGCGCCTGCGGCAGCGCCGTGATCGGCGTGTCGAAGAATACAGCGACTTCACCCGACATCACCGCCTGCTGCGCCTGGGGTACGCTGCGGTAGGGGATATGCGTCATCTTCACGCCGGCCTTGCTGAGAAAAAGCTCGGTGGCGAGATGCGCCAGGCTGCCGACGCCGACGGAAGCGTAGTTGAGCGGCTCCTTGCGCGCCAGTTCGACCAATTCCCTGACCGACTTCGCCGGCGATGTGTTCGGCACCAGCAGGATTTCGCTGACCCTCGTCACCATCGAAATCGGCGCAAAGTCCTTCTCGCTGTCGTAGGGCAACTTGGCATAGAGCGCCGGATTGGCCGCATGGCTCGGAAACACCATCAGCAAGGTGTAGCCGTCGGGCTCGGCCTGGGCGACGGCCCGGGTTCCGATGGTGCCGCCGGCGCCCGTGCGGTTGTCGATGATGACGGGCTGACCAAGCTGCTCGCTGATATGCTTTCCGACCAGCCGCGCCAGAATATCGGTGATGCCGCCGGCGCCGGTCGGCACGATCATCTTGATCGTGCGCGTCGGATATTCCTCCGCGCGCGCCATCGGCGACGTTGCCAGTGCCAGACAGACGACAAGGAGTGCACGGCATATCCCTGAGGCGCTCATCAGTTGGTCCCCCTCCCAGTCTTTTTCTTGTTCAGAGGCAGGATATCGGACCTCTGTACGCAATAGAAGCCCGACTGGAGCCGGCGAATCTTCAGCGCGCGACCTCGCTCCATTCCGGGCAGGCGCGCTGATCGACCGGCACCAGCCACGCCTTGAAGTTGGTCTTGTCGATGACCTCGGCCGGCAGCAGCACCTTGTCCGGCAGCGGCTCGCGCTTGAGGTAACGCACCGCCGCCCGCGTCGCGGTGCAGCCGATCTTGAACATGTTGAATCGACGGTGGCGAGGATTGCGCCGGTCTCGATCTGTTTCACGGCCGGAAGGATACCGTTGATGCCGATCACGATCGCGGTGCGGTTGGCGGCCTTCAGGGCTTCCAGCACGCCCAGCGCCATGCTGTCATTGGCTGAGAGTACGGCATCGATCTGCGGATGTTCGGCCAGCAATTTCTCCATCACGCGCCTGGCGTCGGGCTGCTGGTAGTTGCCGACGCCGGAGCCGAGCACTTCGATGCCGGGAGATTCGGCGAAGGCGCGCTGGTAGCCGCGGACGCGCTCGCGGTTGGTCGGTGCCGCCGGCGTGCCCTCGATGACGACGATCTTGCCCTTGCCGCCCATGTTGTCGAACAGATAGCGCGCCTCGCGATAGCCGATCTCGAAATCGTCGGCGCCGACATAGGTGACGAAGCTGCCGGGGAGCGGATTGGAAACCAGCACCACCGGGATTTTGGCGTCGTTGAGCTTCTTCACGGAATCGATCATGGCGAGGTCGTCGACCGGAATGAAGATGACGGCATCCGGCCGGTCCTTGATCACCTGATCCACCATCGCTTTCTGCTCGGCGACATTGTCAGGCTGCTTCGGTACGTAGTGCACGACCTTCGCGCCGGTGGTGCGCGCGATCTGGTCGGCGGCGATGCGGAAGGCTTCGTAGGCCGGGTTGGTCAAGTTCTTGGTGAACACCGCGATGGTCATGTTGCCGTCGGCTGCATGCGCGCTGGCGGCGCCCAGGATCATGACGCCGGATATTACTGCCGCCATTAAAATTCGCATGATTGCCTCCATGAATAATAGGCCGTCATTGCGAGCGCAGCGAAGCAATCCATCTTTCTTCAAGTAGAAAGAAAGAGTGGATTGCTTCGTCGCTTCGCTCCTCGCAATGACGGTGAGAATCACAGCCACAGGATCTTCTTGCGGTATTCGAGATCGGTCAGCAGCGGACCCGCCGGCCCCTGATGAAACACCGCGCCGCGCTCGAGCGCGAAGACGCGGTCGGCGAGGGCCAGCACCAGATCGAGATTGTGTTCGACGATCACGATGGAAATGTGCTGCCGTAGCTGGTCGAACACTTTGAACAGTTCGAGAATCACCGCCGGCGCCAGGCCTTCAAAGGGCTCGTCCAGCAGCAGCAGTTTGACATTCCCCGACATCGCGCGCGCCACCGCCACCATCTGCTGCTCGCCGCCGGAGAGGTAGTCCGCCGCGACGTCCATGCGCTCGCGCAGCCGTGGGAAATAATTGAGAACCTGCTCCTCGTTCCACACCACGCCGTTGCTGCCGTCGGTCTTGCGGGCGAGGCGGCCGAGCGAGAGATTTTCCCGCACCGTCATGCCCGCGAACAGGCCGCGGCCCTGCGGGACATAGCCGATCCCGGCGCGCGCGATATCGGGCGCCGGCAGGCGGGAAATGTCGGCACCGGCATATTCGATTTCGCCCGACGACAGCGGCACGAGGCCGGCGAGCGTCTTCAGCAGCGTCGACTTGCCGGCGCCGTTGCGACCGAGCAAGGCGACGATTTCGCCTTCGCGGACATCCAGCGTGGCGTCGTGCAGGATATGGCTCTTGCCGTAGAACGCATTGACGCGTTCGAACCGGAGTACCGGTGCGGCGCCTGCGTGGGCCGCCTCGCCGCGGCTGTGTTCGACTTCGGGCACGCCGGTGCCGGTATAGATCTCCTGCACCTTTCGGTCGGCGCGCACGGCGTCAGGGGTACCGGTCATCAGCACTTCACCCTGGTTCATCACGGTGACTTGGTGCGAGAAGCCGAGCACGCGGTCGATGTCGTGCTCGACGATCAGGACCGGAATGTTGGCGGCGATGTTCCTGACGAGGTTCGAGACGCGTTCGCGCTCGGCGGCGGCGAGGCCCGCCAGCGGTTCATCCAGCAGCAACACCTGCGGCTTGGAGCCGAGCGCGATGCCGAGATCGACCAGCCGCTGGCCGCCATAGGAAAGCTCGCCGCCTTCGATGGTCTCGATACCTTCGAGCCCTAGGAATTTTACAAGCTCCGCCGTCTCGGCGTGGATGCCCTCGTAGCTATCGATGTCGCGCCAGAGATTGAACCGCATGTCGCTGCGCGCCTGCAGCGACAGCCGCAGGTTCTCGTAGATCGACAGGCCCTTGAACAGGTTGGTGATCTGGAACGAGCGCGCCAGGCCCCGATGGCATATCAGGTCCGACGGCACGCCCTGGATCTCGCGGCCGTTGAGCTTGATGGTGCCGTTATCGGTCGGAAACAGGCCCGAGATCAGGTTGAACAGCGTGGTCTTGCCGGCGCCGTTCGGGCCGATCAGCGCATGAATTTCACCGGCACCGATCTTGAGGCTGGCATTGGTGACGGCGCGGATGCCGCCGAAGGTTTTCGAGACGCCGCTGACCTCCAGCACAATACCGGCGAGTCCCTGGGGCAACAGAAAGCCCGGCAGCGGCAGTCCGTCATAGATCTTGCGCCGGCTCATGGCGGCGGTCTCTTCCGGCGCCGGCCACCAGCGCCTGGCAAGCGTTGCCCAGATGCCGACGAGGCCGCCCGGCGAGTACATCACGAAGGCGATGAAGATCAGCCCGAACCAGAGCAGCCAGTTCGGCGTCCAGATCGAAAACAGTTCGCGGAACAGGACGAAGAACAGCGTGCCGAGCGTCGGACCGAGCATGCTGCGCATGCCGCCGATCACGACGATCGCCAGCAGCTCGCCCGAAAACGGCACCGAGACCGCTTCGGCCGAGACCAGATAGTTCTGGAATCCGATCAGTCCGCCGGCAAAGCCGGTCACGACAGCCGAGATTACGAACACGCCGAGCTTGTAGCGGTCGACCGGATAGCCCTGGAACGTGGCGCGCAACTGGTTCTCGCGGATCGCCATCAGCACGTGGCCGAACGGCGAGCGCACCAGCCGCAGCAGCAGATACAGCACGCCGAGGCAGAGCACGGAGACCACGATGTAATAGTTGAGCGTATCGTCGAGATTGAGCGGTCCGAGATGGCCGCGCTTCAAGCCGCCGAGGCCGTCTTCGCCGCCGGTCAGGTTGCTCCAGCGGAACGCGGTGGTGTAGGTCAGTGCTGCGAGCGCCAATGTCAGCAACGAGAAATACACGCCGCGGCGCCGCAGGATGATGATGCCTGTCAGCGTGGACGCCACCGCCACCACGGCCATCGACAGCAGCAGCGGCAGCCAGATTTCGCCGCGAAACCAGTGCAGCTGGATCAGCCCGGCCGCATAGGCGCCGATACCGAACCAGGTGCCGTGGCCGAACGAGACCAGGCCGGTATAGCCGACGCAGAGGTTGAGCCCCATGGCGGCAATCGCGAGCGCCACCACCATGGTCCCGGTGTTGAGCGACAGACCAAGCAGATGCAGGCCGAACGGCAGCGCGATGACGGCGAGCGCTGCCAGCAACAGCGGCCGATATTTGACTGACGGCGAGGTGGTGTTCATTCGAACTTCTCAATGCGCTCGCCCAATAGCCCGCGCGGACGTACCAGCAGCACCAGGAACATCAGAACATAGATCGATGCTTCGCCCGCGGCCGGTTCGAAATGGATGGTGATCCCCCTGACCACACCGACCAGCAGCGCCGATATCACCACGCCCCAGAAACTGCCGAGGCCGCCGATCACCACGACGACAAAGGCGACCGTGATGATTTCCGCGCCCATCGCCGGATGCACGTTCGTGATCGGCGCCTGGAACGCGCCGCCAAGTGCGGCCATGCCGACGCCGAGCATGACGACGGCGGTCATGTAGGGCTGCAGCCGGATGCCCAATGCGGCGACCATGTCCGGCCGCTGGATCCCGGCGCGCACCACGCGGCCGAACGAGGTCTTGTGCAGCAGCAGCCAGATACCGAGCAGCACCAAAGCGACGACGGCGAGAATGAGCAGGCGGTAGCGCGAGAACAGGAAGTCGCCGAGGATGATCGAGCCGCGAAACGCAGGTGGAATCGAGGCCGGCAACGGTGCCGCGCCCCATAGAATCCGGATCGCCTGTTCGGTGACCATGGCAAGACCGAACGTCACCAATAGGCTCAGGATCGGATCGGCGCTGTAGAACCGGCGCAGGATGAACCGCTCAAACAGGATGCCGAGCAGGGCGACGGCGACCGGCGACAGCACGATCGCCGGGCCGAAGCCGAGATACCTGGTGATCTCGATCGAAGCGTAGGCGCCGAGCGCATAGAACGCGCCGTGCGCCAGATTGACGATGCCGCCGACGCTGAAGATCAGCGACAGGCCGAGCGCGATCAGCAGATAATAGCCGCCGAGCACGAGGCCATTGACCACCTGTTCCAGCAGGAATCCGAATTGCATGCGTTGTCCCGGAGGCACGGGCCTCGGCTGCGGTGGCGATCAGACGTAAACTTCGAGGCTTAGAACTTGAAGGTTTGGAACTTGAAGGCTTACATCGAGCAGGGATTCTGCTCCTTGGTCAGGGCAATGCTCTCGAGCGATTCATTCGGTCCGGGAATCGCGGCGCCAAGGTCCAGCGTGTCCCACTTGTCCTTGGCCTGACCCTTGGCCTTGACCGTGAAGGGATAGGCTTCCTGCATCAACTGGTGATCCCACGAGCGGAAATAGGCCTTGCGTCCCTTCAGGATGTCGAACTGGGTTTCCTTCTCGAAGTAGGCGATCAGCCTGTCGGTGTCGGTCGATTTGGTCTCGTTCATGGCCTGCGCCATCATCTTCAGCGAGACATATTCGATCCAGGCATGGTTTTCCGGCGGCTTGCCGTTCTTCTTGATGAAGTTGGCGACGAACGTCTTCGACGCCGGAACGTCCGACGTGTGGTACCAGACCGTCGGCCAGGTGCCGCTCAGATTGCCGTCGCCGGCGGCCCAGGCATCGGCGGTGTTGAGATTGAAGCCGACGATCGGGTAGGGCAGGCCGAACTCGGCATATTGCTTGATCAGGTTGGTGACCTGGTTGCCGGCGAGGTTGGAGCAGACCACGTCCGGCTTGGCCTGGCGGATCTTCAGCAGATACGGGCTGAAGTCGGTGACGTCGGTGGCGACCAGCTCATCGCCGATCAGCTTGCCGCCGTTGGCGTCGAAGAAGGATTTGGCGGCACGCGCCAGATCGTGACCGAAGATGTAGTCGGCGGTCAGCGTGTAGAATTTCTTGTCCTTCATCATGTTGTCGCGCACCAGCGCCTTGCCGACCGCGTTCACCATCACGGTGGAGGGGATGTCGACATGGAAGGTGTATTTGTTGCAGTTCTTGCCGCGCAAAGCGTCGGAGCGCGCGCCGATCTGCATGAACAGCCGCTTGTTGCGCTCGGCGACCTGCATGATGGTCAGCGCCGAGGCCGAATTGATCTCGCCCATCAGCACGGCAACGCCGTCCTGGTCGAGCATGCGCTGGGCCTTGGTCGCGGCGGTGGCGGGATTGACCGAATCTTCCGAGGTGATGTCGAGCTGCCGGCCCATGACGCCGCCGGCGGCGTTGATCTCTTCCTCGGCCATGCGGATGCCGAGCTGGGCATAGGCGCCGAGCGCGCCGAGAAAGCCGGTCAGCGGCGTCAGGTGGCCGATCTTGATCTTCTCGGTCTGGCCGCTGACGATCGAGGGAAATCCGATCGCGGACGCGCCGGCGAAGGCGGCACTGGCTTTCAACAACATACGTCGGCTGTAGCGGGTCATGACTGGTCTCCTCCCCGGGGGCGCGTCGCGACGTCCTGCCTCCGATTCCCGCTTATGCGAGAATGTGAGAGACGTTTTTTTATTGTTGGAGGATATTTCCGGACGCAGTGGCTCCTGTCAACGCCAAATCCGTCGCAGGCGAACGTCAAATGGTCTGGACAGGCTTCAGGAGGACTTCAGACTTCAGGAAGATTTGGCGATGTCCCTGGCGCCGAACTCGGCGGAAAGCCGTTTGGCCGCTGTTTGCACCAGTTTGGCGCGGCTTTGCAGCACCTGGTCCGTCATGCGCCAGATCGGGCCGGAAATGCCGAGTGCGCCGATCACCTCGCCGGTGAAGTTGTAGACCGGCACCGCGACGCAGCGCACTTCCGCGTTGAACTCGCCGTCGTCAAAGGCGATCGCGTCGCGCCGGATTTCGGTGATTTCCCGCAGCAGCGCCGACGGATCGGTGATCGACTTCTTGGTCGAGGGCTTCAGTTCGACCCGTTCGAGGAAACGCTTTAGCTGATCGGGGCGAAGCGAGGCCAGGATGATCTTGCCAAGCGCGGTGCAATGCGCCGGCCGCACCACGCCGACACGGTCGGTCAATTGAAACGCGCCGGCCCCGCTGGTGCGGGCGATGACAACCACGGAATCGCCCATCCGCACGGCAAAATGGCCGCTTTCGCCGCTTTCGCGCGACAGATCCTCGAGAACGGGCGTTGCGAGATTGACCATTTCGATCTCGTCGAGCGCGCTCGCCGCGAGCGCAAACAGCGGCCGGCCGACGCGGTAGCGCTTGGAATCGCGCTCCTGCCGCATATAGCCGAGCGAGACCATCGTCTTGGCGAGGTGGAAGGTGGTGGAATTATGCAGGCCGACCAGCTTGCTGAGTTCGGCGAGCCCGATGCCCTCGCGGTGACGCGCGACTTCTTCCAGGATCGCGAACGCGCGCCCGAGCGACTGCACGCCGCTGCGCGCGCGGTCCTCGGCATCGTCGTCGATGTTTTGCTCGGTCGATTGCACCAGGCGCGCAACCGACGTCTTGCGTGGACTGGCCGGCTTGTCGCTGGTCTTCAGCTTGGTGCGCGATGTCACGGAATCAGCTCTCCCCATGGACGCGAATTCTATTCACACCGTCCCCGCTCATCAACCGCGGGATGTTCCGCCGCGGGCGGGCAGCACGAGCATACCACAATAGCAATTGACGTACAGTATTATGGGAAATAGGGTCGCAGCAATTGCCGCCCGCGCGCATTCAAGACGCGACGGCCGGGGCGTTGAGCAGGGAGAGAGTGGTCGATGTCGGGTAATACGCTCAACGGTGCCCAGGTCATTGTCGATTACCTGATCCAGGAGAAGGTGCCGCAGGTGTTCGGCCTGTGCGGGCACGGCAATATCCAGTTCATCGACGCGCTCTATGAGCGCTCGGCCGACATCAAGACAATATCGACGCACCACGAAAGCGTCGCCGGCTTCATGGCCGACGTCTATTACCGCGTTTCGGGCAAGGTGACTGCGACCTTCACCTCCTGCGGTCCGGGTTCGGCGCAGCTGCCGATCGCGCTCGCCACCGCCTATCTTGACTCGGTGCCGTTCCTGGCGGTGACCGGCAATGTACCGACCAGCCAGTTCAATCGCGGCGCCTTTCAGGAGATGTACCGGCAGAACCAGGCCGATTTCCCATCGACCGTGCGCGGCATCTGTAAGCGGGTATTTCAGCCGACGCGTGGCGAGATGGTGCCACTTGCCGTCAGGCAGGCGTGGAAAACCATGGTGACCGGCCGTCCCGGACCGGTGGTTCTGGATGTCCCATATGACGTGTTCATGGAATCGGCTGCCGAGGAAGCGCCGGACGCGAAGGCGTGGAACGGCAACATTTCCAGCCGTTGCGGTGCCGATCCAGAAAGTGTCGTGAAGGCTGTCGATATGCTGCTCGGCGCGGAACGCCCAGTTATCTTTGTCGGTCAGGCGATCCGCCACGGCGGCGCGGCCGGCGAATTGCTCCAGCTTGCCGAACGTCTTCAGATTCCGGTGGCGGCTTCGATGAGCGGACTCGGCGCTATCGATACGTTGCATCCGCTCTCGCTGGGAATGGTGGCGCGTGGTGGCCACTATCAAGCGAACCACGCGACGCGACAAGCCGACGTGCTGCTGTCGCTCGGTGCGCGTTTCGACGATCGCACTTCAAGCTCGTGGATTCCGGGCTACTCGTTCACCATCCCGCCGACACGGCTCATTCACGTTGACATCGATCCGGATGAGATCGGCCGCAACTATCCGGTGGCGCTGGGTCTGATGGCCGACATCCGCACCTTTCTGCGCCAAGTCCTTGCTGAGCTCGATCGCCGCAAGGACCTCACCAAAAAGGCTGAAGCGCGCAAAAAATGGCTGGCTCAGATCGAAGGTTACCGCAAGGAGTGGGACAAGCTGGTGGCGCCGGGCTTCACCGACGACACCCAGCCAATCAATCCACAGCGCGCGGCATTCGAGATTCAGCGCGGACTACCCGACGACGCGATCCTGGTCAGCGACATCGGCGTGCACCACAACTGGTTGCTCGGCTATTGCAAGCCGCGCCGTCCGGATTCAATGATCGGCTGCATGGCATTCGGCTCCATGGGCTTCGGTGTCGCCGGCGTGCTCGGCGCTAAATTCGCAGCGCCCGACCGGCCCTGCGTATCAGTATGCGGCGACGGAGCCTTTTTCATGCAAGCCAATGTGCTCGGCACCGCGGTCGAATATAACCTGCCGTGCGTATGGGTGGTATGGAACAACTATGCGTACGCTTCCATCCGTGGGCTGCAGCGCGGCTACATGGGCGGACGCGAGCTCGCGACCGACTTCCATGATCCGATCACCGGCCAACGCTACAACCCGGACTTCGCGGCGATGGCGCGTTCCTGCGGCGTCGATGGCGTGCGCATCGACCGCGCCGCTGATCTCGCCGAGGCTATCCGTAGAGGCATCGCCGCCAACAGGCCCTATCTGATCGATGTCGATATTGCCGCCGATATCAATCCCGCCGGCGCCGGAATCTGGGAGTTGCCCGGGCTTGGACAAAGCAAGCCCGCGATCGGCACACGATACGAGCCGGTCTGATCGTACTTTAAGGGAAATCACATGTTGCTTGCAGGCAAGAAAGTCGTCGTCGTCGGTGGCTCCTCCGGCATCGGGCTGTCGACCGCCGAAATGGCCAAGCGCGAGGGCGCCGACGTCATCATCGCGTCCCGCAACGTCGATCGGCTCGACAAGGCCGCCGACGCCTTGAACGCGATCGCTATCCCCGCCGACGTCACCAGCGACGAAAGCGTCGCAAGCCTGTTTCGCAGCAGCGGTCCGGTCGATCATGTCGTGGTCACGGCCGCGCAGCTTCGCACCGGCCCGTTCAAGACGGTGACGATGGAGGATGTGCGCGGCACGATGGAAGGCAAATTCTGGGGCGCGTGGCGGGTCGCGAAGCATGCTGAAATCCGCGCCGGCGGATCGCTCACCCTGGTCTCCGGTTTCCTCAGTGTTCGCCCGCGGCCGAATTCGGCGATCGTCAGCGCCGCCAATGGCGCGCTGGAATCGCTGTCGCGGGCGCTGGCGCTCGAACTGGCGCCGGTGCGCGTCAATTGCGTCTCGCCCGGGATCATCGACACGCCGATCCGTGCCGCCATGCCGGAAGAAGCGCGGCGCGACATGCTGGCCAAGACCGCGGCGTCCCTGCCGGTCGGCCGCGTCGGTGTCGGCGAGGACATCGCGCGTCAAATCCTGAGCTTCATGGCGAACGGATTTGCGACGGGAGCGACCGTCTATATCGACGGCGGCGCGCTGGTGATCTGAGGGGAGGCAACCATGGCTTCAGACAACAACGGCGCCTTCATTCGCAATATCGCCGAAGTGCCGTGGCGCGAATTCCCCAATCATTTCGGCGGCGCGCTGTCGAAACCGCTGGTGATGCCGGAGACGGCGGGCTCGCGTTACATTGATTACCGCATCTCGATGTACCAGCCGATGGCGCATGTCGCGCGCCACAAGCATCAGGTTCAGGAACAGATCTATCACGTGCTCGAGGGCGAAGGGCTGATGGAGATTGCAGGCAAGAATCATGTCGTGCGCAAGCATGACTTCATCTTCCTGCCGCCCGGCGTCGAACACGCGATTTCGAATTCGGGGCTGACCGATCTGGTGTTCCTGGTGATCACCTCGCCGGTGACGGACGACGAAAAGCCGGTGTGACGCGCCGCGCGTCTTAGCTGCTGGCGCGCAACGGCCAGTGGCCGATGATCCCAAAGCGGGACGCTGTGTCGTCCTGGCGGAACAGGGCGATCCGGTCGATCTCCAGCGTCGCAACCTCGATCGCGACAAAACGGCTTTGCAGCATCGCCACCACGGCGCCGCGCCGCTCGGCGGGCAGCCGCCCGGTCAGCGTCATGTGAAAGCGAAACTCTTCCATCACATAAGGGTAGCCCCAGCGGTCCAGATAGCCACATTGCCGCGCCGTCAGCTTTGCCGGGTTGCGCCGCGCACGATCTTCCGGCGTCAGCGGTGCGCGGAAGAAGTCGAAGGCGCGGGTGCAATCGGCCGCCAATCGCTCGAGCTCGGGGGACGGTTCGGCCGGGATTACGGCAATAAAACCGCTGATGGAGCCGACCACCGGCCTGATCAGGGGGACCGGCCGCGCCGCATCGGCAAACAGTTCGCAAGCTGCAACAAGCTGGGCTTCGGTTCGGCCTGGCGCCAGCGTCATCGGGGCCTTCAGCGTGGCGTGAAAGCCGTATTTGCGGGGATCCTGCGTCAGTTCGCGCCAGTCCGGCGGGACCCCGTCGGGAAACGGCAGCTCTTCGCCGCCATAGGCATCGTAACCGAGCAACGACGCGCCGAAGCGGTCGAGCGTGCTGTCGGGTGCGTCGGCGTAATAGATTGCGTAACGGGGGTAAGTTGCCATCGTGCCAGAATAGAGCCGCGTCACGCGGCCGCAACTGCCTTGCGTGCGACGGGCGCATGCGCGAGGCGGTTGGCCTCGGTCAGATGCACCAGACGTCCGGCTGATATCACCGCGACGATTCGCGGCCGCAGCGGCAGCGTGTTGTCGACCAGCAGGATGTCGGCGCGCTGCGCCGCGGCGAGCGTGCCGCGATCGGTCAGGCCGACGGCTTGCGCCGGCGCGGACGAGATCAATTGCCAGGCCTCGGCCAAAGGCAGCACGCCATCGGCGGCGAGGCGAAATGCCGCCAGCAATGGCGCCGGATAGTAATAGTCGGAGGCCAGCACCGAACATAGTCCCTTGGCGATCATGTCGGAAGCCCTGGTCCAGCCGGTATGGCTGCCGCCGCGCACGACATTGGGAGCTCCGAATACGATGAAGTCGCCGGCACTCGCCGCTTCGCGCGCGGTTTCCTCGTTAACCGGAAATTCGGCGATGCCGACGCCGTGCGACCGGAATGCCCTGCGCATCTCCGGGCTGTCGTCGTCATGTGACAGCATCCGCACATTGGCGTCGCGCGCGGCCTGCGCCAGCCGGGCGATCGAGGCCGGTACGTCATGGGCGCGGGCGACCACGCGTTCCACCAGGCAATCGAAGGCTTCGCCCGAAAGACCGGTGCGTTCCATCATGCGGCTGCGCTTCTGCGGCTTGGCAAGGCTGGCGACGGTCGAATCCATATGGTCGTTGAAGGCGAACAGGTCGACGCGCCCTTCGGCCAGCCATTCCATGATCTCGGTCTCGGCATCGAGATTGTAGGTCTCGTGGCGCAGATGGAAGCGGGTGTCGGCGGCAAGTTGCGGCCGCATCGCCTCGATCGCTTCCAGCAGGCGCCCGGCGTTGTCAGCGCTGCGCAGGCCGGGTTCCCACGACCAAGTGGTGGCGTGAAAGACGGTGGTGATGCCGTTGCTGATCGCCTGGCGGTCGCTGTCGACAAGCGCCACGTCGATGGGGAAGTCGACGCCGGGGCGGGGCATCATCTGTCGCTCGAAGGCGTCGCCATGGAGGTCGACGATTCCGGGCAGCACCAGCAGACCATCGGCATCGATGCCGGACGAGCCGCGGCTGTGATCTGAACCAACCGAAACGATCTCGCGGCCTGCTAGCCGGAGCGTGGTTTCAACAATTTCCTGGCCGAGCAAGACCCGGCCGCCTTCAATCAACATGTCGGTCACGATGCGGCGCCTTGATGTCTGAGGGGTCCACGGGCGGTAACGGCTTCCGCCTCGTATTTTTCGAGAAAGCCTTCGATGTCGAGCTTGCGGAAGTCGGGCAGGGCTCGACGCAGCGTCTCATGGTCCCATTGCCACCACGCGAGTGCCGCCAGCCGGTCGGCGACCCGTTCCGGAAACCGCCGCTTGATGACGCGTGCCGGATTGCCGCCGACAATGCTGTAGGCCGGGACGTCCTTGGTCACGATCGCACCGGCGGCGACCACGGCGCCGGTCCCGATGCTGCGGCCCGGCAGGATCACCGCGCCATGCCCGATCCAGACGTCGTGGCCGATGTGAACGTGGTGCTCGCGCCGCCATGCAAAGAACGCGGCGTCGTCAGGCTCGCCGGGAAAATAGGCGCTGGCGCGATAGGTGAAGTGCGCCTGCGTGGCGCGGTGCATCGGGTGATTACCCGGGTTGATCCGCGTCATCGCCGCGATCGAGCAGAACTTTCCGATCGTGGTGTAGGTGATCTGGGCGTCGTTGACGACATAGGAATAGTCGTCCATCGCGACTTCGAGCAGGATGGTCCGCGCGCCGACCTCGGTATAGGCGCCGAGCTTGCTTTCGCGTACCGACGCCGTGGGATCGATTGTCGGTTCGGTGGAAAGCGTCTTGCCGGCCATCTGCATTCCCTTCGGCAGTCCGAGGTGCGGGTAGTGCGCACCTCAGAGGTGCGGGTAGTGCGCACGTCATCAAGACACTTCATGACAACGTCATGACGATTGCATGACTGACTTCTCGGGTGTGGACGATCGTCGCAGCGCAGCGCCGATGTCACACAACTGAAATATCCAGCCGATAGCGATGGTTCACGACTTGGCATCTGAGCCTTCGTATCTGAGCCTTGGCGTCTGGAGTCCTGCATGCTGGTGGTTGAAGGTTTGACGTGCCGTTTCGGCACAAAAGCCGCGGTGGATAATGCGTCGTTTTCAATCGCACCCGGCAGCTTCGTCGGCGTGATCGGCCGTTCCGGCGCCGGCAAGTCGACGCTGCTGCGGATGATCAATCGTCTTGCCGAGCCTTCCGAAGGCCGCATCCTGTTCGAAGGCGTCGACGTGACCGCGCTGCGGGGCAAGAAGCTGCGGCAGTGGCGCGCGCGCTCGGCGATGATCTTTCAGCAGTTCAATCTGGTCGGCAGGCTCGATGTACTCACCAACGTATTGATGGGGCGGCTTGCCGACATCCCGTCCTGGCGTTCGCTGACGCAAACTTGGCCGGAACAGGACAGGGCGCTGGCAATGTCGGCGCTGGAGCAATTCGACATGGCCTCGCTCGCGGCGCAGCGCGCCGACCAGCTCTCCGGCGGCCAGCAGCAGCGGGTCGCGATCGCGCGCGCGCTGGTGCAGGAGCCCGACATCATTCTCGCCGACGAGCCGATCGCCTCGCTTGATCCCCGCAATACGCGGATCGTGATGGATGCGCTGCTGCGCATCAACAAGCATTTCGGCATCACCGTGATCTGCAACCTGCACTCGCTCGATCTGGCGCGAAACTACTGCGATCGCCTGATCGGCATGTCCGCGGGCCGGGTGGTGTTCGACGGCGCGCCGGCTGTTCTGACCGACCTGATCGCGCGCGAACTCTACGATCTCGAGGCCAATGACGTCATGGGCGGTGCGCCGGTCGAGGCTCCCGTAGTTTCAGGCGTTCCCGCGCTCGGCACCGCCGCCGCGGCCTGAGTTTCCTTTCTGTACAGGCGGTCGTTGCAGACCTGCACCGGCCGATAGGCGTATCCACAACAAGAGGGCATATCATGATCAATCGTCGCATCGTTCTGGCCGGCGCCGCCGCGCTGGCGTTCTCCGCTTCCGGCGCATCCGCCGAGGATTGGAAGACGAAATATCCGGAAATCACCTTCGCGGTGATTCCGGCGGAGAACGGTTCGGGCGTTACCGAGCGGTTCACGCCGTTCGTGAACTATCTGTCGAAAGAGCTCGGCATCAAGGTCAACCTGCGAGTCGCCAATGACTACGCCGCGGTGATCGAGGGACAGCGCGCCGGCAACATCCAGATCGGTTACTACGGTCCGGCGTCGTTCGCGCGCGCCCGCGTCACCGGTGTAAAGACCGACGCCTTCGTGATCGACGTCAACGCCGACGGTTCCAAGGGCTATTATTCGGTGTTCTATGTGCTGGCGAAGAGCCCATACCAGAAGCTGGAAGACCTGAAGGGAAAGAATCTCGGTCTGGTCGACCCGAACTCCACCTCCGGCAACAACATGCCGCGCTTCAAGATGAACCAATTGGGTGTCGACCCCGATACCTACTTCTCCAAGGTGATCTTCACCGGCAGCCATGAGAATGCCGTGCTGGCTCTGGCGCAGGGTACCGTGGACGTCGCCGCCAACTGGTGGAATGCGGAGGACGATTCGAACCTGACGCGCATGCTCGCCAAGAACATGGTGAAGTCGAGCGACGGCACGCCGTTGAAGAAGGAAGACTTCCGCGTCATCGTGAAGTCCGACCTCATCATCAACTCGCCCTACGCCTATCTCAGCGATTTGCCCGACGATATGAAGGCCGCGATCAAGAAGGCGTTCCTTGATGCCCCCGAGAAGGACAAGGAAGCATTCAAAAAGCTCTCCGATGGCAAGAACCTGCCGTGGGCGCCGATTGGCAACGCCGACTACGACAAGACCATCGAGTTGATCAAGTTCGTGGACAACCTTCGCAAGAAGGCGTCCTGATCGATTGGCGGAGCGAGTACAGGCCGGGTCATAGCGACCCGGCCTTTTTCCGTCCTGATTTCCAACCGGAATAGCTAACCTCGATGACCTCCGCCGTATCCATTCTTCCAGAGCCACAACTGGCCGCCCTCAACGACGCCTATCGCGCGGCGGTGTCGCGCAAGCGGCTGCGGGTGACGTTGGCGGCGGCGGTATTTTTCGCAGCGCTGATCGTCGCGGCCATCGGCGCCGAAGTCAATCTGCGCACGTTCTTCAAGTTCTTCGGAAACTTTCTCAGCTATTTCGACCGCATCTTCACGCTGGAAGACGGCACCCGGGTCTGGACCAACGTCGGTGAGTGGTTCTGGGGCTGGCGCAAATGGCTCTGGCTGCTCGGCGAAACCATCCTGATCAGCTATGTAGGCACCCTGATGGGTGCGGTGCTGGCGTTTGCGCTGAACTTCTTCGCCGCGCAAAACACCTCGCCGGGTCCGTGGCTGCGCTTTACCGTGCGGCGTCTCTTGGAATTCGCCCGCACCGTTCCCGGCATCGTGTTCGCATTGATCTTCGTCATCGCCTTCGGCCTCGGCCCGATGGCCGGCGTGCTGGCGATTGCGATCCACTCGACCGGTGCGCTTGGGAAGCTGTTCTCCGAGATCGTCGAAAACGCCGACATGAAACCGGTCGAAGGCGTGCGCTCGACCGGCGCGAGCTGGCTGTCCTGCATGCGCTTTGCCGTGCTACCGCAGGTGTCGGCGGGCTACGCCAGCTATGCGCTGCTGCGCTTCGAGATCAACGTCCGCGAGGCATCGGTGATGGGTTTCGTCGGCGCCGGCGGCATCGGGCAGGAACTGGTGGTCGCGATCCGGAAATTTTACTATTCCGACGTCAGCGCGATCCTGGTGACCATCATCGCCACGGTCTTCATCATCGACATCGGCACCGGGTGGATGCGCGGCCGGCTGTTCGGCAAGGACATCAGGTCATGAGCCAGTTGCCGAAGCCGGACCGGGAACAGTTGCGGGCGAAATATCCCGACATTTTCGAACGACCGGCGTCGGCGCGCCTTGCCATGCCGGCGATGATCGTTGGCGCCTTCGCCATTTTCGTTTTCGGTCTGGTCGATCTGGATTTCTCGCCGTCGAAACTGTTCAACGGAATGCATCAGCTCGGCTGGATCACGCTGATGATGATCCCGCCCGATCCCGGATCGTCGCTGCCGCTCTATCTTTCCGCGTTGGGCGAAACCCTGTCGATCGCGCTGCTCGGAACCACGCTCGCCGCCATCATGGCATTGCCGGTCAGCCTGCTGGCGGCGCGCAACATCGTTCCCTCCAGTTTCATCCGCTTTCCGGTACGCCGGTTTCTGGATTCGATCCGCGGCGTCGACACGCTGATCTGGGCGCTGGTCTGGATCAACGTCGTCGGTCTCGGTCCGTTCGCCGGCGTGCTGGCGATTGCGGTGTCGGATTTCGGCGCGTTCGGAAAATTGTTCTCGGAAGCCATCGAGGCTGCGGACAAAAAGCAGGTCGAGGGCATCAGGGCCTCCGGCGGCAACGCGCTGCACGAGATACGCTTCGGCCTGATGCCGCAGGTGCTGCCCGTGATCGCGGGGCAGGTGCTGTATTTCATCGAGTCGAACACCCGCTCGGCCACCATCATCGGCATCGTCGGCGCCGGCGGCATCGGCCTGCAACTGGCCGAGCAGATCCGCGTGCTGGAATGGCAGAAGGTCTCGTTCCTGATCCTGATGATTTTGATCGCGGTGGCCGCGATCGACTGGATTTCAACCAAACTGCGCTTTGCCATCATCGGCCGGCGCGCGGTGGCTTGATCAGGCCGTAGGGTGGGCAAAGGCGCGCGAGCGCCGTGCCCACCATCATCCCAAAAGGTACCTGAATGGTGGGCACGCTTCGCTTTGCCCACCCTACGAATTCGAAAACGATCTAACTATTCTCCACCAAAAACTCGACCCGCTCGGCGGCGAAGCGCGAGCGCTTGGTCACCAGCGGCTTGCCGCCGGTATCGACGTCGGTGCTGTCGACCACGAGCACCGGACGCCCGAGCGCCAGGTCCAGCCGTGCGGCGTCGGTCGCATCAGCGATGGCCGCGGTGATCCTGGTCGATGCGCGGCTGAAGTCACCGACGCCATAATGCGCCAGCAGCTTGGTCATCGAGCGCAGGTTGGCGAAGACTTTTCCGGCGTCGGGGAAACGTTCGGCGGAAAGCCAGGTGGTGCTGACGCAGATCGGCGTGCGGTCGGCGGATCGAACCGATTCGATCCGGATCAGCGGTGCGCCGGTCTTCAAGCCCAGTTCGCGCGCGAGTTCCCGGGTCGCGACGTCTTCGGAGGCGTCGATCAATTGGCCGCGCGGTTCCTGTCCGCCGGCGCCGACGATTTCGGAAAACCGCGTCCGTGAGCGTAGCGGATAAGCGAGGCGTTGCGCCTCGACATAAGTACCGCTGCCACGTTCGGCCCGCACCAGCCCGCGTTCGGCGAGCGTCGCGAGCGCGCGGCGCACGGTGTGGCGGTTGACCCGGTAGGTTTCGGCGATCTCCATCTCGCCCGGCAGCTTTTCGCCCGCGGCAAAGCGGCCGTCGGCGATGCCGCGCTCGATGCCGTCGGCGACCTGCCGCCACAGGGCCACGCCGGAGGCGGAGTCCTGCATGCTCATGTCGTGCTCATGGCGCGAAATCAGCCATCGGGAAAAATCACCTCATTGTCACGAAACTTTCATGGCGTTTCGTTATCAAGTTGTCTAGTACCATAGACAACTTGATTCCGGCAAGGCCGATACGATGACGAGCGACGAAAGTCAGGGAAGCGAGAGCGTGGGCCAGGCGCGGCGCAAGGCCGTCATGGCGGTGCTGGCGTACGCCGATGCGGCCGAGATATCGGGTCGGCTCGAGGCCATCGGTTTGCCGGCGCACGAGAATTTGCGCGAACCCGAGAATGGCCTCGTCATGGTGCGCGGCCGCGTCGGCGGCGATGGCGCACCGTTCAATCTTGGCGAAGCCACGGTATCGCGCGCGGCGGTGCGGCTTTCGACCGGCGAAGTCGGCTTCGGCTACACGCTCGGCCGCGACCGGCAGAAGGCGCAGATGATCGCGCTGTGCGACGCCATGGTGCAATCGGTTGAATTCGCGGAAATCGTGGAAGCCAAAGTGGTCGCGCCGCTGCGAGCGGCTGTCATCGCGGAGCGGAACCGCAAGGCCGCGGAGGCCGCGGCGACGCGGGTCGATTTCTACACGCTGGTGCGCGGGGAGGGGTGAGACATGACGACGGTTGCCGAACTGCCCGCAGGATTTGCCGACAAGGTGTTGTCGGCGCAATCGACCTTCCGATCGGTCATGGATGCGATGGCGCGCCCGGGCAGCGTCCAGCGCATCCTGTCCGGCGCCGGCACGCCGGCCGCGATGATGCGCGGCGCCGCTGCCATTGCGCTGACCCTGTTCGACCACGACACGCCGATCTGGCTGGATCCGGCGATGTCGGCGACCACAGATGTTTCCAAATGGCTCAAGTTCCATACCAGCGCGCCTGTGATCGCGGATTCCTCGATCGCGAGCTTTGCGTTGGTCGGCGATCCCGCAAATCTGCCGCCGCTCGATCGCTTCGCGTTCGGCAGCAACGAATATCCGGACCGTTCCACGACGCTGATCCTGCAGGTCGGGAGCCTGACGCAAGGCACGGTTTTCGAATTGCGCGGCCCCGGCATCGACGGCACGGCAATCTTGCGGGCCGAGATCGAGCCGCATGACCTGTTCGGGCGGCTCGCCGTCAATTCCGCGCTGTTTCCGCGCGGCATCGACGTGGTGCTGGTTCATGACGACGCCATTGTCGCGATACCGCGCACGACACGGCTGGTCGCCAAAGGCGATTGAGGGAGACTGAGCATGTATGTAGCGGTCAAAGGCGGCGAGCGCGCCATTGAAAACGCCCATCGCCTGCTGGCGCATGAGCGGCGTGGCGACCGCGATGTTCCCGAACTGTCATTGGACCAGATCTCCGGCCAGCTCTCGCTCGGCGTGGATCGCGTCATGACCGAAGGCTCGCTGTACGACCGCGAACTTGCGTCACTTGCTATGAAGCAGGCGCGCGGCGACATGATCGAGGCGATCTTCCTGGTCCGCGCTTTCCGCGCCACGCTGCCGCGCTTCGGCGCGACCGAGCCGGTCGATACCGGCGCGATGCGGGTGCGTCGCCGGATCTCCTCGACCTTCAAGGATATTCCGGGCGGGCAGATCCTCGGCCCCACCTTCGATTACACCCATCGTCTGCTCGATCCGCAGCTTGCGGAAGGGTTCACGCCTGAAGAGCCGGCGACGGGCGAGGCATCGACGGCGGCGACGCCGCGGGTGACCGACATTCTCGGCCGCGACGGGCTGATCGAGACCTCGCCCGAGGCGGATGCCGACAAACCCGTCGGCGACCTGACGCGGGAGCCGCTCGATTTCCCGGCCGATCGCGACCTGCGCCTGCAAAATCTCGCGCGCGCCGACGAAGGGTTTCTGCTGGCGCTGGGCTATTCGACGCAGCGCGGCTACGGCCGCAACCATCCGTTCGCGGGCGAAATCCGCTTCGGCGAGGTCGCGGTCGAGTTCATGGCCGAGGATGCCGGTTTCGCCGTGCCGCTGGGTCCGATCGCGATGACCGAATGCCAGATGGTCAACCAGTTCAAGGGTTCGGCCACCGAAGCGCCGTGCTTCACGCGCGGATATGGTCTGGCCTTCGGGCAGAGCGAACGCAAGACCATGTCGATGGCGCTGGTAGATCGCTCGTTGCGCGCCCGCGAACTCGGCGAGGAGGTGGCAGCACCAGCCCAGGACGAGGAGTTCGTGATGTCGCACTCCGACAATGTCCAGGCGACCGGCTTCGTCGAACATCTCAAGCTGCCGCATTACGTCGACTTCCAGTCCGAGCTCGGCCTGTTGCGCAAGCTGCGCAAGGAATTCGCCGAGGCGAACGAAGCTCCGCCAATGCAGGAGGCCGCAGAATGAACGCGCCGGCTTACAATTTCGCCTATCTCGACGAACAGACCAAGCGGATGATCCGCCGCGCGATTCTGAAAGCCATCGCGATCCCCGGCTATCAGGTGCCGTTCGCCAGCCGCGAAATGCCGATGCCCTATGGCTGGGGCACCGGCGGCGTGCAGGTGACGGCGGCGATCCTCGGGCCTGACGACGTGCTGAAGGTGATCGACCAGGGCTCGGACGACACCACCAACGCGATCTCGATCCGAAAGTTCTTCGGCAAGACTGCCGGCGTCGCGACGACCACCGCGACAGCGGAGGCGACCGTGATCCAGACCCGGCACCGGATTCCCGAGGCACCGCTGCATGCCGGCCAGGTGCTGGTCTATCAGGTCCCGATCCCGGAGCCGCTGCGCTTCCTCGAGCCGCGCGAGACCGAGACGCGGCGCATGCATGCACTCAGCGAATATGGCCTGATGCACGTCAAGCTGTACGAGGATATCGCACGCTTCGGCCATATCGCGACCGCCTACGCCTATCCGGTGAAGGTGAATGCGCGCTACGTGATGGATCCGTCGCCGACGCCAAAATTCGACAATCCGAAGATGGACAATTGCCCGGCGCTGCAACTGTTCGGCGCCGGCCGCGAGAAGCGCATCTATGCGATCCCGCCGCATACCGAAGTGGTTTCGCTCGACTTCGAGGATCATCCGTTCACGCGCTACCGGTTCGACGCGCCCTGTGCGCTGTGCGGTGCCGGCGATTCCTATCTCGACGAGATCGTCACCGACGACAAGGGCAGCCGGATGTTCGTCTGTTCCGACACGGACTATTGTGAATCCCGCCAGCTTGCCGGCCATCGCGGCAGCGAAAGCGCAGCTCCGCACAAGGAGAGGGCGCATGGTTGAGCTCCGCACCCCTGCGTCCGACGACCAGCCGCTGCTGGTCGCGAAAGACCTTGACAAGAATTATGGCCGGCTGATTGCCTGCCGCGACGTATCGTTTGTGCTCTATCCGGGCGAAGTGCTGGCCATCGTCGGCGAGTCCGGCTCGGGCAAGACGACGCTGCTGCAATTGCTTTCGGCGCAGCTCGCGCCGAGTGCGGGGCATGTATCCTACCGGATGCGCGACGGTGTGCTGCGCGATCTCGCCGGCCTCGGCGAAGCCGAACGGCGCTTTTTGTTCCGCACCGACTGGGGCTATGTGCACCAGGATCCGGCGCAAGGACTGCGGATGGCAGTTTCGGCCGGCGCCAATGTCGGCGAGCGGCTGATGGCGGTGGGGTGGAATCACTACGGCCGCATCCGCGATGCCGCGTCGTCGTGGCTGGAGCGGGTCGAGATCGATACCGGTCGCATCGACGATGCGCCGAAAACCTATTCGGGCGGCATGCGGCAGCGGTTGCAGATCGCGCGCAACCTCGTCACCGAGCCGCGTCTGGTGTTCATGGATGAGCCGACCGGTGGACTCGATGTTTCCGTACAGGCGCGCTTGCTCGACCTGATGCGCAACCTGGTCAGCGAACTCGGTCTTGCCGCCATCGTCGTCACCCATGATCTCGCCGTCGCCCGGCTGCTGTCGCACCGCGTGATGGTGATGAAGGGCGGGCGCGTCATCGAGACCGGGCTGACCGATCAGGTGCTCGACGATCCCCGCGAGCCCTACACCCAGTTGCTCGTTTCCTCGATTTTGCCGGCGTGAGCTGAAACCATGACTGCGATGATCGACATCACCAACGCCAAAAAGACGTTTACCATGCACCTGCAGGGCTGCATCGAGCTGCCGGTGGTGCACGGCGTTTCGTTCCATGTTGTATCAGGTGAATGCGTGGTGCTGTCGGGACCGTCCGGCGCCGGCAAATCCTCGATCCTGAAGATGATCTTCGGCAATTACCGCTGCGACGGCGGGCGGATCGGGATCAGGCATGAGGGTTCGGTGATTGATCTCGCTACCGCCGAGCCGCGGCAGGTGCTGAGCGTACGCCGCTCCACCATCGGCTATGTCAGCCAGTTTTTGCGCGCGGTGCCGCGGGTGGCGACGATCGACGTGGTGGCCGAGCCGCTGATCGCGAACGGGATTGCGCGATCCGACGCCCGGGAAAAGGCCGGTGCCTTGCTGCGCCGCCTCAATATTCCGGAGCGGCTGTGGGCGTTGCCGCCATCGACCTTTTCGGGCGGCGAACAGCAGCGGGTCAATATCGCCCGCGGGTTCATTTCGGATCTGCCGATCCTGCTGCTGGACGAGCCGACCGCCTCGCTGGACGCCGCCAATCGCGCCGTCGTGGTCGAACTGGTCGGCCAGAAGAAGCGCGAGGGCGTCGCGATGGTCGCCATCGTTCATGACGACGAGATACGCCATCTGATCGCCGACCGGATCGTCGACGTGACATCATTTGCCGCCGCGGCATGAAGAAAGAGACGTGAGATGACTTCGACGGAAACCATTCTGGGCAATGCCCGCGTCGTGCTGGCCGATCGCGTGATCGAGCGCGGCTGGGTCGCCATGTCAGATGGCCGCATCGCCGAATTCGGCGAGGGTGACGCGCCCAAAGGCAGCGAGGACGCCGCCGGCGACCTGATTATGCCCGGCCTGATCGAACTCCACACCGATCACCTTGAAATGCACTACGTGCCGCGCCCAAAGGTGTTCTGGGATCCGATCGCCGCGGTGGTTTCCTATGACGGCCAGTTGGCGACGTCAGGCATCACCACCGTGCTGGATTCGCTGCGGGTCTGGCGCGAGGACGGCGCCGAGGATGTCGATGGCCGTGCCGGCATTCTGGCGGAAGCCATCACCACGGCGCGTGCCGCCAATTTGCTGCGCGCCGAACACTTTCTGCATCTGCGCTGCGAAATTCCGATGCCGAGCGTGGTCGAGGAAGCCATGGAGCTGATCGACCGGCCCGATGTGCGGCTGATGTCGCTGATGGACCACACCCCGGGGCAACGCCAGTTCCGCGACGAAGGCAAATTGCGCGATTATTATCGCGGCAAGGGCGCCGGGATGACCGATGCCGAGCTCGATGCGCTGTTCGAAAAGCGTTTTGCGTATCAGAAGGCCTATGCCGCGACCAACATGCGCGAGATTGTGGCGCTGGCTCACAAATACGAGATCCCGCTCGCCAGCCATGACGATACGACGGAAGAAAATGTCGCCGACGCCATCAGTGATCGCGTCGCGGTGGCGGAGTTTCCGACCACGATGGAGGCCGCGCGCGGTCTGCACCAGGCCGGCATCGGCATCCTGATGGGCGCGCCGAACGTCGTGCGCGGCGGATCGCATTCCGGCAATATCGCGGCCGTCGATCTCGCCCGCGAGGGACTGTTGGATATCCTGTCGTCCGACTACATCCCGTCGAGCCTCTTGATGGCAGCGTTGCAGCTGCCGCAGCGCGTTCCGGCGATCGATCTGGCTTCCGCCGTCCGCACCGTCACCAAGACGCCGGCCGAGGCGGTCGGGTTAACCGACCGCGGCGAGATCGCAACCGGCAAGCGCGCCGATCTGATCCGGGTCCATGTCGCCCGCGACATTCCGGTGGTGCGCAGCGTCTGGCGGGAAGGGCAGAGGGTCGCATGACGGAAACATTGACCATATCGACCGGACAGTCCGGCCTGATCGGACCCGGGCGGCTCGTTCTCGTCGTAGGCCCGAGCGGCGCCGGCAAGGATACGCTGCTGGGTCTCGCCAAGGCCGCCTGCACCGAGGATCCCAACATCGTGTTTCCGCGTCGCGTGATCACGCGGGAAACCTCGGCGTCCGAAGACAATGAAGAGGTGAGTGCCGGCACCTTTCAGGAGGCAGTGGAGCGCGGTCATTTTGCCCTCCATTGGGAAGCCCATGGCCATCGCTACGCACTGTGGCGCGCGATCGATGACGATATCCGTGCCGGGCGGACCGTGGTCGTCAACGTCTCGCGCACCGTGATCTCTGCGATGCGTAGCACCTACGCCGATGTCACGGTGGTCCTGGTCACCGCGCCGCCGAACGTTCTCGCGG
This sequence comes from Bradyrhizobium ottawaense, assembly GCF_900099825.1. Taxonomy (NCBI): domain Bacteria; kingdom Pseudomonadati; phylum Pseudomonadota; class Alphaproteobacteria; order Hyphomicrobiales; family Nitrobacteraceae; genus Bradyrhizobium; species Bradyrhizobium ottawaense. The sequence continues at coordinate 1,873,070 of NZ_LT629693.1, read as the reverse complement.
AGCGCATCGCGCTGCGGGCCCGCGGCAGCGACGGCAGGCTCGATCAGCGGCTCAACCGCACGGTCGAGGATGCGTTGACCGCGCCCGATGTCACTATCGTCAATGTCTCCAGCGCCGAATATCACGCACGCCAGTTCGTGCGGATCGTCAAAGGCGAGAAGTGGGCTGAATAGGAGGATATCCGACAATGACTGTGGTCGCGACCATCGAGCAGCTCGAGGCCATCTACGGCTTTCCCAACGATGCCTCGACCGTCAAGGTCGCCGATCGCGTCACGCCGGCCTATCGCGCGCTGATGGACATTTCGCCGTTCGCGGCGCTGGCGACCGGTGGGCCGGAAGGGCTCGATTGCTCGCCGCGTGGTGACCTGCCGGGTTTCGTTCGCGTTCACGACGACAAGACGCTGATGATGCCGGATCGCCGCGGCAACAACCGCTGCGATTCCCTGCGCAACATCGTGCGCGATCCGCGCGTGGCGCTGCTGTTTCTGATCCCCGGTTCGGGCAGCACGCTGCGGGTCAACGGCCGCGGCTATGTGTCGGCCGAGCCGCAACTGTTGCAGTCCTTCAAGATGGACGGCAAGGCGCCGCGCACCGTCATCGTCATGACGGTGGAAGAAATCTATTTCCAGTGCGCGCGCGCCATCGTGCGCTCCGATCTCTGGAATCCGGACAAGCGGGTCGATCCCATGACCTTGCCGACGCCGGGGCAAATTCTGGCCGAGATAAGCGACAACACGGTCGGCGGCGAAAAATACGACCGCGAATGGCCGGAGCGTGCACGTCAGACGATGTGGTGACGGCGGCCTGTCCAGGTCATGCCGAAGCCGAACCGAGCAGAATGACCCCTGCGATCAGGATGAGGCATCCGATCAGCCGCCACCCCGTCACCCGCTCGCCGAGGATCAGCATCCCGAACATCGCGCCGACCATCATCGACATTTCGCGGGCTGGTGCGACGAGGCTGAGCGGGGCTCCCATCTCGATGGCGCTCAGCACGAGGATGTAGGACAGCGGCGAGAGCGCGCCGACCCCGACTGCCAGCCACCAGTAACCCTTCATCCTCTGCCTGGCGCTGGCCCAGTTCGACATCACGATCGGCGCCAGCATGAAGAAGCGCAGCAGATTGGAGACCCAGTCGAGCACGACGGGGTGAATGCCGAGCAGCTTGACGCCGTAGCCGTCGACCACGGTGTAGCCCGCGATCAGCGAGCCGGTGGCGGCGCCCCAACGCACGCCGTCCAGCCCGCGTGGCTTCCGAAATGCCGTGAGGTCACCTTGCGTGGAAATGAAGCCGATCCCGGTCACCACGGCGAGCAGGCCGAGGACGCCCTGGGTCGTGGGTGTTTCACGGAGCAGAATGAACGCCCCGATCGACGACAGCATCGGGCCGGTGCCGCGCGCAATCGGATAAACCACCGAAAGATCCGCGACCTGATAGCCGCGCTGCAGACACAGGCTATAGGCGAGATGAATAATGGCGCTGAGAACGAGGCAGCCAGCCACAGGCCAGTTCCACGTCACCTGGCCGTAGACCAGAAGCCAGATCATCCACGGCAGGTAGACGATGCAGGCGACGAGGTTATAGGCGAAGACGAATGCCGGGCCGGCCGACGCGGCACGTTTGGAAAGCAGGTTCCAGGTTGCATGGATGAATGCAGCGAGGACAACGAGCGTGAGGGGGAGCAATGACATGAGACCTCCGTGCCGTCAGGCGCGAACAAGATCTCGACATCTCCTCCTCTGGGCTTTTGTCCCTCGGGTGCAGCCGCGTGCTATCGCGGTTTTCGCAACGCTCGGACCGGCGATGGCCTTGAGCCATCCGGAACCCTAGTTGCCACTCAGTCGATTAAGAGAGGATATTCTTTGGATTCGGGCCATGGTCAACCCGAAATCGCGCCAGGCCGGTCCGGCCAGCTACGCGGCGAGATCCAGCAACAGCTGCGAGGAGCCTCTCACCAGCACCTTGCGGCCTGTCGGTGTGATGACCGGCGCATCGCCGCTCATGGCAACGAGTCCCAGCGCCATCAGGCTGTCGACCGTGTAGCGGCTGATTGGCGGCCGCCGCGATGCCGAGGTGCGAACGGCTTTCAGCGCTTCCCACTGGCCGGGCGTGAGATCGTAGTCGAATTCGTCTTGCATGGTATCTCAACTCCCAATTCTTGGGTCGCTCATAGCGAGCGCACGTGAATTTCGTGCGACCACAACGAGTCAGGATTTCGACTGATGGTGACGTGCTGTCACATCATCGTGTCATTGGAATCGATCGATTGTTTCGAATCACGCTCGCCGGACAAATAACGCTGGCGCAGATGGCGTGAGCGGGGGCGTCAAAAAGGATCGCCCCGATTAAGGCAACCGTTATGACCAGGTTCTTAACCAAACGTGAATTTTCCGAGCCGTAACAACACGGGCTCGCCGCAGCCGGGCATATTCCGCGCATTCGGCCTGCGATATCATGCTGCACAGGTGCTTAAAGCGGCCGGCCAAGTGCGTACAAAAGACTTCACGGCACTCATACGATTGGTGTGCGAGGTTTGCCTTCCGAATGAGGAGAACCTTGATGGCCATCGATCCGCAGTCAACCAGAACCGACCTCGAACCTGGCGTCACGCGTCGCCCGCTGCGGCTGCTCATCGTCGACGACGATGTCGTGCAGCAGGAGTTAATGAAGCGCGCGGCCGGCCGTTCCAAGTTCGAGATGACCGTCGCGGGCTCGTGCGGCGAGGCGATACGCCATCTGGAGACCGATGGCTTTGACTGCGTGATCCTCGATCTCGAACTCGCCGATGGCGACGGTGTCGAAGTCTGCCGTGCCATGGTGCGCACGGGTTATGCCGGCGCCCTGATCATCATCAGCGGCACCGATGCGCGGCGCCGCTCGGCCGCCCGCGTTTATGCCAGGTCGCTGGGGATTGAAGCGCAGGGCTTGCCGAAGCCGGTCGATCTCGCCTCGCTCCGGATTTGCCTTGCCAACCTGGGCAAGGATATCCAGGGCTTGCCGGCGATCCACGACTGGGGCGGCGCCTTTGTCGGCCGCACCAAGGAAGCCCATCGCGCCGACGTTATCCCCGCCGCACGCTCGCGCCGCCGTCAACAGGCAGCGTCACGCCCGTAACGAAGCTCGCCTCGTCGGACGCCAGAAACAGCGCGGCGTTGGCGACGTCCCAGCCGGTGCCCATCTTCTGGCGCAGCGGCACCTTGCTATCGCGTTCGGCCTCGACCTCGGCGCGGCTCTTCTTGAACTCGCGGGCGCGGGTGTCGACCGCCATCGGCGTATTCATCAGGCCGGGCAGAATGACGTTGGCGCGAATGCCGTATTGCGCGTTCTGATAGGCGAGCTGTTCGGTGAAGGCGATCATCGCCGACTTTGTCGCCTTGTAGGCGACGTAAGGATAGGTCGTGATGGCGGCCATCGACGAGATGTTGATGATGGCGCCGCTCTTCTGCTGACGCATGATCGGGATCACGTGCTTGGCGGCGAGGATGCAGCTTTTCAGGTTGATCGCGACGCAGCGGTCGAACGCCTCCTCGGTGATATCGAGCAGTTCGGCGTCGCCGCCGGACAGGCTGACGCCGACATTATTATGCAGCACGTCGATGCGGCCCCAGCGGCCATGGGCGTCGGCCACCATGGCCTTGAGGTCGGCATTTTTGGTGACGTCGGCCTGGAACGCGGCCGCGGTGCCGCCCTTGGCGGCGATCATGTCCACCGTCTCCTGGGCGGAGGCGAGGTTGTGATCGACGCACAGCACTTTGGCGCCCTCGCGCGCGAAGGTCAGCGCGGTGGCGCGGCCGTTGCCAATGCCTTCACCGGGGCTTTGGCCGGCGCCGACGACGATGGCGACACGATCTTTCAGACGCATTTCATTTCACTCCCGGGATCGGGTACTGTTGCAGTACCTCTTTGTAGTAGGATTCGTTGTCCATCTTCATCGTCGCGAGCACGCGGACGACGGCGCAGTAGAAGGCGATGGTGAGCACCAGATCGGTCATGTGCTCGTCCGACAACTCGTTTTTGATCTCGGCAAAGGTCGCATCCGACATCGCGAGTTCGCGCACCATCTCGCGGGCGCCACGCAAGATGGCTTTCGCCAGCGGTTCGAGCTTCGAGGGCTTGCCCTCGGTCTCGGCCATCATGGCCTTGATGTCGTCGTCGGTAACGCCGAATTCCTTGCCGATCTTCACGTGATGGGTGAACTCGTATTCGGACTTTTCCATCCAGCCGACCTGGAGGATGGCAAGTTCGCGCAAGCGCGGATCGAGCTTGCTCTTGAAGCGGATGTAGCCGCCGATGCCGTTGAAGGCCCGTGCCATGTCGGGCGAATTGACCAGCAGCTTGTGCAGGTTGGTATTGCGCTTGAGCATGTCGCGATATTCGGGGGCGACCTGGTCGGCTTCGAGATAGGGCAGGCGGGCCATTTTGTTGTTTTTCCTTGTTTGGCGCTGTCGAAGTCGAACGGACGCTACTAGCCGTAGAGCGCTTTGTGCTCACGTTCGTAGTTGGCGTAGGAATCCTTCATGCTCGCCAGATTGAGCAGCATGGTCGCGACCGGTCTGTCGTCGGCCGCGAAGACGGTCGTTCTCACCCACATGCTTTCGGTGCGGCGGCTGCCGCTCAGCGCCACGACCTCACGCTCGGTGGTGTAGGCCTCGCCGGGAAATAACGGGCCGCGCAGCAGCCGGATTTCCTGATCCGCGAACAGCCCGACTGCCGGTCCACGGATCGGCAAGCGGTCCTCGCGCGCGCGGTACTGAAACAGTACGCTCAGCATCTCGAACGGGATGATAGCCCGCCCCCACGGATTGAGTTCCTGCGAATAATACGCCGACGGTTCGGTGATGACCTTCAGCTTCTCCGCCAGTGAAAACGGATAGAGATCGCCCATGTTCTGGTCGAAATCCATTTTCACGGTCTGCCGGCCGGTCTTCATGCCGACCTTGAGGTCGGCGAGAATGACGGGGTCGGCGAGCGGCTTCAATTCGCCGAGCCGCTTCGCGAGCGCGGTTTCCGCACCACTGCCGCCGATCGAGGCGGTGCCGCGCAAGATCTCGGTGCCGTCGCGCTTGGTCATGCCGATCGCGAGAGTTGTCTGGCCCGGTTGCGGCTTTTCGATATTGGCCTGGACTTCCTCGCCCTCGAAGGCCGGGTTCCGGTAATGCGCGGACAGGCAGCCGGTCTCAAACCAGGCCGGGCCCCAGATCCGTTCGCACAACGGCGCAAACTGGCTGAAATGAGTCGGTCCCTCGATGGTCCCGCCCTGAAAACCGAGCTTTTGCGCGGTCGCATCGTCGTGGATCGAGGCGTGAGAGTCGTAAACCTGCGCATGCAGCATCTGCGCTGGCCTGCGCCACGGCCCGGTGAGCAGGTTGCCGCTCTCCAATATCTCGCTCGTGAACGCTGCTTCCGTCATCCCTGGCTCCTCCCTTTACCGTCAGCGTCTCAAAGAAGAGAGGCTTCGGCAAGGCCGATGAAACGTCCGCAAGCGGAGGAGATATGTCCTCCGGCCATGAATTCACGCTGGGCACGCATAGCAAATTAGGTACATTCTAATGTCAATGAGACCGGTTCGAACGACCGGCAAGCGCGACGGGGAGCTGATAATGGCGTTGATGGAAGTTGGGCTGGACGACAAGTACCGTCTGGATGCGAAGCGGATTTTCCTTTCGGGTACGCAGGCGCTGGTCCGGTTGCCGATGTTGCAGCGCGAACGCGACCGCGCGCAGGGCCTCAACACCGCGGGATTTATCTCAGGTTATCGCGGCTCGCCGCTCGGCATGTACGACCACGCGCTGTGGCGCGCCAAATCCTTCCTCAAGCAGCATGACATCGAATTCGCGCCGGGACTCAACGAGGATCTGGCGGCAACCGCGGTGTGGGGCAGCCAGCAGGTCGGCATGTTTCCCGGCGCCAAGGTCGATGGCGTGTTCGGCATCTGGTACGGCAAGGGCCCCGGCGTCGACCGTTCGCTGGATGCGCTCAAGCATGCCAACTCCGCCGGCACGTCGCCCAACGGTGGCGTCATCGCGCTGGCCGGCGACGACCATGGCTGCCAGTCCTCGACGCTCGCCCATCAGAGCGAGCAGGTGTTTGCATCGGCCTTGATGCCGATCGTCAATCCCGCCACGCTGCAGGATTATCTCGATCTCGGCATTCTCGGCTTCGCGCTGTCGCGCTATTCCAGTTGCTGGGTCGGCTTCAAGGCGATATCGGAGACGGTTGAGAGTTCGGCTTCGATCGTCAGCGATCCCGATCGCATCAAGATCATCATGCCCACGGATTTCGAGATGCCGCCGGGCGGACTCGGCATCCGCTGGCCGGACGCGCCGCTGGAGCAGGAACGTCGTCTGCACGGCCCGAAGATGGACGCGGTCGCGGCCTTCACCCGCGTCAACCGTTTCGACCGTATCGTGCTCGACTCCAAGCCGGCGCGACTCGGCATCATGGCGACCGGCAAGGCCTATCTAGATCTGCGGCAGGCGCTGGCCGATCTCGGCATTACCGACAGCGAAGCCCAGGCGCTCGGATTGCGCATCTACAAGGTGGCGCTGACCTGGCCGCTGGAGCAGGCCGGCGCCCGCGCCTTCGCCGAAGGCCTGCAGGACGTGCTTGTTGTCGAGGAGAAGCGCGGCTTCATCGAGGACCAGTTGCTTCGCATTCTCTACAATGTCGATGCCTCGAAGCGGCCTTCGGTGGTCGGCAAGCGCGACGAGACCGGCGCCACGTTGCTGCCGAGCGAAGGCGAGCTGACGCCGACCATCATCGCCGCCGCCGTCGTGGCGCGCTTGCGCAAGCTCGGCCACCGCAGCCCCGTGCTGGAGCAGCGTCTGGCAAAGCTGGAGGCCTTCGACCGGCCGGCCGAGGGCATTGCCGCGGCGAAGCTGCAGCGGACGCCGTATTTCTGTTCGGGCTGTCCGCACAACACCTCGACCAAGGTGCCCGAGGGCAGCCGCGCGATGGCCGGCATCGGCTGTCACGGCATGGCGCTCTCGATTCCGAGCCGCCGCACCCAGACGATCTCGCATATGGGTGCCGAAGGCGTGGCGTGGATCGGGCAGGCGCCGTTCACCAGCGAACAACATGTGTTCCAGAATTTGGGCGACGGTACCTACACCCATTCCGGCCTGCTGGCGCTACGCGCCGCCGCGGCGTCAGGCGTCAACATCACCTACAAGATCCTCTACAACGATGCGGTGGCGATGACCGGCGGCCAGCCCGCCGAAGGCGGCCTGACGGTGTCGCAGATCGCGCACCAAGTATCGGCGGAAGGGGCCAAGCAACTCGCCGTAGTCTCCGACGAGCCCGACAAGTATCCGGCCAATTATTTCCCGCCGGGCGCCACCATCCATCACCGCCGCGATCTCGACGCGGTGCAGAAGGAGCTGCGCGAGGTCAAGGGTCTCACGGTGCTGATCTACGACCAGACCTGCGCCGCCGAAAAGCGCCGCCGCCGCAAGCGCGGGCTCTATCCCGATCCGCAAAAGCGGGTGTTCATCAACGAGCGCGTCTGCGAGGGCTGCGGCGACTGCTCGGTGGCTTCCAACTGCGTTTCGGTACAGCCGCTGGAGACCGAACTCGGCCGCAAGCGGCGGATCGACCAGTCGAACTGCAACAAGGATTTTTCCTGCATCGAGGGATTTTGCCCGAGCTTCGTCACCGTGCATGGCGGCGGGCTGCGGAAAGCGGATCGTACCGCCGCCGATCCGTCGGCGCTGTTCGCCGACCTGCCGCTGCCGACGGTGCCAGCGCTGGACGGGGCGTTCAACATCCTCGTCACCGGCATCGGCGGCACCGGCGTCATCACCATCGGCGCGCTGCTCGGCATGGCGGCCCATGTCGACGGCAAGGCGTGCTCGACGCTCGACTTTACCGGCCTGTCGCAGAAAAACGGCGCGGTCATGAGCCATGTCCGGATCGCGCCGTCGGCGGACGATCTCGCCAACGTCCGTATCGGGCCCGGCAGCGCCAACCTCATCCTCGGCTGCGACATCGTCGTCGCCACCTCGGTCCCGGCGCTGAGCCGGGCCGAGCGCGGCGTCACGCGTGCGGTGGTCAATGCCGACCTGTTGCCGACCGCGAGCTTCGTGATCGATCCGGATATCGATTTCCAGGCCGGCGCGATGCGCGACTCGCTCAATGAGGCCGTCAGCGCTTCCGATCTTGACGTTCTGGATGCTACGGGGCTCGCCTCCGCGCTGATGGGCGACAGCATCGCCACCAACTCCTTCATGCTCGGCTTTGCGTTCCAGCGTGGTGCGATCCCGCTGTCGCTGGAGGCGATCATGAAGGCGATCGATCTCAATGGTGCAGCGATCGATATGAACAAGCTGGCGTTCTCGTGGGGACGCCTCGCCGCGCACGACTTGCAGCGCGTGATCACCGCCGCGCGCTTCAAGAATTCGGGCGCGGCGCCGGTCAAGCGCACGCTCGATGAAAGCATCGCGTTCCGCGCCGGCTTCCTGAGCGACTACCAGAACGAGGCCTATTCGAAGCGCTACCTCGGTGAGGTGGAGCGCGTTCGCACCGCCGAGGCCAAGGCAGCGCCGGGATCGCAGGACCTCACCGAAGCCTTCGCCAAGGGTCTGTTCAAGCTGATGGCCTACAAGGACGAATATGAAGTCGCCCGGCTCTACACCGACGGCGAGTTTGCGAAAGCGCTGAAGGAGCAGTTCGACGGCGACTCGAGCGTGAAAGTCAGCCTGGCGCCGCCGATGTTCGCGCCACGCGACAAGGCGACCGGGCACCTGCGCAAGCGGGAATTCGGACCGTGGGTATTCAAGGCGTTCGGTCTGCTGTCGCGGATGAAGTCGCTGCGCGGCACCGCGTTCGATCCGTTCGGCTATACCAGCGAGCGCAGGATGGAGCGCGCGCTGCCGGGCGAATATTCGGCGATGATCTTCCGCCATCTCGATGCGAATAAGCCGCTCGATCTGCCGCGGCTGGTGACGCTGGCGAAGTCGGCCGAACTCGTGCGCGGCTACGGCCACATCAAGGAAGCCAACGTCGCGAAATTCCGCGCCGAATCCAAGCGGCTCGAAAGCGCGATCGGGCAGCCCGTCGCACAGGCGGCCGAGTAGAAGCGGCGGAGTAGAAGCGGGATTTGGGCCGTGAAACTTTTCACGACCGGCATAGTTGACCAGTAACCTTGCCGGCGTGAACGGCTGGCATTGCTGTGCCGGCTTCCTACATGATTGCGGTAGTTTGTTTTTAATTGGTTTCAGGAGGCCATGAATGGTCCTGAGAAGTGCCGTTGCGGCAGTACTTTGCACCGGGTTCCTGGCAGTGGGCGGCGTGGCAGTGGCGGACGAGTATCGCCCCAGCGAGTTCCTTGGGCTCGATCTATCCAGGGCCGTGCTTTCTCCGAAGCGGCTCGGGCCGGAAACGGAGTTCGCCCCGATTCCGATCGAAGCCAAGTCCGATCGCGCGCAGGCAGATACGGATGCTTCCGTTTGGCCGAAGCTTCCAGCGCGCAAGCCTCACCTTGCCAAGCCCCAGATGGCCAAGCCTGAAATTGCAAAGAGCAGCGCAGAACCGCCACGCGCCGCCGCCCGCACCAGGCTGGCGCATCGCCACGGCAACCCGCTCGATGCGCAGGCGCGCGATACGCGAATCCAAACATGGCCGTGCAAGTCCGGCGGTATTTGCGGCTGGCAGCGATAAAGTTGAGACTTCGTAGGGTGGGTTAGGCGAAGCCGTAACCCACCATCTTCGTGCGGCGCGGTGGGTTACGCCTTCGGCCAACCCACCCTACGGTTCGTACGATCCCACGTCATCCACCTGTCGTAAAACCTTCGGCTGGGAGTCAAATTCAACGGGCACACCTTTGTCGTGATTCGACGAAGGTGACTCGATGCCGATTGTGATACGCGCCAAGCAAGCTTTGAACCGGCGTCAGTTGCTGGTCAGGTCCGCCGCCACGATCGCGACCGCCGGTCTCGGCAGCCTCGCTAAACCCTATCTGAGCCGCGCCGCGGATCGTCCGCTGGTCGCCTGCGGGATTCAATCCGGCGACGTTGCGGCGGACTCCGCTGTCATCTGGGCGCGCGCCGACCGGCCGGCCCGGATGCAGGTGGAGTGTTCGACGGTCGAGAGTTTTAGGACCATCATCGGCACCGCTTCATCGGATGCGTTGCCGGACAGCGACTTCACATCGAAAGTGCTGCTTGATGGCCTGCCCGCCGGGCAGGATATCTTCTACCGCGTGCGTTTCGACGACATCGCAAGCGGCCTCGCCGGGGAAACCCAGGTCGGGCATTTCCGCACCGCGCCTGCGGAGCGTCGTTCGGTGTCATTCGTCTGGTCGGGCGATGCCGCGGGCCAGGGCTGGGGCATCGATCCGGCGCGCGGGGGATTTCGGACCTACCGGACCATGCGTGACAACCGTCCCGACTTCTTCATTCATTCCGGCGATCACATCTATGCCGACTGTCCCATCCCGTCCGAGCTGAAGCTGCCGAACGGCGAGATCTGGCGCAACATCGTGACGGAAGAAAAATCCGTCGCAGCCCACAGCCTCGCGGAGTTCCGCGGCAACTACAAATACAACTGGCTCGACGAAAATTTTCGCGCCTTCCATGCCGAAGTCCCGATGTTCGCGCAATGGGACGATCACGAAGTGACCAACGACTGGGCGCCGCTCGGCAGCTACGACGACAGCGGTTTTGCCGAGGACGGCGTCCCGAAACTGGTGTCCCGCGCCCGGCGCGCGTTCCACGAGTTCATGCCGATGCGAGAGCCGTCCAGCGACAACGGCCGTGTCTATCGCCGGATCGGCTACGGCCCGCTGCTCGACGTCTTCATGCTCGACATGCGCAGCTACCGCGACAACACCTGGAACAAGCGCGACGACAACAGCGACACTTTCATCCTCGGCTCCGCGCAACTGGCGTGGCTGAAGCGCGAACTGGTGGCCTCCAACGCGACCTGGAAGGTGATCGCCGCCGACATGTCGATCGGCCTGATCAGCGAGGATGCCGTCGCGCTCGGCGACGGCCCGCCGCAGCGGCGCGAGCATGAGATCGCCGATCTGTTGTCGTTCATGAAGCGCGCCGGCATCCGCAACACGGTGTGGCTGACCGCCGACATGCATTATACGGCCGCGCATCATTACGATCCGAACCGCGCTGCCTGTCAGGATTTCGAACCGTTCTGGGAATTCGTCTCGGGCCCGCTGCATGCGGGCACTTGGGCGCCCGGCGACCTCGACAATACCTTCGGGCCCAAGGCGATGTTCCAGAAGGGTAGTAGCGCGGAGCAGGGCGAAAATCTCGCGCCATGTTTTGGGCTGCAGTTTTTCGGCCATGTCGCGATCGACGGCAAAACCGAAGTCATGACCGTGACGCTGAAGGACGTCGACAACCGCGATCTATGGTCGGTCGATATCGAGCCCCGTCCGGACGCGCGGCCCGGCCAGATCATGGCGCAGCATATCTGAGTTCAGGGCGTCACCAGGAAGTAGCCGCCGACCACGAGCAGGAGCGAAAGGCTCACGATCACGCCGAGTACGGCGGCGATGATCGCAGCCAGTTCATGGGTTTCGAGCCACTGTCGCAACGCCCTCGCCATCGCCGTCCTGACCTGATCTTGATTTGCACTGCGCCGTGCCGGCAGGCTATCCATAGCGGCCTATTCCCCGCAATGAAACCCGTCCGCGTGGCTTTTGCCACGGATGCGGCGCCCTACCTCCCTCAGGAGCCATCATGGAAAATATCAAGACTCAGGGCATCAGCCTGCCCAAGCTCGGGCTCGGCACCTTTCGCATGCAGGGCGATGCCTGCCGCGCGGCGGTCGAGAGCGCGCTTGATCTGGGCTACCGGCACCTCGACACCGCGGAAATGTACGCCAATGAGGAGACGATCGGCGCGGCATTGGCCGCTTCCAAGGTCGCCCGCAAGGACCTGCACGTTACCACCAAGGTCTGGAACGAGAACCTGGCGCCGGACGCGATCCGCGGGGCGTTCGATGCTTCGCTGAAGAAGCTCCGGCTCGACCATGTCGATCTCTATCTGGTGCATTGGCCGGCGCGGAACATGAACCTGCCGGCGATCTTTGAAACGCTGATGAAGCTGAAGGAAGAGGGCCGCACCCGCGCCATCGGTGTCGCCAATTTCAACATCGCGCTGTTGAAGACTGTGGTCGACGAGATTAAGGCCCCGATCGCCTGCAACCAGGTCGAATACCATGTGATGCTGGACCAGACGCCGCTGCGCCAGTTTCTCACTGCGAAATCGATCCCGCTGGTGGCCTATTGCCCGCTGGCGCAGGGCCGGGTGGCCACGGACGAGGCGTTGGCTGCGATCGGCCGCAAGCACAATGCCAGTGCTGCTCAGGTGGCGCTGAAATGGCTGCTCGACCAGGACGGCGTCGCCGCGATTCCCAAGGCGTCGCGTGCCGAAAGCCAGCAAGCCAATCTCGATGCGCTGAAAGTGCAGCTCGACGACGCCGACCGGGCGGCCATCGCGGCCTTGCCGAAGGACAAGCGTTGTGTAAATCCCGGCTTCGCGCCGGCTTGGGATTGATGCCGATTCCCGCCTTTTCCGTCCGCCGGAATTGAAGGTTTTTGCTACACACCGACTGTGGTCCAGTCCATACTGGGCCGCATCCAAGGGAGGTCTTTAAAATGCGTGAAGCTGTCGTCGTTTCCTATGCTCGCACGGGACTGGCAAAGTCCGGCCGTGGCGGGTTCAATATTACCCCTCCGATGTCGATGGCGGCCCACGCCATCAAGCACGCCGTCGAGCGCGCCGGCGTCGCCAAGGACTATGTCGAAGACTGCTATCTCGGCAATTGCGCGCATGGCGCGCCGAACATCGGCCGTCAGGCCGCGCTGCTGGCTGGCATGCCAAAGTCGACGGCCGGCGTCTCCGTGAACCGTTTCTGCTCGTCGGGCCTGCAGACCATCGCGATGGCCGCCAACTCGATCCGTTCGGACGGCGCTGATTGCATCGTGGCTGGCGGCGTCGAAAGCATCTCGATCCCCGGCGGCGGTTCGCCCAAGGAATCGATCGATCCCGACCTGCTCAAGGCCGCGCCCGATATCTTCATGGCGATGATAGACACCGCCGATATCGTCGCCGAGCGCTACAAGCTCAGCCGTGAATACCAGGACGAGTACTCGCTGGAATCGCAGCGCCGCATGGCGGCCGCCCAGCAGGCCAACAAGTTCAAGGACGAAATCGTCCCGATGAAGACCAAGATGAAGGTGGTCGACAAGGCGACGAAGGCGGAAAGCATCGTCGATTACGTCGTCGATCGCGACGAGTGCAACCGTCCGGACACCACCATCGAGGGCCTCGCCAAGCTCGAGCCGGTCAAGGGTCCCGGCAAATACGTCACCGCCGGCAACGCCAGCCAGCTCTCGGATGGTGCGGCAGCGGTCGTTCTGATGGAAGCCAAGGATGCCGAAAAGCGCGGCCTCAACCCGATGGGCCGTTTCGTCGCCTGGGCGGCGGCGGGCTGCGAGCCGGACGAGATGGGCATCGGCCCGATCTTTGCCGTGCCGAAGCTGTTGAAGCGCCATGGCCTGAAGATCGAGGACATCGATCTCTGGGAGCTCAATGAAGCCTTCGCCAGCCAGTGCCTCTACTCGCGCGACAAGCTCGGCATCGATCCCGAGAAGTACAACGTCAATGGCGGCTCGATCGCGATCGGCCATCCGTTCGGCATGACCGGCGCGCGTCTCACCGGCCACCTGCTGCAGGAAGGCCGCCGCCGCAAGGCCAAGTGGGGCGTCGTCACCATGTGTATCGGTGGCGGTCAGGGCGGCGCGGGCCTGTTCGAAATCTACTGAGATTTTTCGCAACGCTGGTCCTGACGCGAGTCCTGGCGCCCGCACAGGCAAAGAACACGCAACAAACAAAAAATGGCTCCGTGAGGAGCCATTTTCCGTTCATAGCGTTTTCAAGCGAAGTGGGTACCGGTTCGCGTTAAGAAAACGCGTCCAACAAAATCAAGGAGCCCGGTTCTGAATCAGAACCGGGCTCCTTCAGCGATAAAGCCTTAGTCGCGATGCCTACGGATCACCACCTCGCGGTCGCGATGATGACCCTCCCAGCCGCGATGCCAGCCACGATCGCGGTGCTCGCGGAATTCGGCGCGCGCGCCGTAACCATGGTGATAGCCGCCACGCTTGATCACAACAGTCTCAGCACTTGCAATCGACGGCGCCGCGATGACGATAGCGCCAAGCGCAGCCAACACATATCCAAGCTTCTTCATGTCTGTCCTCCTCAATGGAATCGAGGATGTAACAGCGCAGTGATGCGATCGTTCCCTTGGAACGTGAACAGTTTTCTGAACGCCTGTTCAGTCAGCGTTAACGCGCGTGAAGCCCGTGCGTTTCAATGTCAATCCATGATCGCCTGATAGACGAGCGCGTTGATCTTCTGCCGGTAGTGCCAGCGGATCGGGCCAGGTGCGGCGGAGAGATAGACCACCGCGAGCTCTTCCTTCGGATCGACCCACCAGTCGGTGCCGCTGGCGCCGGGCCATGAGAATTGTCCGACCGAGCCCATCATCCTGATCACGCCGGGCGTGGTGCGTACCGCAAGGCCGAGACCGAAGCCGTAATCGGCGCGGGTCGGATCGGCATTGCCGACGAGATTTTTGATGTTCGGGCCCAACTGGTCGGAAAGCATATAGGCGACGGTCCGGGGTCCGAGCAGGCGGGCTTCGCCGGAGCGTCCACCATTCATCAGCATCATCGCAAAGCGCAGATAGTCCGACGCGGTGGACGCGGCGCAGCCGCCGCCGCATTCGAATTTGAGCGGCTGGGTCAGTTCGGGGCTGCGTGCCTGCGGCTTACCGGTGTCGGGATCTGCCGGCAGCGGCCTGGCGTAGCGGGCGGCCTTTTCCGCCGAAACCGAGAAGCCGGTATCGGTCATCCCCAACGGTGCGAACAGGTTGGCCTGCAGATATTGCCCGAGCGACTGGCCGCTGATCTTCTCAATGGTTTGTCCGAGCACATCGAGACCGAAGCCGTAGTCCCACACCGTTGCGGGCTGATAGAGCAGCGGCAGCGAGGCGAGCTTGTCCATGAAGGCCGAACCATCATAGTCGCGCGCTGCATTGCCGCTGCCCGCCGGATACATCTTGTGCACCGGCGTGTTGCCGCGCCCGCCGTAGATCAATCCGGAGGTATGCCGCATCAGGTCCTGGATCGTGATCGGGCGATCGGCGGCCACGGAACCGGCAAGCCCGTCGCCGTCGAGCACCGCAACGCGCATATTGGTGAATTTCGGAAAATACTTGCTGAGCGGGTCGTTGATCAGGAGCTTGCCCTGTTCGTACAGCATCAGGCCGCCGACCGCCGTCATCGGTTTGGTCATCGAGGCGATGTTGAAGATGGTGTCGGTTGTCATCGGGATATTGGCGGCCTTGTCGCGCCAGCCATAGGCGTCGAACGCGACGAGCTTGCCGCGGCGTGCGATGGCGATGACGGCGCCGGGCGTTCGACCCGCCGCGATATCGGCCTTCAGGGTTTCGCCGATCCGCGCCAGCCGTTCGCTGGACATGCCGACGTCTTCGGGCTTGGCACGGGGCAGCGGATCGTCGGCGAACGCTGCGCCAGAGGCAGCCAGGCCAAACGCAAGCACGGCAACTCTCATTGAAATCATGGACGCCTCCCGTCGGGCTCTTCGGCCCTTGATCTGATCGCCAAAGCCTAGGGCAACGCGCTCCGCCCGACCAGCGGCGCGGGCATTCATTTTTGCGGGCGCCGGCAGTTGGCCGCCGCGCCTCGGCTTGCGCAACGCCGGTCACGGGCGCATCATCGCGCCATAAAAAACATATCAGGGGGAGCGTTGCCATGACCGGGTGTTCTCGCCGTGATTTTCTGAGCCTGACCGGATCCGCGGCAGTGGCCGCGATGGCCGGTCCTGCCGGCGCCGCGATGGGACCGAACGACAAGTTCGACCTCGTGATCAAGGGCGGCGACGTGCTCGACCCCAGCCAGTCGTTGCGGGGAAAGCGCGATATCGGCATTCGCTGGGGCGTGATCGAGGCGATCGAAAACGAGATTCCGGCCGCCCGCATTTCGAAGTCGATCGACGCTTCGGGAAAACTGGTGACGCCGGGGCTGATCGACCTGCACTGCCACGTCTATCCCTACGGCTCGGCGATCGGGATCCCCGCCGACGAACTGGTGCAGTTTCAGGGCACGACCACGGTGGTGTCGGCGGGCGACGCCGGCGTCAACAATCTGGCGGCGTTGCGCCGCTACATCGTGGCGCAATCGCGGGCGCGGATTTACGCCTTCGTTCATATCGCCAACAACGGATTGTCGGCGTTTCCGGTGGCCGAGCTCTACAATATCGACAACGCGCAGGTCGAAGCCTGCGCCATGGCGCTCGCCGAAAACCCGGACTTCCTGATCGGCGTCAAGGTGCGGATGTCGGAGAACGTCATCTACAAGCACGGCCTCGAGCCGCTGAAGCGCGGCATCCAGGCCTGCGAGATGTGCGGCTGGCCGGCCAAGATGATGGTGCATATCGGCGGCGTCGAGACCAGGGAGCTGATGTCAGAGATACTCGACCTGTTGCGGCCCGGCGACGTGCTGACCCATGCCTATTCCGGTGCCCCCAACAATGCCGGTGCGTTCACCAACATCGTGCAGGACGGCAAGTTGTTGCCGGCGGCGCTCGCCGCCAAGCAGCGCGGCGTCATTTTCGACGTCGGCCATGGCGGCGGCAGCTTCGACTTCACGGTGGCGGAAGTGGCGATCCCCGGCGGCTGCACGCCCGACACGATCTCGTCCGACATCCACGTGTTCTCCGGCAACTCGCCCGGCGTGCCCTATCTGCCGAACGTGATGAGCAAGTTCATGGCGATGGGCTTTTCGCTGGAGCAGGTGGTGACGATGGCGACCACGGCGCCGGCCAGGATCATCAACCGCGCCGCCAAGATCGGCACGCTGCAGGTTGGTGCGCCCGGCGACCTCGCCATCATGGACCTGGTGGAGGGGCCGGTTTCGTTCCTCGACACCCGCAACAACAAGCGCGACGGCAAGGCTTTGCTCAAACCCGTACAGACTGTCATCAACGGCGTGCCGTTCGGCCGGCCGTATCAGGCACCGTTCGCGGTGCGGTAACGGCGTTCAGGCTGCTTGCTTCTGCTCCCGGTGATCGCCGACGATGTCGGCGATGACGGCACCCATCACCAGCGCGCCGCCGATAAGGGCCCGCGGGGCAGGGGCCTCCTGGAACGCCAGCCATACCCAGAACGGCATCAGCGGCGTCTCCAGCGTGGCGATCAGGGCGGCCTGGCTGGAGGGCAGCAGGCGCGAGCCTAGCATGTACAGCGAGAGGCCGAGCGCGACCTGGCAGAACCCGAACATCGCGAAAATGAACAAGTCGTGCGCGGTGATGGCGGCGATGCCCTGAGCCAAGGGAATGCTGACGACGCTGCCCAGGATATTCGACAGCGCCGCGGCGGCGACCATCGATGTGTTTCTGTGCTGCCTGACAATGACTGTCATCGCGGCAATCGCCACCGTCATGATGACGGCCAGCGCGATGCCAAGAAAGTCGGAACCAAGCCGTGCGCCGCCGACGATGATGGCGATGCCGCAGAGCGCCACGATGCTTGCCAGCGTGGTCCGCAGCCGTGGCACTTCCCGAAGCCAGACCCAGGCGAGTGCGGCGGTGACGAACGGGCCGGTTGCGATGATGATCGCGACGTTCGATACGCTGGTCAGTTGCAGGGATGGGATGAAGCACACCATGCCCAGCGTCGACAGCGCAGCGACGAGCCAGCCGGTTCTGTCCATCCGGGTGAAGTCCCGCAGGCCACTCCAGCCCTGCAGCAGCACCAGAATGGCGGCGATCATCGCTGCGCCGAACAGGCCCCGCCAGAACAGGATGGTCCAGGAGTCGAACGGAAGCAGCCGCGTGAAGAACGGCGCGGTGCTCCACGCCACGGCAGCTGCGACGACAAGGGCAATCCCCGTGCGATGCTGCGATTGCGCCCCGGCCATTCCCAAAATCCTGTCTGCGCTCGGGGCGCTATATTGTGACGGTGCGCGATCTCGTCAAAACCGACCGGTTCAAGTCCGCGCCCGCTTCTCCACATTGGCGCTGCGTTCCGGCACGCCGAACTCCTTGCGGCAGACGTCGGCGAGCACGGCGACGCCCTCGCGGATCTGGTCGTGCGAGGGGCTGGCAAAGCACAGCCGCAGCCGGCTGCCGGAATGGGCCTTGTCGGTCGACCATTCCGGCCCCGGATTGATGGCAACGCCGGCGGCCAGCGCGGCCTGATACAGTTTCAGCGTATCGACATTGTCGGGCAGTTTGACCCACAGGAAGATGCCGCCCTTGGGGTCCTCGAATTCCGCCGCAGTCCCGAACTGTTCGTTCAGCGCCTCCATCAGCGTATCGAGCTTGGCGCGCAGGCCGCGCGTCAGCTTCGGCACATGGGTGGAAAAGTGCGGTGCGCAATATTCCGCCAGCACCATCTGCTCCAATGCGCCGGAGCCGGCGTCGGTTTTCAGCGCCAGCATCCGCGACATCATCGCCCAGGGCGCGACGATGAAGCCGACCCGTAGCGCCGGGGCGATCGATTTCGAAAACGAGCCGATATGAATGACGTTGGCGTGCTGGCTCATGGCATAGATCGCCGGCGGCCGCTCGCCGGTCCAGATCAGATCGGCGTAGCAATCGTCCTCGAAAACAGGCACGCCGTATTGCTGCGACAGTTTCAGCATCTCCGCGCGCCGCTTCTCGGGCATGATGGTGCCGGTCGGGTTCTGCACGGTCGGAATCGTGTAGATATATTTCGGCGTGATGCCGCGGGCCTTGTGATCGGCCAGAACAGCCGCCAGCGCGTCCATCCGCATGCCGCCGTCGTCGAGGGGAATGCCGACCGCCTTGACGCCAAGCCGTGTCAGCCGGTTGATGGCGCCCTGATAGCTCTCCTGCTCGATCAGCACGGTGTCGCCGCGCGCCAGCAAGGTCTGGTTGACGAGGTCGAGGGCCTGCAGCGAGCCCGACACGATCATGATGTCGTCAGCGGCACAGGTAATGCCGGCGTCGCGCTTGAGCTTTGTCGTGAGGAATTCGCGCAGCGGGCGATAGCCCTGCGGGCCGCTCGCCAGACCATAGGTCGCGAGCGTCTTGCCCTCGCGCCGGAGCACCGCATTGACCGCATCGATCAGGCCCTCGACCGGCACCTGGTCGGGATCATTGTTGCCGCCGACGAAGCTGTATTTGGCAAGGCCGGTCCACCGCGCCGCCGGCGCCGGCAATCCGGCAGGCAACAGGGCTGCAAAATCGAAAGGTGCCGCGGTCGACATGGATGTTCACTCCCGTTGTTTCTTGTTGAGAAGGCCGGTTGCTCCGGCCTTCCGGCTGGTTGCGCTTAGGTTAGTTCTTACAGGTTAGTTCTTGCAGGCTAGTTCTTGCCGATCACCTTGATCGGGCGCCCCTGGCTGATGAAGGCATAATGCCCGGGGCCGACGCTGCCGACCATCAGCGCCTCGACCGCAGGCTCGGCGATCTCGCCGGTGGCCGCCCAGTCGACCACGAAATTGGCCCCGGTGCCGCCGCGCACGTCGGTCGCGGCGATGAAGACCTCGATGGTCGCGAACGGTTTCAGCGCGACCGGCGCCTTGAGGTAGCTGTCCACCATTTTCCCCGATGTGTCGAAATAGCCGATCCGCTTCAGCACCAGGGACTTGGTTTCCGAGGCGTTGTGAATGCTGAGCGTCACCGAAAAGTCGCCCCGCAGCCGGCCAGCGCTCATCGATACGCTGGAATAGACCGGCACGTAAAATGCCCCGGAAACGGTGAGGTTTTCCGCAGGCATGGCGGTGAGGGAACCGGCGAAGTTTTGCTCGATCGAGCCCGCAGCCTGGGCTCGGGCGGTCGAGGTATGGATCGACAGGGTGGTCAGAATCGCGAGAATAAAGCCCGCTGCGCGGATGTGACACATTGCTCGTTTGACCCCAGCGCCGGGGCCACTAGGTTGCGGGCAGGAAAAGTCCGGAATCATGCACGAACTCATTGGCGATATCACCTTATGCATCCTGTTCGCCTGGGTGCTCGGCCTGCTGGCCCATTTCTCCCGGCAGCCGCTGATCCTGGCCTACCTTATCGCCGGGTTTTTCATAGGTCCATTCGGCATGGGCTGGGTCAAGTCCCAGGAATCGATCGCCGTCATCTCCGAACTCGGCCTGATCTTCATGCTGTTCATGATCGGGCTGGAAATCGACCTCAAAAAGATCGTGCGCGCCGGCAAGGTCATCCTGTTTGCCGCGGGCGGCCAATTGATCGGCGGCTGCCTGCTCGGGATCCTGTTCTTCCTGGGGATCGGGCTGTCGATGGGCAGCGGCCATTTCGACGCGCTGTATCTCTGCGTCGCCTGCGCGCTTTCCAGCACGGTCATCATCGTCAAGGTGTTGTACGAGAAGCGCGAGCTCGACACGCTGCCTGGGCGCATCACGCTCGGCGTGCTGGTGCTGCAGGACATCTTTGCGATCCTGTTCCTGGCGGTGCAGCCGAGCCTCGACAATCTGCAGGTCAGCGTGATCCTGCTCTCGATCGGCCGGGTCGGGGTGCTGGTGGCGACCGCGCTGGTGCTGAGCCGCTATGTGCTGCCGCGGCTGTTCCACCAGATTGCGCGGCGGCCGGAACTGATCCTGCTGGGCGCGCTGGCCTGGTGTTTCCTGATCGGCGAGATCGCCGAAAGACTGCATCTGTCGCGCGAAATGGGCTCGCTGGTGGCGGGCGTGTCGCTGTCGACCTTCCCCTATGCGCTCGACGTCACCGCCAAGGTGACGACGCTGCGCGATTTCTTCATCACGCTGTTCTTTGTCGCGCTCGGCATGACCATCCCTATTCCCGGACTTTCCGTGATCGGGCTGGCGCTGTTGATCGCCGCCTTCACGGTGGTCAGTCGCGTCGTGACGACGTTCACGCCGCTGTATCTGATGAAGCAGGGCCTGCGCGCAAGCCTGCTGCCGGCGATCAATCTGGCGCAGATCTCCGAATTCTCGCTGGTCGTGATCCAGACCGGCGTTGCCGCCAACCATATCTCGACCGCGACGTCGAGCGCCGCGTCGTTTGCTTTCGTGATTTTGGCGGTGCTGAGCACCTTTGTGATGGCGCGCAGCGATCAGGTCACGCGGGGCCTGATCGGGCCGTTGAAGCGGATCGGGCTTCGCGATCTGGACGATGGCCCACGATGCCGATGCCGACCACGAGGGCGGCCACGGCGAAGCCCGCAGGATCGTCATTCTCGGCTTTTTCCGCGCCGCCAGCGCGCTGTTGAGCGAGATTGAAAGCCGCAATCCCTCGGTCCTTGAACAGATCACGGTGATCGACTTCAATCCCGTCGTGTTCCGGACGTTGACGGATCGCGGCATGCATGTGGTTTATGGCGACATCAGCAACGTGGATACGTTGTTGCATGCGGGGGTCGCCAAGTCCGAACTGATCATTCTCAGCATCCCGAACTCGCTGCTGAAGGGCGCCGACAACGAAAAACTGGTCCGGCACGTGCGTTCGCTCAACCCGACCGCGAAGATTGTCGCGACCGCGGAACTGCTATCCGACGTCACCGATCTCTACGAGGCCGGTGCCGATTACGTGACGGTGACGCGGCTGAGCGACGCCCACCAGTTGTACAAGGTGATCGAGGCCGCGCAGGCGGGTTTGTTGCAAGACAAGCGCGCGGAAACCGATGCGGTGCTTGCCGAACGCCGCGAGGTACTGCCGTAACGGCTCTAGATTCTTTTTTAACGCATTTTCTTCACGCGAACCGGTGTCCACTTCGCTTGAAAACGCTTTTAAAGGCTGCTCTCCTGCGCCATCGCGTCGGCAAACGCGGCGCGCCGGCGGGCGATGAAGCCGGCAATCAGGATCGCCGCGACCAGCAGCCAGACCGTGATTGCGATCGGGCTTTGCACGTAGATCCAGGGATCGCCGTCGCTGAGGAACAGCGCCTCGCGAAAGTGCTTTTCGATATTGGGGCCGAGGATGAGGCCGACCACCAAAGGCGCGAGCTGGAATTTCATCTTGTTGAAGGCGTAGCCGACGACCCCGGCGGCGAGCAGCACCCAGACGTCGAAGATGCTGTTGCGGACGCTGTAGGTGCCGATGACCGACAGCACCAGCAGCAGCGGAATGAACAGGTAATGTGGAATCCGGAGCAGGCTGACCCAGACGCCGACCATCGGGATGTTCAGCGCCAGCAGCATAACGTTGCCGATATAGGCGGATGCAATCAGGCCCCAGAAGATTTCCGGATGCTGGGTAATCAGCAGCGGCCCGGGCTGGATGCCCTGCACCAGCATCGCCGAGATCATCAATGCTGCGATCGGCGTGAAGGGAATGCCGAGCGCCAGCAGCGGCACCAGCGAGGCGGTGGCGGCGGAATTATTGGCAGCTTCGGGGCCGGCGACGCCTTCGATGGCGCCGGAGCCGATTTCGTCGGCATATTTCGAGGTCGCCTTTTCGAGGCGATAAGAGGCGAAAGACGCCAGCGTCGCCGCTGGCCCCGGCACCAGGCCGAACAGAAAGCCTAAGAACGTGCCGCGCAACCACGACGGCACCGCGCGTTTCCACTCGGTGCGGGTCGGCAGCAGGTCGCGCATTTTCACGGATTCCGGCCGGTTGGCGGCGTGCGCCTTGTCCTCGACCAGCAGCATCAGCTCGGCGAATCCATAGAGCCCGACCACGACCGGCACCAGCGACACGCCCTCGGCGAGGTCTGGAAGATCGAACGTGAAACGCGTCTCGCCGGTGACGGCTTCCTGGCCTATCGTCCCCAGCATCAGCCCGAGCGTCATCGGCAGCAATGCCGATGCCAGCGTACCGCCCGAGATCCGCGACATCACGATCAGGCCGCCCGCGGTAAGCGCAAAGAACTCCGCTGGGCCGAACAGGATCGCGAGATTGGCCAGCGACGACGAGAACAGCATGACGCCGACGACCGCCAGCGTGCCCCCGACAAACGAGCCGACCGCGACGATGGTCAGCGTCGCCCCGGCGCGGCCCTTCTTGGCGAGCTGGTAGCCGTCGATCGCGGTCACGACGGAGGCGGACTCGCCGGGAATGTTAAGCAGGATCGCCGTGGTCGAGCCGCCATACATCGAGCCGTAGAAGATGCCGGCCATCATGATCAGGCCCGCGGTCGGATCGAGCGAGAACGTCAGCGGCAGGATCAGCGCCACGCCGGCGACCGGCCCAAGCCCCGGCAGTACCCCGATCGCCGTCCCCGCAAACGCGCCGACAAAGGCCGCGAGCAGGTTGGCGGGGGTTGCCGCGATATGCAGTCCGTAGAGCAGGCCCTGGAGGGAGTTCATGCTAAAACAGCCATTGCTTGAACAGCCCGCCGGGCATCTGGACCTTCAACAGCCGGACGAAAAACAGTTCGAAACTGAGCGCGATCACGACCGCGTAGATCGCAAGTCGCACGACTGATCGCTTGGGATCGTCTGACAGCAGCCACATGCTCTCCAGCAGAAACAGCGCCGACGCGATCATGTTGCCGAGGAGAGGCATCGCCAGGAAGTAGAGCGCAAACGCCGCCAGCACCTTTAGCAGCCGGCGCAGGTCGGCGCCGGCCGGCAGCGCGAAGGTGGCCGGCATCGGATCGTCGGCGCCGCCGTGCCTTTCGAGCAGGACCGATATGGCCGAGATCGCGAGCAGCAGGCCGACCGCGATCGGGAAGATCGCCGCCCCCGGCTTGTGCCAGCGCCCGACCGACAGCGTCTGCCAGGCGTCCGCTACATAGACGGCGGCCAGCAGCAGCGCGAGCAGGCCGATCAGCCGCCGTGCCCGCGGCAGCCCGAAACTTGTTGTCGGTGTCACTTGTCGTCATCCAGGAATTTGATGACGTCGCGGAACTTGGCGTCGTAGGCGGCCAGCTCCTGCTTCATGTCGTCGCCGATCTTGGGATCGGAGGTATAGCCGTTGGCTTTCAGAAAACTCTTGAACTCGTCGCTCTCGACGATGGCCTTGGAGACCGCCGTCAGCTTTTCGAGGATCGGCTTCGGCAGGCCGTTCGGCGCAATCACGTAGTAGCCGACCGGAAAGGTATCTTTCCAGGGCGTCTCGCCGATCGGCTTGGCGTCCGGCAGCAGGTCGTATTTGCCCTGCTGGAACACCGCGAGCACGCGCAGCTTGCCGGCGTCGATCTGGCCCTTCATGCCGGGCGCAAAGCCCGAGGAGCCGTCGACGCGGCCGCCGAGTGCCGCCAGCGTCGCCTCGCCGCCGCCGCCGGTGAACGGCACGGTGACGATCCGCAGGCCCGACAGCTTGTTGAGCTGCTGAATGACGATGTCGTTGATCGAGCGCAGGCCGGATACCGACACCTTGAGCTTGCGTGGATTGGCTTTGGCTTCCGCGAGGAAATCATCCAGCGTCTTCCAGCGCGAGTCTGCCGGCACCGCGAGGATGACCGGCAGATCGGACAATTTGGCGATCGACTGGTAGTCGTTTGCCGATTTCCAGACGAGGCCCTTCATCTCCAGCGGCTGGTAGGCCAGCGACGAACTGGAGCCGAGCCCGATGGTGTAGCCATCGGGGGTGGCGCGGATCACCGCGCCGGTGCCGATGGTCGCGGACGCGCCCGGCTTGTTCTCAACGATCACCTTGACCTTGAGTTGCTTCTCCAGCAGCTCGGCATATTTGCGGCCGATCGGGTCGGTCGAGCCGCCCGGCGCGTAGGGGACGTAGAACGTGATGTCCCGGGTCGGCCACTCATCGGCGGCGTGAGCGGGGGACGATAGTCCCGCGACGGTTGCCAGCATGACGATCCCGGCCCATGCCGCCTGACGGAAATTCGATTGAAAACGCTTCATGTTTCTACCCGACGCCTGCTTCTTGTTTTTATGGCTGGGACCATGGCGATTGGGACCGGACCTCGTCAATGATTTTTCCGGCTCCGCCCCTGTCGCAGCATGGCCATTCCGCCAATCCCCTTCCGCGACTTGCTGCCCTGCGTATTGATGCTGGCGCGGGGCATTTTTGACGCTGGCGCGGGCCTTGGAGTCCGGCTAATGCACTCCCTGCACCAGGCGAGAAATCGAGAAAATGCCCGATACCATCCAGGAAGTTCTGCAAGCCTTTGCCAATGGCGAACTCGTCGTCGTCACCGATGACGAAGACCGGGAGGGCGAGGGCGACTTGATCGTCGCCGCCTCGCTGTGTACCGCCGAGAAGATGGCGTTCATCATCCGTCACACCTCCGGCATCGTCTGCGCGCCGATCACCCAGGACGACGCCCGCCGGCTGCGGCTCGATCCGATGGTGGCGCATAACGATTCAAACCACACCACCGCCTTCACCGTCTCGATCGACTACAAGCCGGACGGCGGCACCGGTATCTCGGCGGACGAACGCGCCTCCTGCTGCCGCGCGCTCGCCAATCCCAATGCCGGCGCCAATGATTTTGCCCGGCCTGGTCATATTTTCCCGCTGATCGCCCGCGACGGCGGCGTGCTCTTGCGCTCCGGCCATACCGAGGCCGCGGTCGACCTCTGCAAGCTTTCCGGCCTGCCGCCGGTCGGCGTCATCAGCGAGTTGATGAACGACGACGGCACGGTGATGAAGGGCGAGCAGGTCGTCAGATTCGCCGCCACCAACAAGCTCAAGCACGTCACGATCGCTGACATGATCGCTTACCGCCAGGCGCGCGAGAAGCTGATCGAGCGGGTTGCGACCTTTACGACGGAGAGCCCGATCGGGCCACTGCAGGGCTACGCCTACCGTTCCCCGTTCGACGAGATCGCGCATGCCGCGTTTGTCTATAACGGCATCGGCGACGGCAAGAACGTCCTGACGCGGCTGCACAAGCCCAATATCGTCAAGGATCTCTTCACCGGGCAGGCCCGCATGCAGGTCGTGCTCAACCACTTCAAGCAGGCTGGCCGCGGCGTGCTGGTTTACCTGCGCGACGGTGCTGCCGGGGTTCCCGTCGAGCCGGTCGGCGAGCAGAAGTCGGCCGAAGCCGATCGCAACAGGCAATGGCGCGAAGTCGGCGTCGGCGCGCAGATCCTGCGCGATCTCGGCATTACCTCGATCCGGCATTTGACGTCCTCGGTGCACGACTACAAGGGACTGTCCGGTTTCGGTATCGAGATCGTCTCGAACGAGAAGCTGGAAGATTAGAGGCAACGTCATTCCGGGATGGTGCGTTAGCACCAGACCTCACCCCTGGGGTTCGCTTCGTGCCCCCAGGTGCGGAATTGCGCACCGGGGAATGACGCAGGGAAAGATTTGCGATTCCCCTCATAGACCTTTAGTTTAGTGCCCAATTCCGCAAGGACGATGCGAAAGGGATTTTCATGAGCGTGCGCCCTCAGACCAAGGACAAGCCGACTGCCGCCGGTTTCCAGTGGGACGATCCGTTCCTGCTCGACGAGCAGCTCACCGAAGACGAGCGCATGATCCGCGACACCGCGCGCGCCTATGCGCAGGACAAGCTGCTGCCGCGCGTCACCAAGGCCTACCTTGAAGAGAAGACCGACCGCGAGATCTTCAACGAGATGGGCGAGCTCGGCCTGATCGGCATCACGCTGCCGGAAGAATATGGCTGCGCCAATGCGAGCTACGTCGCCTACGGCCTGGTGGCCCGCGAGATCGAGCGCGTCGATTCCGGCTATCGCTCGATGAATTCGGTGCAGTCGTCGCTGGTGATGCACCCGATCTACGCCTATGGCGACGAGAACCAGCGCAAGAAATACCTGCCGAAACTCGCGACCGGCGAGTGGGTCGGCTGCTTCGGCCTGACTGAGCCGGATGCCGGCTCCGATCCCGGCGGCATGAAGACCCGCGCCGAGAAGGTTTCCGACGGCTACCGGATCACCGGCAGCAAGATGTGGATCTCCAACGCGCCGATCGCCGACGTTTTCGTGATCTGGGCGAAGTCGGCCGCACATGATAACCAGATCCGTGGTTTCATCCTCGAGAAGGGCATGAAGGGCCTGTCGGCGCCGAAGATCGGCGGCAAGCTTTCGTTGCGCGCCTCGATCACCGGCGAGATCGTGATGGACGGCGTGGTGGTGCCGGAGAGTGCGCTGTTGCCCAACGTGTCCGGCCTGAAGGGCCCGTTCGGTTGCCTCAACCGCGCCCGCTACGGCATTTCCTGGGGCGTGCTCGGCGCCGCCGAGGACTGCATGCACCGTGCCCGGCAGTACACGCTCGACCGCAAGCAGTTCGGCCGGCCGCTGGCGGCGACGCAACTGGTGCAGAAGAAGCTCGCCGACATGCAGACCGAAATCGCGCTCGGGCTGCAGGCCTCGCTCCGCGTCGGCCGGCTGATGGACGAGGGCAAGATGGCGCCAGAGATGATCTCGATCGTCAAGCGCAACAATTGCGGCAAGTCGCTCGACATCGCGCGGGTGTCGCGCGACATGCACGGCGGCAACGGCATCCAGATCGAATATCATGTGATGCGCCACACCGCGAATTTGGAAACCGTCAACACCTATGAAGGCACCCACGACGTCCATGCCCTGATCCTGGGCCGGGCGATCACCGGCATTCAGGCGTTTTCTTAAATCCCGCGGCCGTCGTGCTCGTAGCAACCTAATCCCATATTTCGTCATGGCCGGGCTTGACCCGGCCATCCACGACTTCCTTTGCCGCCAAGACGTGGATGCCCGGCACAAGGCCGGGCATGACGAGATCGAAGAACCCACAAATCACACGGGCACCCCATGGCCGACAACGACGACATCCCGTTCAACCGCGACTTCCCGCTGAAGCCGGGTGTGGTCGAAGAAGCACGCCCCGGCGTGCGGCGGGTGCTGTGCAACAACCCGAGCCCGTTCACCTTCACCGGCACGGTCAGTTACATCGTGGGCAAGGGCAAGGTCGCGATCATCGATCCCGGTCCCGACGACGAGGCCCATGCCAAGGCGTTGCTGGATGCAGTGCGCGGCGAGACCGTGACACATATTCTGGTCACCCATACCCATCGCGACCACTCGCCGAACACCGCGCGGATCAAGGCTGCCACCGGTGCGCCGGTTTACGCCGAGGGGCCGCATCGCGCCTCGCGGCCGCGCTTCGAAAGCGAGAAGCACAATCCGGAATCCGGCGCCGACCGCGATTTTCGGCCGGACATCGAGGTCAAGAACGGCGACACCGTCGAAGGGCAGGGGTGGGCGCTGGAAGCGGTGGCGACGCCGGGCCACACCGCCAATCATCTGGCGTTCGCCTGGCCCGAGCGGAAGATCAATTTCGTCGGCGACCACGTCATGGGCTGGTCGACCTCGATCGTGGCGCCGCCGGATGGATCGATGATCGACTACATGGCCTCGCTGGAACGCCTGGAGCGGCGCGCGGAGGATTTGTATTTCGCCGGCCACGGACCGGAGATTCCGGAAGGGCCGCGTTACGTCCGCTTCCTGACGCGGCATCGCAAGGCCCGTGAAGCCTCGATCCTGCACCGTCTCGCCAAGGGCGATGCCGACATTCCGACCATGGTGCGCGCGATCTATATCGGCCTCGACCCGCGGCTGACCACCGCCGCCGGCTATTCCGTGCTGGCGCATCTGGAAGATCTGGTCGCCCGCGGGGTGGTCGCAACCGACGGCGATCCGGTGATCGGCGGGACCTATCGGATGGCGTGACTGCTCTGTCATTCCGGGGCATCGCGCAGCGATGAACCCGGAATCTCGAGATTCCGGGTTCGATGCTGACGCATCGCCCCGGAATGACGGCTACTACTTCTTCACCGTCTTTGCCTGGGCCTTGGCCGGTGTCGGCGGCTTCTTCGTGGCCGGCTTGGCGTTGGCGTTGTCGACGGCGGTGTTGATGTCGTCGATCAGCTTGGAGACGCGGGCGGCGTTGCTGCCGAGATCGCTTTCGAAATAGCGCGACGAGGAGCGGATATCGACGCGCGAATCGTCGCCGTCAGGGGTGACGCGGATCGAGACGTCCTCGCGGAAGCCCATGATCGGCGTGCGCGCCACCGCCTCGATACGGCCGATGCGGCGCGGCGGTTGCGGCGGGCGCTCGTCGATGACAAGCCATTTGCGCTTGGTGACCAGCGCGAGCGTGACGTCGTAAGCGCGTTGCGGCGGGACCTCGAGCTCCACGGTCTCGATATCGGGATAGGCCAGCCGCTGCTGCTCGGCCGAGTAGAGGCCGGCATAAACCGCGGAATTGGCGCCTTCGCCGCTGCGCAGCCGCGCCAGCGCCTCGAAGCGCGGCGGATCGATCGGATCGGTGGTGATGTCGTGGATCGGCGGCAGCTTGCGATATTGCAGGGCGAGATAGGCCGGGTAGGCGAGAATGATCGCATTGATCAAGAGCGCCAGCAGGATCCGGCTCATGCCGCGCGACCCGTTCTGCCAGATCGCGGCAAACGCAGCCAGGCCGACCAGGATCGACAGAACAGCCAGCGCCAGCGCGCCGAAGAACGTCGCCAGCGCCGGCTTCATTTCGAGAAAGCCGAAGCGGACGATCAGGATCGAGACCACGACCGCGATCACGGAGAAGATGGCGAGGTTGCGCGCCCATGTGGCGAGGCTGGACACGGGCTCCGACTGATAGGGAGCGGAAAACCTGCGGGCCATAAACAAAATCTGCCGGGTTGGTGCGTCGCCGGGCAAATGGCACCGGCCGCCGATAAGCCCGCTTGAGACCACGGACCTGCGGCAATTTCAAGGGAGATTAGGTTGGCGAATAGCGAGTAGCGAATGGCGAATAGGGTAAAAACGAGGCCTTAGCCGGCCCCACTTCTCCATTCGCTACTCCCCACTCGCCATTCGCCTCTCGCCTTACGCCGCCGCGTTCGGGAAGCTGTAGGCCTTGAACTGGTCGCGCAGCGCGGTCTTCAGGATCTTGCCGGTCGCGGTGTGCGGGATGCCCTCGACGAAGGCGACGTCGTCGGGCATCCACCACTTCGCGATCTTGCCATCCATGTATTTCAGGATGTCCTCGCGGGTGGCCTTCTGGCCGGCCTTGAGCTGGACGATCAGAAGCGGGCGCTCGTCCCATTTCGGATGATGGATGCCGATCACGGCGGCTTCCGCGACCGCGGGGTGGCCGACGGCGAGGTTTTCCAGGTCGATCGACGAAATCCATTCGCCGCCGGACTTGATGACGTCCTTGGAGCGGTCGGTGATCCGCATGTAGCCGTGCGCGTCGATGGTCGCGACGTCGCCGGTGTCGAAATAGCCTTCATCGTCGAGGATATCGGTATCGACGCGGAAATAGGCCTTTGCGATCGCAGGGCCCGAGACCTTGAGCCGGCCGAAGGTCTTGCCGTCCCACGGCAACTCCTTGCCGGCATCGTCGGTGATCTTCATCTGGACGCCGTAGGGCGGGTAGCCCTGCGTCTGCAGGATATCGAGCCGGGCTTCACCCTCGAGTGTGTCGAAGGGCGGCTTCAATGTGGCGAGCGTGCCGAGCGGGCTCATCTCGGTCATGCCCCAGGCGTGGCGGACCTCGACGCCCATGTCGACGAACGACTTGATCATCGAGCGCGGCATCGCCGAGCCGCCGCACACCACCATGCGCAGATGCGGCAGTTTCAGGTGGCCGGCGGCCATGTGGTTGAGCAGCATCAGCCAGACGGTCGGCACACCCGCGGTAAAGGTGACCTTCTCGGTATCCAAGAGTTCATAGACCGAGGCGCCGTCGAGCTTCGGGCCGGGCATCACCAGCTTGGTGCCCATCGAGGGCGCGGAGAACGCGATGCCCCACGAATTGGCGTGGAACAGCGGAACCACCGGCAGCATGGTGTCGGCGGCCGAGGTGCCCAGCGCATCCTTCGAATTGGCCAAAAGCGCGTGCAGCACGTTGGAACGGTGCGAATACAGCACGCCCTTGGGATCGCCCGTGGTGCCCGACGTGTAGCACATCGCGGCGGCGGTATTTTCGTCAAAGTTGTTCCACTGGAACTTGCCGTCCGCTTCCGCGATCCAGTCCTCATAGGCGACCGCGTTCTTCAGCGTGGTCTGCGGCATATGGGCCTTGTCGGTGAGCACGATGTAGCGTTCGACGCTCGGCAGGCTGGCGGCGATCTTTTCCAGCACCGGCACGAAGGTGATATCGACCATCACCACGCGGTCCTGCGCATGGTTGATGATCCAGGCGATCTGGTCGGGGAAAAGGCGGGGATTGATGGTATGGCAGATCGCGCCGATCCCCATGATGCCGTACCAGACTTCGAGGTGGCGCCAGGTGTTCCAGGCGATGGTGGCGACGCGGTCCCCGAGTTTGATGCCGTCGCGTTCGAGCCGTTGCGAGACTTTCAGGGCGCGGGCATGAATTTCGGCGTAATTGGTGCGATGAATGGGACCTTCGACCGACCGCGTAACGACTTCCTGCGTCCCGTGATACTTCGCCGCGTGTTCGATAATCCGGTGGCAGAGCAAAGGCCAGTCTTGCATCAATCCGAGCATACGCACGTTCCTCCCGATGGTTATTCGCTCCCGCATGATCCCGCCAAAGTGCTGGTGGTCTGGTGTGAGATCATGGAATTGACATGAACTGTAGCGCGGAGAAAGCAAGCCGAAAATGGGCTTCTGGCGCCTTTGGCCGCAACCAGGCGGCAATGGTTACCGCTGCGGCTGTGCTGCTCCTGCTCGGCGCGCAGGCAGGGCCGGTCCACGCCGCGAAGGGTTTCCGCCCGGCGCCGTGGGGCGACCTGTTCGGCGTTGGCTCCCCAAGGAGAGAGCCAAGGGGAGAAAGGCTGCGTGGCAGCGTACGCCGCGCGGCGGTGCCGCTGCCGAGGCCGCGTCCGGACGATGCGCCGGCGGCCGAGACAGCGACAAGGACAGGCCCCGCGGCCGCCGAACCGCAGGCGCCCCAGGCCGGCAAGCCCGCCGAGCAGGCCGCACCCGCGACGGCGCCTTCACCGCCGCCAGCGCCGCAAGCCTCGGCCTGCCGGCAGGCGCTGACGGAAGCGATCGCCATCGCCCCCAGCATTCCCGACATCCATGGCGCCGGCGGCTGCGGCGGCGAGGATCTGGTGCGGCTCGAGGCGATCGTGCTGCCGGACCAGCGGCGGGTAGCGGTGAAGCCCGCCGCGATCCTGCGTTGCGCCATGGCCTCGGAGCTGGCCGATTGGATCCGCACCGACATCGCGCCGCTCGCGGTCAGCCTTGGCAGCACGATTTCCGATCTCGACAATTTCGACTCGTTCGAATGCCGCGGCCGTAACCGGATCGTCGGCGCCAGACTCTCCGAGCATGGTCGCGCCAATGCGCTCGATGTTCGCGCACTCAAACTCGCCAATGGCCGCTCGATCTCGCTCACCGACCGCACGGTGCCGCGGGCCGTGCGCGAGACCGTGCTGCATTCGGTCTGCGCGCGGTTCTCGACCGTGCTCGGCCCGAGCTCGGACTGGTATCATGAAGATCACATCCATCTCGACCTGATGGAACGGCGCAACAACTACCGGATCTGTCAGTGGGACGTGCTGGACCCGCTGCCGCAGATAGCACCGCTGTTGCCGGCGATACGCCCCGACGACGCGCCGCCGCGCGAGGTTGCCGCCAAGTCTGACGGAGCCAAGCCTGATAATGCCAAGCCCGAAGCCGCCGCACCGGCGGAAGCCGCGAAACAGGATAAGGCCGAACCGGAGCCCGCCAAGCCGGCAACAAAAAAGCCGGCAACAAAAAAGCGCCGGTAAAACCGGCGCTTTTGATCTCGCTCGAAAGCTGCGACGCGATTACTGGACGTTGTTGCCGCCGCCCTGCAGCGCCATCTGCGAATTGAACGGCGAGTCGCCGTGCTTCGGCTCCAGCACCACCACGACCGTATTGAGGCCGACGCGGTCATAGAGATCGATGACGTCCTCGTTGGTCAGGCGGATGCAGCCCGACGAAATCGATGCGCCGATATATTCCGGCTGGTTGGTGCCGTGAATACGGAACAGCGTGTCCTTGCCGCCGGAGTAGAGATAGAGCGCGCGCGAGCCCATCGGATTGTCCGGGCCCGGCGCCACGAACTTCGGCACGCCGAGACGCGAAATCTCACCCGGGGTCGGATGCCACGGCGGCCACTCGGTCTTGCTGCCGACCTTGGCGATGCCCGACCAAGCCATGGCTTCTTCGCCGACGGTGATGCCGTAGCGGATCGCCTTGCCGTTGGCCTGAACCAGATAGAGATAGTGGTTGTCGGAATCGACCACGATCGAGCCGGGCGCTTCCTTGCGGTGATAGTCGACGATCGCGCGGCGGAAAGCCTCCGGAACCGGGGTCTTCACGTAGGAAACCTTGGCCAGCAGTTCCTTGTCGCGCGGCTTGAAATTCTGGGTGTTGGTCGCTTCGTAAGTGGCGCCCTGGATGCAGCCTGACAACATCAGGCTGGCAGCAAGGATACCCAATGTAGCTTTCAGCGACGACATGTTTACTTCCAATCGAAAGCTCTGCGTTCGCGGCGGCAAATCTGCGCCTCAAACGCGACGATTCCATTAATCTCATTATCGACAAAAACCGGCAATTACTCCAGTGCTTGCGTGGCCGTTCGGCACTGCGGGACGCTGCCTGTGGCTTTTATGCCGCAAGTTTTGCGGTTTGGGGTCGATTCTTGGGCAGGGGTGGCGCCGCCGCCGAATCAAGGTCACGCTGCCGCCACCCCACCGCCACAAATCGGGACTGGCGATTAATACCCCAGTCATGAAGCGCTTGTCAGAATCGCGTTTAGTGCCGTTGGGTACGGTTTGTGCCCTGTTCCGGAGTTGCCCATGTTCTCGGTGTACGTCCCCTCGGAAACCGCCCTCAGGAAGGCCCAGGTCACGGACCCGGCGGCCCTGCCGGAAGCCGCGGTCTGGATCGACCTGGTGAAGCCGACGGCGGCGGAGGATCACGCGGTGGAGCGGTTGGCCGGCATCGCGGTGCCGACCCGGGAGGACATGCAGGAAATCGAGATTTCCAGCCGGCTCTACATCGAGAACGGCGCACGCTACATGACCGCGACGCTGATGTGCCATTCCGATACCGATATGCCGCGGACCACGGCCGTCACCTTCATCCTCACCGGCCACCGCCTGGTGACCGTGCGTTACGATGAACCGAAGCCGTTTGCGCTGGTCGAGAACAAGCTGGCGCGGTCATGCGCGTCCGGCATCACCGGCGAAATGGTGCTGATGGAGCTGCTCGACGCCGTGATCGACCGCTGCGCCGACATTCTGGAGCGCGCCGGCGCCGACGTCGACCAGGTTTCCCACGACATCTTCGAACCCGAACAGCAGCGCCACGGCCACGCCAAGCAGTATTCGCAGATCCTGCAGGCGATCGGACGCAAGGGCGATTTGACCTCGAAGGTCCGCGAGAGCCTGGTCTCGATCGGCCGCGTCGTCACCTTCCTGTCGGCGGTCATGGAAGGCGTCAAATGGTCCAAGGACATGCGCGAGCAGCTCAAGACCATGCAGCGCGACGTCGCTTCCCTGACCGACCACGCCTCCTACCTCTCCAACAAGATCACCTTCGTGCTGGACGCGATGCTCGGCGTCGTCAATCTGGAGCAGAACAACATCATCAAGCTGTTCTCGGTGATGGCGGTGGTGCTGATGCCGCCGACGCTGATCGCCTCGATCTACGGCATGAACTTCAAGGCGATGCCGGAACTCGAATGGGCGCACGGCTATCCCTACGCACTGGTCCTGATGGTCGCCGCGGCGATCGTGCCGTACTTCCTGTTCAAGTGGAAAAAGTGGCTCTAAAGCGTTTTCAAGCGAAGTGGGCACCGGTTCGCGTAAAGAAAACGCGTTAAACAAATAGCCGCGGTTCCCGGCCTTTCCCGACGTCCGAAACCTGCCTCAATTCCACTGCTAAAATTTGAGCGGTGCGCTGAACGATTGATCGAAACTTGTCTGCGATAAGACAGCCTCAGGCCGTGAGGATACAATGGTTGAGAAAACTATAACGTCACCCCGCAACGTCATCGATTTCGGGCGCTATCAACAGGGGCGCGCCGCAGGCCGAGCGCAGGCGATCTCGGCACGGCTTTGCCGTCATTGCGGCGCTGTTCTGGCCGACGGCGAGAACGAGGACGAGTGCTCCGCCACGTTCAGGGTCGACGACACCACCCTGCGCTGGCAGGCCGCGCAGATCTTGCGCGGTCTGATCTGATTTTTTTTCGAACGCGGTGCCCGCGCTTAAACGTGCTGGCCGCCGTTGATGTGGATTTCTGCGCCGTTCACGTAGGAACTGGTTTCCGTACACAGCACGTAGATGATCTTCGCCACTTCGTCGGGCGTGCCGAGCCGGTGTAGCGGGATATCTTCCTCGACGATCTTCTCGGTGCCCGGTGACAGGATCGAGGTGTCGATCTCGCCCGGCGCGATCGAATTGACGCGGACGCCGACCCGCCCGAAATCCGACGCCATTTCCCGTGTCAGCGAAGCCAATGCCGCCTTCGAGGTCGCATAGGCCACGCCCGCGAACGGGTGGACGCGGGAGCCCGCGATCGAGGTGACGTTGACGACCGAACCCCTGGCGGCCTTCAATTCCTCGATCAGCCCACGCGCCATCATGATCGGCGCGAAGAAATTCACCTGGAATACATGGCTCCAGGTGTCGATATCGGTGTCCATGGTGCCCATGCGTCCGCCGCCCGGGGCTTTCGGCGAAATCGCGGCGTTGTTGACCAACGCGTGCAGCGCGCCGCCTTCGAGGCGTTCGCGTATTTCCGAGATCGCCCGCGTGGTGTCGGCGTGGTTGGCAAGGTCGACCTGGACGTGATCCTCAGGGCCTGCGTCCCACGGGCAGTTTTCCGGGAACGGATGCCGCGAGCAGGTGATGACGCGCCAGCCCGCGGAGGAAAAGCGGATCACGGTGGCATGGCCGATGCCGCGGCTGGCCCCGGTCAGGAGCATCGTGCGTCGGGGGCCGTGGTTGGATGCGGGGGGCATAAACAGTCTCTCGTTCTTCGTCATGCCCGGCCTTGTGCCGGGCATCCACGTCTTCAAACTGGTTGAGAGCGCAAAAACGTGGATGGCCGGGACAAGCCCGGCCATGACGGCTCAAGCGCTACGGATACAGTCGCACTTTTTCCCATGGCTGTACCGCGCTGTCGCGGCGAAACTCGATGCGGTCGTGCAGGCGGAACGGACGGTCGTGCCAGAATTCGAAACGCGAAGGCGTGATGCGCCAGCCGCTCCAGCCCGGCGGGCGCGGCACCTCGCCGATCAGGTGTTTGGCGGCGACCAGCGCGATCGCCTGCTCGAACGCGAAGCGGCTTTCCAGCGGCTGCGACTGCTTGCTGGCCCAGGCGCCGATCTGCGCCTGCTTCGGCCGTGTCGCGAAATAGGCGTCGGCTTCTTCCGCCGTCACCGGCGTCACATTGCCGCGGATGCGGACCTGACGGCGCAGCGACTTCCAGTGAAAAAGTAAAGCGGCCTTAGGATTTGCGGCGAGTTCGCGGCCTTTCTGGCTGGCGATGTGGCTGTAGAACACGAAACCATCCGCGTCATAGCCTTTCATCAGCACCATCCGCACGTCGGGCAGGCCGTCGGCGTCGACGGTGGCCAGCGACATCGCGTTGGGATCGTTCGGCTCGGACTTCACCGCTTCAGCAAACCACTCCCCGAACAGCGTGAACGGTTCCTCGGCGGCGGTAAAATCACCCGATGTTAACGGTGTCGGGTGTTTGATGGAGGTTGTGTCCGTCATGTCAGGAGTTCCAGTTGCGTCCGTTCGCGTCCCAGAGCGCGCCATCGCCCCGGTATAGGTTCGCCCTATATAGGACATGGGGACGCGTTGGCCTATCGGCGATCAGGCCAGCGGGCGCGGTGGTGACGCTGATTTTGGTCGGCCTCGGCTCGAGCGGCTGCAGCCTGAACCGTTCGGACCAGGCGCTGGCCAAGATCGATGACAGCGAGGTCACGGGGTCGATCGCACCGGCCACGCCGCCGGTCCCGACCGAGAGCGATCTGGCGTTTGCCCGCAACGCCGCCTCCGACGTCCTGACCAAGGGCGACAAGGATTCCAGCCAGCCTTGGGAAAATCCGGAAACCGGGGCGCGGGGGTCGGTGACGCCGCTGGCCCAGTCCTATGCCTCGGAGGATGGCCGGACCTGCCGTGATTTCCTGGCGAGCTACGTCAACGGCCGCGCCGAAAGCTGGCTGCAGGGCGCAGCCTGCAAGGCCAGTCATGGCCGGTGGGAGATTCATACGCTAAAGCCCTGGAAGCGAGGATAACATAGCGTTTTCGAGCGAAGTGGGCTCCGGTTCGCGTCAAGAAAACGCGTCAAAACATAAATTTATAGCCATGGTCCAGACCATGGCTATAAAGCCGTTGCAAAAATGCAACTGGCTCCCCAGATGAAGCCAAAGCGGGCGATTTGTCCTAAGCTTTGAGAAACCGAATTCCCTTGAAGGAGACGTGACGGATGCGCGACCCCTATGAGGTCTTGGGGGTGCCGCGGGGCGCCAGCGCTGCGGCGATCAAGAGTGCCTACCGCAAGCTCGCCAAGAAGCATCACCCGGACAGCAACAAGAACGATCCGAAGGCCGCGGACCGTTTTTCCGAGTTGAATACGGCCAACGAGATCATCGGCGACGAGGACAAGCGCAAGCAGTTCGATCGCGGCGAAATCGACGCCGAGGGCAAGCCGCGCTTTCAGGGCTTTCCCGGCGGCGACCCGCGCGGCCGCGCCGGCGGCCCCGGCGGCTTCCAGTCGCACACCTTCCGGACCGGGGGCGGCGCTGGCCCCGGCGCCATGGGCGGCGCTGGCTTCGAGGATATCCTCAACAGCATGTTCGGCGGCGCGGCGGCCCGGGGCGAGCGCGGCGGTGGCGGCAGGACTTTTGAATTCGATACCGGCGGGATCGGTGTCGATCTCGATCTCAACGTCGCCATGGCGGTGTCGCTGGAAGAGTCCGTCAACGGCGGGGAGAAGCGCGTCCGCCTTCCGACCGGCAAGGAGCTCAATGTCAGGATTCCCGCAGGCGTCACCCCGGGTCAGCAGATCCGGCTGAAGGGCCAGGGCGAGACTGCGCCCGGCCATCCGCCCGGCGATCTCCTGATCACGATCAGCATCGCGCCGCATGCGTTCTTCAAGGTCGACGGCAACGATTTGCGGGTCGATCTGCCGATCACGCTCTATGAAGCCGTGCTTGGCGGCAAGGTCCGCGTGCCGACGCTCGGCAGCGCGGTCGAACTGTCGATCCCGAAAAACACCTCCAGCGGCCGCACGTTCCGCCTCAAGGGCAAGGGCCTGCCCAGAGCGGGGGCTGTCGGGGATCTGTTCGTCACCACCAAGATCATCCTGCCGGACGGGAACGATAGCGAGCTTGAGGCATTGATGCAGAAGTGGCGCGACGGCCATCCCTACAATCCGCGCAGCGATTTCGGCTGATCGGAGACTGATTCGCGCCAAAAACACGCCAGCAAGGAGCGGAGTTTGCCGCCAAGTCCCTTCTCGAATTAGCGCCCGAAAAGTAAGGTCATCTCCTGGAAAACAAGCTGTTTTCGGGAAATGAGGGGCGGCCTCGAAAGGGGGACCAGCGCGGTACCAAACCCCGATCGAGGCCGCTTGCGCCGATCGGCGGATCGAGCGCTACTCATTTTTTCGTGAGTACCCAGTGCGATAATGAGACGCACCCATGACTTGATTCCAGATTTTCGGTGTCCGAATTGGGACAACCGGCCTGACCATAGGGTTTTCGAGCGAAGTGGGCGTCGGTTCGCGTGAAAAAAAGCGTCAAAAACAAAACGCTACAGCCCGGTTCCGATCAATCAGAACCGATAAGGCTGTGCTCTAACCGCCGCTTTTTTCCATCTGGTCGTAGACGGCTTGGGCGATTTGCGTCAGGCGTCCGCGGTCGACGCCGCCGCTCACCACATAACCGACGCCGCGATCGGCCCAGAACAGCGCGCTCTCGCTGCCTTGCGCCGCATATCGCATCTGCGTCGCCTCGGCTTCCGATTTCGCGGTGTAGATCGTGAAGCGTTCGCCCGACGCGCTCTCATACATCAGGAACGACGCTGGTCCCGTCGGGCCGGGCAATAGCCGGCCGCCGACCAGCTTCAGTCCTGACGCCGCAAGCTCGGGTGCGCGCACGTCCCAGCCGCAGCGCTTGGTCAGCCATTGCTGCAGATGGGCGCGTTCGCTGCCGGGCACTTCGACGGGATGACGGACTTCCACCACATAGAGCCGGTGCGCATCGAGCGCATCCACGGTGAAATTCTGGAACGTCGAGGACGCTGCGGTGGCGCCGCGCGCCACCCAGCCGGTGCCGCCGCCGACGATGAACGCCGCCAGCGCTGCTGCCACGGCGCCGTACATCCATCGGCGCGGCTGTTGCACCAGCCGCTCGATCTCGAGCCGCTTCGGCACCGCCTCGTCGGCGACCGCGTCGTAACGCGCGTGCAGCGCCTCCGCCATCGCGCGCCACGACTGCACCCGCGCGGCATCGTCGGGATGCGCCGCGAGCCACGCCTCGACGTCGCCGCGGCGTTCCGCCGGCAGCTCGTTGTCGACGTAAGCGTGCAGCTCGTCTTCGGTGACGGGAATGTTGGGCTCGGTCATTGTCGTCGTCTCTGTCTATTCCAGGGCCGGTCTGTTCAGTTCTGTCTAGTCTTGAGGCCGTCTATTCCAGGTCGAGATTTGTTTCGAACTCTGTCCACGCATAACGCCTGCCATCACTTCACCCGCCGCAGCGCCGTGCGCTCGCCTTCGAGCGAAGCCTTCACATGCGCGCGC
This sequence comes from Bradyrhizobium ottawaense, assembly GCF_900099825.1. Taxonomy (NCBI): domain Bacteria; kingdom Pseudomonadati; phylum Pseudomonadota; class Alphaproteobacteria; order Hyphomicrobiales; family Nitrobacteraceae; genus Bradyrhizobium; species Bradyrhizobium ottawaense. The sequence goes on along the minus strand of NZ_LT629693.1, from coordinate 1,833,465 downwards.
GCCCGCGCCAGCCGCGACATCACGGTGCCGATCGGAACGCCCTGGATGTCGGCGACCTCGCGGTAGCTCAACCCTTCCAGCATCACCAGCAGCAATACCGAGCGCTGCTCTTCCACCAGCGTGGCCAGCGCGCGGGCGATGTCGCGCCCCTCCGCCTCGGTGCCGCTGGCATCCGGATTGTTGTCGAGCAGCGGCATGAATTGCGGCCGCCGCGCCAGCGATCGCCGCCGGTTCTTGTTGAGGTTGGTCAGGATCGTATAGAGCCAGCTCCTGACGTCGCCGCCGAGAAACAGCCGTTCCGAACGCAACGCGCGCACCAGCGTATCCTGCACCAGATCGTCGGCGATGTCGGCATCGCGCGCGAGCGCGCGTGCATAGCGGCGGAGCGCCGGTATCATGGCTTCGACACTTTGGCGAAACGCGGTCATTGCTTCCAGATCGTTAGACGTCACCAGGTCTTGGTCCGGCGCGAACGCCTTACCCAACATAACACCCAATGGCGGCATCTATTCCGGCGATCGCAACCAGCGCAAAACAGCGTTAATCCGGAGCGGATTTGGGCTGTACCCCGCCAGAGTGCTGGTGTACCTCCAGACCTGTCGGAATTCCGGCTACACGTTGTCGGCATCAAGCGTATGGAAGCGTCGAACACTTCGCTGATCAAGGAATAGCTGCACGTCCGATGCCCGCGCCCGTGATCTACTACATTCGCCATGGCGAGACGTCGTGGAATGCGGAAGGCAGGCTGCAGGGCGTGCAGGACATTCCGCTGAACGATCTCGGCCGCAGGCAGGCGGCCGCGGCCGGCAACATCCTGCTCGATCTGTTCGCACGCGACGGACGTGACCAATCATCGCTGGCCTTTGTCGCCAGTCCGCTGATCCGCGCCCGCGCCACCATGGAGCTGGTGCGCAGCGAACTGAAACTGCCGCCGGCCGGTTACGCGCTCGACGACCGGCTGCGTGAAATCGGCTACGGCCAGTGGGAGGGCTCGACCCTGCCCGAGATGCAGGTTGCGGACCCCGACCTGTATGCGAAGCGCCAGACCGAGAAATGGACGGTGTCGCCGCCCGGCGGCGAGAGCTATGTCGATGTCCAGGACCGGATGCAGGATTGGTATGCCTCGCTGCGGGGCGATACGGTCGCGGTGGCGCATGGCGGCACCGCGCGGGCGCTGATGGTGGTGCTCGGCATCGAAACGCCGCTCAGCGCCGCCGACCTGACCATCGAGCAGGGCGCCGTCTACGTGTTCCGCGACGGCGGATTGCAGAAATATAGTTAAAGGCGGCGAGGCGCGCCCCATCCGCCGTCAAGCCCGGCCATGACGACTGAGAGGACATTTGACCCCCTAGAATCTAGGGGTTACGACACATACCGATTTCTCGGTAATTCATGCGGTCTCCAAAATGTCCTTCAACACCTTCGGCCATCTGTTCCGGGTCACAACCTTCGGCGAAAGCCACGGGATCGCGATCGGCTGCGTGGTCGACGGCTGCCCGCCGCTGATCCCGCTGACCAACGAGGACATCCAGCTCGATCTCGATCGCCGCCGTCCCGGCCAGTCGCGCTTCACCACCCAGCGCCAGGAGGCGGATCAGGTGAAGATCCTGTCCGGCGTGATGGCCCATCCCGAGACCGGCGTGCAGGTGACGACGGGAACGCCGATCGCGCTTCTGATCGAGAACACCGATCAGCGCTCCAAGGACTATTCCGAGATCAAGGACAAGTTTCGTCCCGGCCATGCCGACTTCACCTATGAGGCCAAATACGGCCTGCGCGATTATCGCGGCGGCGGCCGTTCGTCGGCGCGCGAGACCGCGACCCGGGTCGCGGCCGGCGCCATCGCGCGAAAGGTCCTGCCCGAGGTCAAGGTGCGCGGCGCGCTGGTGCAGATGGGCCCGCACAGGATCGATCGCGAGAAGTGGGACTGGGACGAGATCGCGCGCAACCCGTTCTTCTGCCCCGACAAGGACAAGGCCGCGTTCTTCGAGCAGTATCTCGACGGCATCCGCAAGAGCGGCTCCTCGATCGGCGCGGTCGTCGAAGTGGTCGCCGAAGGCGTGCCGCCCGGATGGGGCGCGCCGATCTACGCCAAGCTCGACGGCGAACTGGCGGCGGCGATGATGAGCATCAATGCGGTCAAGGGCGTCGAGATCGGCGCTGGTTTCGGCGCTGCCGAATTGTCGGGCGAGGAAAACGCCGACGAGATGCGCACCGGCAATAACGGTACGCGGTTTCTGTCCAACCACTCAGGCGGCGTGCTCGGCGGCATCTCGACCGGCCAGCCGGTGGTGGTGCGCTTCGCAGTGAAGCCGACCTCGTCGATCCTGTCGCCGCGCCAGACCGTAGATCGCACCGGCCACGACACCGACATCATGACCAAGGGCCGCCACGATCCCTGCGTCGGCATCCGCGCGGTGCCGGTCGGCGAGGCGATGATGGCCTGCGTGCTGGCGGACCATTTCCTGCGGCATCGTGGCCAGGTCGGCGGATAGAACGCGTCAGCCCATCCAGCCTTCGTTCATTGCATGGCGTCTGCGATCTTTTCCGCCGCCATCAGGACCGGGAAGTTGGTGTTGGCGCATGGCACCACCGGAAAGATCGAGGCGTCGACGACCCGCAAGCCCTGGACGCCTTTGACGCGGCCCTGGGTATCGACCACCGCCATCGGATCGTCGGCCCGGCCCATCCGGCATGAGCACGAGGCATGCCACACGCCGATGGTCGCCTTGCGCACAAAGGCTTCCAGCGCCTCGTCGTCGTTCATCACGTCGTCGAACGTAAAGCCTTCGACCACGAAATTGTCGATCATGTAGTGGCGCAGCGCCGCCGGCCCGTCCATCAAGGCCGCGGCGATTGTGGTGAGTATCCGGTTCTTGGTGTTGACCACGCCGATCTTGCGCACGCGGTCGGTATAGGAGGCCGGGAACGGCTTGTCTGTCACCGCCCTGACCACATCGCTCATTTGCATAGCGGCCATTTTGCGGAAGCCGCTCATCAGGCGATCGAGATCGCGCCGGTCGGACAACAGGTTGAACTCGACGACAGGTTCCGCTGCGGGATCGCGCGAGCCGAGTTTGATCTGTCCGGTCTCGGAATAGGTCTTGTTGACGAACGTCAGCAGCGAGCCGATTTGCGCGCCGACCGCATGCCAGGCAGATTTGCTGAGCACGACGACGAACATGTCGCCCTTCGGCACGCCCTGCAATCCAGACGAATAACGCAGCCCAAGCTGCATGTGGCGCCTGGTATGCTCGTTCATGCGCGCGCCGCGGCGGACAAAGGACGACAGCGAAATCGAGGGATGATCCATCAGGCGCTGGCCGACGCCGGCCAGTCCCATCAGGACCGGAATGCCCATGTCCCTGAGATGACCGACCGGGCCGATGCCGGCGCGCAGCAGATGCGCCGGCGAATGGATGGCGCCTGCGGAGAGAATGATCTCGCGGCCGCGGAATTCCTGCTCCCGCCCGTCGACCACAGCCTTCACGCCGACGCACTGCGTGCCTTCGAATAAAAGTTCTCTGACCTGCGTGTTGGTTGAGATCGTGAGGTTGGCGCGCTTGCGCGTTTCGCGATCGAGATAGCCCATCGCGGCCGAGACACGTTGCTCGGCCTGATTGGAGTGCGTCACCGGGAAATAGCCATCGACGAACTCGCCGTTCTGGTCCGCTACGAATGGATGGCCGGCTTGCTGGAAAGCCTCGGCGAACGCCTGCGAATGCCGTGTCCAGTGCTCCCGCGGGATCCGGCGGACCGGGATCCGGCCATCCTTGCCGTGGAACGGTCCGTCGAAATCGAGGTCGCGCTCGACCTTCTTGAAAAAGGGCAGCACCTCGTTCCAGTTCCAGCCGGTGGCGCCCCGCGCTTCCCATTCATCGTAGTCGGTCGGTGCGCCGCGGTTGGCCATCTGGCCGTTGATCGACGAGCCGCCGCCCAGCACGCGCGCCTGTTCGTATTTGCGTAAGGGAGGACGCCCTTCGTTCGGATTGTTATGGCTGACGACCTGGGTTGTGACCTTGAGTTCGGTCCAGTGGAAGCGCGGATCGAAATAGGCCGTGCCCGGATAGCTATCCCGAATCTCGGCCGGCTCGTTGCCGGGCGGGGTGTCCTGTCCGGCTTCGCAGAGCAGGACCTTGTTGGCACTCTTTGCGGAGAGTCTGTGGGCCATGACCGAGCCCGCCGACCCGCCGCCAACGATGATGAAGTCGTACAATGGATGTTTCCCCTTATATTTTGCCGGGAGGCTAGCGCAGCTTGGGCGCCGGGTCACGCTGGCAGATGATGCTGAAACGCGGCGGTTGTCCGCCTTGACGCGATGAACTTGTGTCCACATGCTGACGGCATGGACACATCGGATATCCAGAAGCTGACCGACTGGCTGATCGACGGCGCGCGGTCGGCGGCCAGCTCGACCCACATGTTCGGCGAAACCTGCGAACGGATCGTGGCGGCAGGCCTGCCGCTGTGGCGGGTCGGCCTTTTCATCCGGACGTTGCATCCTGAAATCTACGGCCGCAATTTCATCTGGAAGCCGGGCGCCGAGGTGGAAATGGGCACGGTCGATTTCCAGATCCTGAACTCGCCGGATTTCCAGAACAGCCCCCTGATAGCGGTGTTTCAGCAGGGGATCGAGGTTCGCGCCCGCGTCGACGATCCCGCCAGCAGCCGCTTTCCGATCGTCGCCGAGCTGCGCGCCGAAGGCGTCACGGATTATATCGCGTTGCCGCTGCTGTTCATCGACGGCTCGATACACGCAAGCAGCTGGACCACCAAGCAGCCCGGCGGCTTCACCGACGCGCAGCTAGCCGCCCTGCGGCGGATCGTGACGCCGCTGACGCGGATCAGCGAGATCGTCACGCTGACCCGTACCGCCTCCAGCCTGCTCGACACCTATGTCGGCAATCGCGCCGGCGAGCGGATTCTCGGCGGCCAGATTCGCCGCGGCCACACCGAGACCATGAATGCCGCGATCTGGCTCTCCGATCTGCGCGGTTTTACCTCGCTGTCCGATCGGCTGCCCGCCGAGACCGTGGTCGATATTCTCAACCTGTATTTCGACTGCCAGGTGGCCGCGATCCGCAAGCATGGCGGTGAAGTCCTCAAATACATGGGCGACGGGCTGCTCGCGGTTTTCCCGATCGACGAATATGTCGGCGATGACCAGAAGGTCTGTTCGCACGTGCTGGAAGCCGCCCACGAATCCCGTGTCAGCGTCGCGGAAATGCAATATTCGATCGGCGATGTGGTCGAGCGCTTTCGCTTCGGGCTGGCGCTGCATGTCGGGCCGATATTATTCGGCAATATCGGCGGCGGCAGCCGGCTCGATTTCACCTGCATCGGGCCTGCCGTCAATCTCGCGGCGCGGCTGGAAAAGATCGCAAGCCGTCTGCACCGCACGGTGGTGGCGTCGGAAGGCTTCGCCTCGATCTGCCGGGGCGGGTGGAGCGACCTCGGCGAGTTTCCGATCGCGGGTTTCTCGAAGGCCGAGCGCGTCTATGGCCTGATCGAAGAGACGTCGGCGGATTGAGAGCCTACGCCTTCGGGCAGGCCCGGTAGCCGAATTTCCGGATCATGTCGCCGCCGGATATCGAATGAAACTCCAGCGTGTCCAGGTAGTGGTGCGAGGTCACGTAGTTGCGAAGGCTGGCATTATAGGCCGCCAGCATATGTTCGGTCCGCGCCGGCGAAGGGTTTCCTCTGTCGTCGTGCGCGGAATGAAACAGCAGCGTCGCCGACGGTTCGATACAGACATTGCGGATCGCGAGGAACAGCGTGCAGGACGATTGGCAATGGCCCTTGATCCGGAACAACTCGCCTGACTGATTATGCTGGCTGACCACCGGATCGAACCGCGCGTACCTGCCGCCCATCTCGAAGCCTGAGTTGTTGCCCGCGATCGCCGATGTCGTGAACAGCAGCAGGATCCCGGTGACGAGGTTTCGCATCATGCTTCATTCCTCCGGTTCGGTCGTGAACAGCAATGGATAGCCCTTGGCGCGTCCGGCGTCGGTGGCGCGCGTCGCCTTGGTCTCGGCGACGTCCTTGGTGAAGACTGCGACCACGCAGACGCCGCGCTGGTGCGCGGTGATCATCACCTTGTGGGCCTGGTCCTCGGTCATGCGGAATTCGGCCTTCAGCACCGTGACGACGAATTCGCGCGGCGTGAAGTCGTCGTTGACGAGGATGACCTTGTGCAGGCGTGGCCGCTCGGTTTTGGTCTTGGTCTTCGTCTTTGGCTTGGCGACGGTATCGATCATTCCAGCGCTATGTCCCGAAGCAGACGTTAGAGCGTTTTCCAGCGAAGTGGAAACCGGTTCGCGTCAAGAAAACGCGTCAAATCAAAAATCCAGAGCCCCGTTTCGATTCCATCGGAACGGAAATGGCTCTAGCCGGCGTCGCTGCGATCAGCCGGCGGTCTCGATCAGTTTACAGGCTCCGGGCCGATCGTGAAACTGGGTGATTGCCGAGAGTTTGTGCGCGATCAGGGCTTGCATCGCGCCGGGCTCGTCCAGTTCCGCGGCAAAACCAGGCCATACCGATAAGGCTCGATAGCGCTTCAAACGAAGTGGATGCCGGTTCGAGTAAGGCGCTATGGCAGCGCCGGCACGGTCCGCAGATAGGCGACGATATCGGCCAGATCGGAGTTTTTGAGGCTGGCATAGTAATCATAGGCCATCGGCGGCTTCAGTGGCCGGCCGTCGCGCGCCACGCCGTGGGTGACGGCGCGGATGATTTCCGCATCGGTCCAGCCGCCGATGCCGGCGGTTGGATGCGCCGTGATGTTGGGAACGATGGTTGGCGGCGTTCCCTCCGGCGACCCGTCGCGCGGCGGGAACAGGCGACCGCCGCCGCCGAGGCCGCCTCTGAAATCGGATACGCCGCGCGACCAGGCCGAGTGACATTCCATGCAATGGCCGATGGTGACGAGATAGGCGCCGCGCTTCACCGGACCGGCCAGGTCAGCCTTGCTGAATCCGGCATCGGCGTCGGGATAGGCATCGCGGCGCACCGGGGCCTTGTAGGCGGGATCGGGGACCTGGTTCCTGATCGCCTTGACGCTGCGCAAGTAAGCGACGACGGCGTCAAGATCCTCGGGCAGCAGCGCCTTGTAGAAATTCGCCGGCATGATCGCCGCCAGCGGCACGCCGGCGAGGTGGCCGTGATCGGGCCGCAATCCCTCGACCAGCGCGCGCTTGATCTCGGCGTCGGTCCAGCTTCCGATGCCGGTCTCGAAGTCCTGGGTGATGTTCGGCGCGGTGGCGACGAAGGGCGGGGTGTTGAAGGTGAGGCCGCCGGAGAAGGCCTTGTCGGGGATCAGTCTGCCGTCGGCGTCGCGCGGCGAGTGGCAGTTGCCGCAGGCCATAATGGTATTGACGAGGTAGGCCCCGCGCTCGACCGACGTTTCCGCGACGGCGCAATTCGAGGCCGCCAGCAACAGGGCGCCGGCCACGATACCGATTCGAAGCATGATGTTCCCTCCAGTCCGCACGCGATCTATCGCAGGCGAATCGAGGCTCTGCAATATTTGGCGAAATCCGGGCAGGGTAGGCGATTCGGCACGCACCTGAATGTGAAGGATGGATGATATCAGTGCTTTGCGCAGGCCAGTTTGCGTGTCACGATTGCTGCCAGTCGACGGGAGGGCAGCGATGCGCTGGTATGTCTCGATCGGGGCCGTGCTTGTGGCAGGCGTTCTCGCCGGCGGCGACGTCGCGGGTGTTGCCGCGCCGAGCCCACAAAACCAGTTCAGCAGCCAACTCAGCAGTTTTGCACCCGGCCGCCAATCCGCCGACAAGGAAGCCACGCCGTCGGTCGACGTCGAATTGATTCTCGCCGTCGACGTCTCCTATTCGATGGACATGGACGAACTCGCGATCCAGCGCGAGGGCTACGCGCAGGCGATCGTCTCCAGGGAATTCCTGCAGGCGCTGAAGAGTGGCCCGAACGGCAAGATCGCGGTGACCTATTTCGAGTGGGCGGCCTCCAGCGACCAGAAGATCATCATCCCGTGGCGGGTCATCGACGGCCCCGAAACCGCCGACGCCGTCGCCAACGAGATCATGAAGACCCCGATCCGCCGCGCTTCCCGCACCTCGATCTCCGGCGCGATTAATTTCGCCATGCCGCTGTTCGACGAGAACCCGTATCGCGGCCTGCGGCGCGTGATCGATATTTCCGGCGATGGCCCGAACAACAATGGCGGCCCCGTGGTGGTTGCCCGCGATGCCGCGATCGAGAAGGGGATCGTCATCAACGGCCTGCCGATCATGGTCAAGGAGCCGTCCTACTCCACCATGGATATCGACAACCTCGATTTCTACTACGAGGACTGCGTCATCGGCGGTCCCGGCGCCTTCGTGGTGACGATCAAGGACCGCGAAAAGTTCAAGGAAGCGATCCGCACCAAACTGCTGCTCGAGGTCGCCGGCCGCACCCCGGAACGCCCGGTCGTCCCGGCCGTCGCCGCCAGCAAGGAGCCGCGCGTCAGCTGCCTGATCGGTGAGAAGATCTGGCAGGACCGATGGGGGCGGTGAGTATCCAATAGAGCGGGCAAAGGCGCTCGTCGCATGTTGCGCCTCCCAGGCCTGCGGCTCAGTGTGGATTTTCGAGGCTGAACAGCTCCGCCTGCTCGTCATAGGCGAACAGTTCCGCGTACCGTCCCCACGACACGATGGTTTTGAGCGTCTCGTCGGCCTGGTCTTCCGCCATGTAGTCTTCGAGTTCGTTGCGGAAGCGTGCGACCGGGGCCGAGTGCGACGGCCGCTCATCGAGCACGCGGCGGATGAGGCCCATCACCGGCACATAGTTGATGAGATGTTCGGCGAACAGTTTTTTTCGGGCATCTGTCTCAAGGTGAGCGAAGCGTTTTCCGGCCTCCGTCAACATCAAATCGCCCTCGCTCAACTGGGCAAAGCGCAATAGTTGAAGGGCTTCACCGAGGTGAAATATTTCGTCCGCTTCGAATTGCAGGTGGGTAGCGAGGACAGGCAAGTCGGCGTGCCCGTTATACGGTGGCCCGGCGAGGGTCTCGATCAGACCCGAGAGCACGTTGGAAGAGACATGCTTGAGGATCATGCCGACGCCGGTACCCGGGATGCCCTCGATCGCCGGCGTCTTCGCCTCCACCCGCTGGGTCATGCGGGCGTAGATACTGTCGACGAGTTGCCGAAATGTCGGGTCGAGCCGGTTGCGCGGGTGTGGCAGGTCGACCCTGATCTCGGCGGCGACCCGGCCGGGATTGGACGAGAACACCAGAATGCGGTCGCACATCAGCACGGCTTCCTCGATGTTGTGCGTCACCATCAGCACCGATTTGATCGGCAGCCGCCCTTCGATCCAGAGATCGACCAGGTCGGTTCTCAGCGTCTCCGCCGTCAGCACGTCGAGGGCGGAGAACGGCTCGTCCATCAGCAACAGATCCGGATGAACGACCAAGGCTCGTGCAAATCCGACGCGCTGGCGCATGCCGCCTGACAATTCCTTGGGAAACGCCGACTCGAAGCCGTCTAGACCGATCAGGTCGATCGCCGCGAGCGCCCGGGTGCGGCGTTCGGTGCTGTCGACCCCCAACGCTTCCAGCCCCAGTTCGACGTTTTGAAGAACCGTCAGCCACGGGAACAGTGCAAACGACTGAAACACCATGGCGACGCCGTTCGGCGGACCCTTGATCGTCTCGCCGCGGCATTTCGCATCACCTGAAGACGGCGCGATGAGGCCGGCGATGATCCGCAGCAGCGTCGACTTGCCGGACCCGGACCGGCCAAGCAGTCCGACGATTTGGCCGGACTGAATTGTCAGATCGACCTTTTCGAGGACGAGCAGGTCCTCGCCGCTGCCTTTCGGAAATGACCGGCAGACGCCGCGGATATCGAGCAGGCTGGCCTGGTTGGTATGATCGAGCATGAGTTTCTCCTGATCAGCCGAGGCGAAGACGGCGCTCGCCGAAGGCGTAGAGTGGCCTCCAGAGGAGCCGGTTGAAAAGCGTCACCAGAATGCACATGACGGCGATGCCGAGAACGACCCGAGGGAAGTCTCCGGCTTCGGTCGCCGTCGCGATATAGGCACCAAGACCTGCGGCGGTCAGATGGGTGTCGCCCCAGCTTGCGACCTCCGCGACGATGGAGGCATTCCATGATCCGCCCGAAGCGGTGATTGCTCCCGTGACATAGTATGGAAAAATGCCCGGCAGGATGACTTTTATCCACCAGCGCCATCCCTTGAGATGGAAGCTGCCGGCAGCTTCTTTCAGGTCGGTCGGGAAGGCGCTCGCACCGGCGATAACATTGAACAGGATATACCACTGGGTGCCCAGGATCATCAGCGGGCTGAGCCAGACATTCGCGTTCAGGCCATAACGGACGATAATCACCACGAACACCGGAAAGGCGAGGTTGGCGGGAAACGCGGCCAGGAACTGCGCGAGCGGCTGGATTCGTTCGGCCAGTTTTGGCCGAAGTCCGATCCATACGCCGACCGGCACCCATATCAGCGTGGCAAGGGCAATCAGCACGCTGACCCGCGCCAGCGTAATGAAGCCATATCCAAAGGCGCTGAGGACATCCGACGGACTCAACGTCACCGAGAGATACCCATAGACCCTCCAGGCGGCATAGCCGGTGCTTGCAATGATAAAGGCGAGCCAGACCGCATCGACGATACGGGATGGCGGGCCGCTTCTGGTTGGCATCCTCAGGCTGCCTGGCAACGCGATATGCAGGTTCGAGACGGCTTTGTTCAGTGCCGCAAACGGATACGTCAGTGCCCGTAAGGCCCGAGTCCGCCGAAACAGATCGAGCATCCAGGATGCCGGCGCGGTTGCCGAAGCGGTCTGCTCGAACCGGAACTTGTCGGCCCAGGCCACCACGGGCCGAAACAGCAACTGGTCATAGGCGAGGATCACCAAAAACATCGTCAGGATGGCGTAGCCAATCGCAGCGAGGTTTTGTTCCTTGATGGCGAGTGCGACATAGGAGCCAACCCCCGGCAGCGTGACGGTCGTGTCGCCGACCGTGATGGCTTCCGAAGCCACGACGAAGAACCAGCCGCCCGACATCGACATCATCGTATTCCAGATCAGGCCCGGCATGGCGAAGGGTACGTCGAGCCGCCAGAAGCGCTGCCAGCCGCTGAGGTGGAAGCTTTGGGAGGCTTCCTCCAGGTCCTTTGGGACGTTGCGCATCGACTGGTACATGCTGAAGGTCATGTTCCAAGCCTGGCTCGTGAAGATCGCAAACACGCAGGCGAGCTCGGCGCCGAACACGCGGCCGGGAAACAGGTTCAGGAAGAAAACGACGGTGAAGGTGAGAAAGCCGAGGATCGGCACCGACTGCAGGATGTCGAGCAGCGGAATCAGCACCATCTCGGCGCGCCGGCTCTTGGCGGCGAGAGCAGCGTAGACGAAGGTGAAGACGATCGAGCAGATGATGGCGAGCAGCATCCGCATGGTCGTTCGCAACGCGTAACCCGGCAGATTCGCGGGATCGAGCGATACCGGCGTGACGTCGAGTGCCGACAAGGGAAGGGTGGTTTGCTCGCCGCCGTAGACGATCAGCACCATGGCGCCGATCACGAGGATCAGCGCAACGGCGTCCCAGATGTTGGGCCGCAGCGCCTGCCCCAATCTCGGCGTCAGAAGTTCTTGCAGAGTCATCGCTGCCGCCTTGTCTGGAATTCGCCGTGCAGGCGGGCTGAGAAAATGGAAACGGGTCCACGGTCGGCGTTATAGGCGGGATTTGCAATGAGTTGATAATCCGCCGTGGCGTTCACTGTGAAAATCCTGCTCGTCCTGTTGTCGCTTTCGGCGACGGTCTAGAACCAACCATGCTCCGAACCGCTCCAGCACCCGCGTTCCCGATAGGACGGTTCGAAGACCGTTGTGTGAAATCCTGCGCTGCTGGTGCAGGTTCATTGCGCAACGCAAGATGAGGCTCGCGATCCGAAAAATGCCGATGGCGGTCCATCGTCTGGCGTTTTCCACGGCGGCCGCGATCCTCGCTTTCACGACGATATCCAGAAAATTGCAGCGAAGATCGCGGCGCAGGAAAGCAGCGTTACGAGCACGAACGCCTGAGCCAATTGCTTTTGCCGATAGTGATGAGGCACTGGACGCCCCACCCGGTGCATTCTCGGGTTCGACCATCATCGGATTCTTTGCCCGTCCGCACGCCGCCCGCGGCCGTCGTGGCATTCAATTTCCCACCGGCATTCCAGCCGGGTCTCATCGACGATCGACCAATGGCACGTCAGCAACGGCTGCGCGCGCCGGCGGTGGCCGTTGGGACGGCGACAACCCGGCTGATTGTCAGTGGAATGCGCAGCCTCAAGCCGGTGCGGCTTCAAGTGCCGCGGCTCAAAATGCCGGAATCTTGCGAGTTTTTCGAACATCGCTCACCTCCATATCCGCTTTGCGCGGCAGGTCGGTGAGCGGACGGTCAGCCAGTCGCGACCATCACACTCACGCGGCCATTGCCCGCGCGATCAATCTTCTTGTTTTGCGGCATCGCCAGACCGATCATGGTCGTCGGGGTGACGTTGCCAAAGGTGGTACTGCCCATGGGCTCTCTATTGGCGTTGGATGCTTGTCTCGAACAAATGCTCTGGACAACGATTTGGCAGGTACGCCTGACCTGTATCGCTGTCAAGCGCATTTTCCTATCCTCCCGGGAGGATCGCGGTTATCCTCCCCGGAGGATAGGAGATTCCAATGATGGACCACCCGCACTCTGCAATCGGCCGGCGCCTGAAGCGAGCCAATGGCCACCTCGAAAAGATCATAGCGATGATCGAGCAGGGCAGGCCTTGCGCCCAGATTGCACAACAGCTTCAAGCCGTGGAAAGTGCCATCGAGAACGCGAAGAAGGCGTTGATACACGATCACATCAGCCATGGCCTCGAACGATCGTTCAAGGCATCGGGTTCGAAAGGTCAGGCTGCGCTCAGAGACTTCCGGTTGATCGCAAAATATCTCTGACGCGAAACCGCACCCCCGTGGCGGTGTTTCCCGCCCGGCGGCCGCCCAGTGGTTCGATGGAGAGATCGCACGAATCTCATTTGCGGAAGGATCACCCGCTCCGCTCGCTGCGCGACCGATCGCCTCCCTCCAAAGCCGGGGGAGCCGAAGTCCGCTACCGTCTGAACCTTGCCACCAATTCCACATGCGGCGTGTGGCGAAACTGATCCACCGGCGTGACGCCGTCGATCTTGTAGCCGCCGTCGATCAGAATTCTGGCGTCGCGCGCAAAGGTCGCGACGTTGCAGGACACCGCGACAACCGTCGGAACCTTGCTGGCGGCGAGATGGGTCGCGACCGCCTGCGCGCCCTGCCGGGGCGGGTCGAACACAACCGTGTCGTAGTCGCGCAGCTCCTGCGGCACCAGCGGACGCCGGAACAGGTCGCGCGCCTCCGCCTTGAGCGGTTTCAATCCCGACGTCGATGTCGCCGCTTTCTGCAGCGCCGCGATCGAGCTGGCGTCGTTGTCGAACGCCGCCACCCGTGATTTCGCGGCCAGCCGCAGCGCAAACGGGCCGACGCCGCAAAAGAGATCGGCGACATGCTTGGCTCGCTTGCAATGATCGGCCACCAGGGCTGCCAGCGTTTCCTCACCCGCTATCGTGGCTTGCAGGAACGATCCCGGCGGCAGCGCGACCTGTGCGGCGCCGATCGAGATCACCGGCGTCGTTCGCGCCAAGACCAGTTCGCCATGGCGCGTCAGCCGCGCCAGCCCGTGTTGCTTGGCGACTTCAGAGAGCTTGCCGATCAGTTTGGTCGACACCGGCCCGGAGCCGCGGACATCGACATCCAAACCGTTTTCGGTGGCCGTGACCTGGATGTCGAGCGGCTTGCCTACGCCGATCAGCGGTTCGGCGATGGCCCAGGCGGCCTCGATCGCGCCGTCGAGATGCGGATCGAGGATCGGGCAGCGGTTGATCGGGACGATGTCGTGCGAACTGACCGCGGCGAAGCCGACCTTGAGCACCTCGTGGGTTCCCATCCGCGCGTGCAGGGTGATGCGGCGGCGGCCCGCGCCATGCGCATCGATGAGCGGTGCGACCTCGCACGCGATCCCGGCCTGCGCCAGGGTCGTCACCACGATGTCGCGCTTCCAGGCGCGATAGGGCGCCGTCTCCCAGTGCTGGATCGCGCAGCCGCCGCAGATGCCGAAATGCGGACAGAACGGCGCCACGCGTTCGGGACTTGGGATTTCGACCGCGACCAGCCGGCGGCGGTCGGGATGGTGGCCGGGGACGGGTGCGACCTCGACGGTTTCGCCGCCCAGCGTGTACGGCACGTAGACGCTTTCGCCGCCAACGGTGGCGACGCCGTCGCCGCGATGGCCGACATGGTCGATGACGAGACGCTCGATGTCAGCCACGGCGCGCCCCGATGAAGAATTCGATGTTGCCGTCGCCGCCGGCAATGGACGACGGAAACACCTGGATGTCGGTGCAGCCAAGCGACGCGGCAAACGCCGAGATATCGTCGCAGATTTGCTGATGCACCATCGCGTTGCGGATGATGCCGTGCTTGGAGTGTTTCCGCTCGGCCTCGAATTGCGGCTTGATCAGCGCCAGCAGGTGCATCGGCGCCGCTGCCAGCGACAACGCCACCGGCAGCACGGCTTTCAGCGAGATGAAGCTGACGTCGATGACGACGATATCCGGCCGCGCCGGCAGCCGCTTGCCTTCGTAGGCGCGGATATCCGTCTCTTCCATCGACACGATGTGGGGATGGTTTTGCAGGGAGTGGTGCAACTGGCCGTGGCCGACGTCGATGGCGAACACAAGACTGGCGCCGTTCGCCAGCAGCACCTCGGTGAAGCCGCCGGTGGAGGCGCCGACGTCGAGGCAGACATGGCCTTCGACCTCGATCGGATACTGTTCCAGTGCGCCGGCGAGCTTGACGCCGCCGCGGGATACCCAGGGGTGGGCGGGCTGCGCGGAAATTTCTGCGTCCGCCGCGATCGTCTCCGATGCCTTCAGCACCTGCTTGCCGCCGGCCGTCACAAAACCCGCCTCGATCGCGGCGCGGGCGCGGGCGCGGCTTTCGAACAGGCCGCGCTCGACCAGCAGCACGTCCGCGCGCTTGCGGGAGGAGGTTTCGTTTTCGCTCTTGTTTGCCAAGGTCAACTCGTTTTGCCGCTGGCGCGACCCGCCGCGACAACGACACAGGCCTCGAACGAGGTGAGGTCGTGCCAGATGTCCGAGGGCGCCTGCCGCGGCGTCACCAGTTTTGCGCCGTGCAGGTCGAGCGCGTGAATCATCATGAGATTGTCGGCCAGGCCGAAATCCTCGACCGTGAGCCCGTCTCGGTCGATCAGACGGCCGTCGGCGGATTTCGTCACGGCATCGAACCGCGCGACGCGCTCGACATAGCCGGCCGGATCGTTGCTGTAGGCGAGGCAGAGTTTTCCGCGGCCGGCCATGTAGCCGAGTTCGTAAACGGTGCCGGCGTCCGCGCTTGCTCCGCGAAACGGCGTCAGGTTGGCGATAACAGCATCCGCCGTATCCATCATCGCTTCATTGCCCTTGAAGATCCTGAGCGAGGCATCGCTGGCTGCGAGGTCGATCGCGTTGTCGAGCGGATAGAGGCCGCGCACGCCGTGGCGGGCGCAGATCGCGGCTTTTCGCTTTCCGATGTCGACGGCATCCGGCAGGAACACATCGGGGCCTGCCAGATAGATCTTCATCGGGGCACCGGCGGTCCATGGCGTTTTCAAGCGAAGTGGACGCCGGTTCGCGTGAAGAAAACGCGTCAAAACAAAAGTAGAGCCTAATCTAAGGCTCTAATTCGGCGATCTTTCCCGAGGCGAAGCGGTTACCGCTTCGCCTGACAACGCTTATGCGCCGCTCGCCAGGATCAGGCTAGCTTGCAATCAGGCGAGCTTGACCGTCTCGGCCTTGTAGTCCTTGCCGAGCGCGTCGAACACCTTGGCAACGATGCCCTTGGCGTCGAGGCCGGCGTGGGCATACATCGCCGTCGGCGAGTCGTGGTCGATGAACTCGTCGGGCAGGATCATCGCGCGCATCTTCAGGCCGCCGTCGAGCATGCCGTGGTCGGACAGCGTCTGCATCACGTGGGAGCCGAAGCCGCCGATCGAGCCTTCCTCGATGGTCAGCAGCACCTCGTGGTCACGCGCCAGCTTCAGCACCAGATCGACATCCAGCGGCTTCATGAAGCGGGCGTCGGCAATGGTGGTGGACAGGCCGTGGGCGGCGAGTTCGTCGGCGGCCTTTTCGCATTCGGCCATGCGGGTGCCGAACGACAGCAGCGCCACCTTGGTGCCCTGACGGACGATACGGCCCTTGCCGATTTCGAGGGGAATGCCGACTTCGGGCATTTCGACGCCGCGGCCTTCGCCGCGCGGATAACGCAACGCGCTCGGGCGGTCATTGATCGCGACCTGGGTGGCGACCATGTGCACCAGCTCGGCCTCGTCGGAGGCCGCCATGATGACGAAGTTCGGCAGACAGCCGAGATAGGCGTTGTCGAACGAACCGGCATGGGTGGCGCCGTCAGCGCCGACCAGGCCGGCGCGGTCGATCGCGAAGCGAACCGGCAGGCTCTGGATCGCGACGTCGTGGACCACCTGGTCGTAGCCGCGCTGCAGGAAGGTCGAATAGATCGCGCAGAACGGCTTGTAACCTTCGGTGGCAAGGCCGGCCGCGAAGGTCACCGCATGCTGCTCGGCGATGCCGACATCGAAGGTTCGGGTGGGGAAAGCCTTGTTGAAGATGTCGATGCCCGTGCCCGAGGGCATCGCGGCGGTGATGCCGACGATCTTGTCGTCCTTTTCGGCTTCCTTGACCAGGCTCTGGCCGAACACGTTCTGGTAGGACGGTGCATTCGGCTTGGCCTTGGCCTGGGCGCCGGTGGCGACGTCGAACTTGGCGACGGCGTGGTATTTGTCGGCGGAGGCTTCCGCCGGGCCGTAGCCCTTGCCCTTTTGCGTCACGACGTGGACCAGGATCGGACCGGTCTCCATGTCGCGGACGTTCTTCAGCACCGGCAGCAGATGGTCGAGGTTATGGCCGTCGATCGGGCCGACATAATAGAAACCGAGCTCTTCGAACAGTGTGCCGCCGTCCATCATGAAGCCGCGGGAATATTCCTCGACGCGGTTGGCGCGGTTGGCGATGATCTTCGGCAGGCGCTTGTTGATCTGCTTGGCGGCCTCGCGCAGCGTGCGATAGGTCTTGCCGGAGTAAAGCCGCGACAGATAGGCCGACATGGCGCCGACCGGCGGCGCGATCGACATGTCGTTGTCGTTGAGGATGACGATCAGGCGCGAATTCATCGCGCCGGCATTGTTCATGGCCTCATAGGCCATGCCGGCGGACATCGCGCCGTCGCCGATCACGGCGATCACGTTGTTCTTGCCGCCGGACAGGTCGCGGGCCACCGCCATGCCGAGGCCGGCGGAAATCGAGGTCGAGGAGTGCGCGGCGCCAAACGGATCGTAGTCGCTCTCGGTGCGCTTGGTGAAGCCGGACAGGCCGCCGCCGGTGCGCAGCGTGCGGATTCGGTCGCGGCGTCCGGTCAGGATCTTGTGCGGGTAGGCCTGATGGCCGACGTCCCAGATCAGGCGATCGCGGGGCGTATCGAAGATGTAATGGATCGCGGTGGTCAGCTCGACCACGCCGAGGCCGGCGCCGAAATGGCCTCCGGTCACCGACACCGCGTCGATGGTCTCCTGCCGCAGTTCGTCGGCGACCTGCTGCACCTGCTCGATCTTGAGCTTGCGCAGATCGTCGGGCGTGCGGATGGTATCGAGAAGCGGCGTTTTACTAAATGTGGTCACAGCGATATTCCAATTTTGCATGTCGGGGGCGAACGGCCCGACGCGAGATGGGGTGCGCGTTAACCGCGCTGTGAAAATCCAGACGCCGTTGCCATCTCGGCAGATCGGTACCTGATTTGAAAGCCTAGATGCACTCCGGATCAAACCATGTGATATGCATCACGTTGGTTGCTTTAACCCTTCCCGGTCAGTTTCTTTAGCTATTTGAAGTGCTTGCTGCCGCCGTAAAGCGGTGACAGGCGGCGCTCCTCAGCCCATAGAAGTGCAAGCTTTACACCAAACCGGGGGCCAAAGCCAACCCGCCGAACCGGACCGGTTCCGGATCGCAGGATTGTAATACCGCAGCTTTTTAACCGCTGCGGCGGACAGATGGTTCCATTTCGCCCAATTCGGTAGCACCGGAGGCATCCGTTTTAGCCGTTTCGATCCTTTTCCAGGCCCATTCGCGGGTCGCCGGGTCGCCGGTCGCGACATCAAGCGCGGCGTCGGGGACAGCCATGCGTGCGGCGAGGGGGATCGGTCCGCAGACGATCATGAAGAAATCGTAGGCATGGGGCCGCTCGTTGGCCATCACGAACTGGAAATGGACCCGGAAGAACTTCCAGCGGAACACGTTGTAGTGCGCGGGGCTGATGATGTCGCGAAACCGCACCGACACGATTCTCGGATTGCGCCGTGCGGAACCGACGTCGATGTCGTGGCCGGCGATCGGATCGAACGGAAAGAAATTCATCACGTCCTTGCGCGACTGGCAGTCGATCCAGTCGATCGAAGGCTCGACCGCCAGCATTCGCAAGTGCTCGCGGAACGGCTGTGAGGCGGCGTGGAAACCGACGATCGGGAAATTTCCGCCGATCGTCAAAAGCACGATGCGCGGGCCGTGGCGCCCGAGGTCGGGATCGAGCTGCAGCGCCCGCGCCAGCATTTCGGTGCCCAGGAACGATCCCGAGCTATGGCCGACGATGACGATTTCCTCGGCGTCGCTCTCGCGCGCCGTCTTGACCAGGTGCTGCGCAAAGCGGTCGATGCGCTGGTCCCATTCGGGACGGGCGCGATGCGAAAATTCCCAGGTCCAGATCGTGTCGGAGAGCACGTAGAGCAGATAGGTCTGGTTTTCGGTGTATTTGAGCACGGTGCCGAGCACGGCGACGAACGCCGCCAGGGCCGCGGCGATGCTGAAGGCATCGGGGATGCCGAGCGCATCGAGCCCTTTCTCGAACGCATAAGCGAGACCGGCAGCAACAATCGCCTCCAGCAGCAGCAGGAAATGCGGGTAGGTGATGAAGGTCGCAAACCGCCAGTTCGCCCGCCAGAACCGCGCAATGGTGCCGGCGAACACCAGCCGCCAGTAGATCCAGACCGCCTGCAGCACCGTGCGCCAGATCGGCTGCGCGAGGTCGCGCTGGATGAAATCCTCAAACCGCAGGAAGTCGCAATTGGTGTGGGTCTGCCAGTCGTCCGCCTTGGTCTCGATCGTCCAGGAGGCGATCTCGCCATCGGGCGCTGTCTTCGGACGGCCCAGGGTGGCGGTTAGCTGGTAAAGCCGCGAGAACTTCCGCAGCTCGGTCCTGAACATGCGATAATACTGCGCCAGTCCGCGCGGATCGTATCCCTGGATGTAGATGATATGGCGGTGCTGAACGCGCACGTACTGTCCCCGGACTGCCGTAGCGTTTTCGAGCGAAGTGGACACCGGTTCGCGTCAAGAAAACGCGTCAAAACAAAGAGTAGAGCCCGGATCTGCTTCAACTAGAACCGCTAAGGCTCTAACGGGACTATATCAGGCCGTTCCACGCGCCAAGAGCTAATTCGATGACAAATTGGGCAGGCGTGATGTCACAGGCGGGCGCGGGGCGCTGAATTCGCATGGTGTTTTTCGAATATCAGCCAAGCCCGCGCGGATTAGCCGCCGTGAGGCCTACTGCACGTCGAGCGGCTCGGTCCCGGTGACCTGGCCGGAGGCGTCGGTGGTGATCTTGTCGACCCGCGCCTCGGCCTGCCGCAGCAATTCCTCGCAGCGCCGTTTCAGGGCCTCGCCGCGCTCGTAGATCGCGACCGACTCCTCCAGCGGCACCTTGCCGTCCTCGAGCCGCCGCACGATCGTTTCCAGTTCCTCGATCGCGCGCTCGAAGGAGAGTTTTTTGACGTCCGCCTGGGCAGTATCGGCCATTATTGCGTTCCCGGTTGCGACCCCGAAGGATGCGCAGAATCAAACAAATTTATTGGGGCGTATTGTGGCGGGGATCTAGCCGGCCATCAATGCGGTGACGTGCTCTGCCACCGACTCTTTCAGCCCCTGCAGGTCGTAGCCGCCCTCCAGCACCGAGACAACCCGTCCCCCCGCGCTGGCGTTCGCCGTGTCCATCAGCTTGCGCGTGACCCAGCCGAAATCCTCGGCCTTGACGTTCAGCGAGGCCAGCGGATCGCGGTAATGTGCGTCGAAGCCGGCCGAAATGATGATCAGTTCGGGGCTGAATTTCTGCAACTGCGGCAGGATCAGGTTTTCGAACGCCGCGCGGAATTTGGCGCTGCCGTCTTCGGAGGCCAGCGGCGCATTGACGATGGTGTCATGCTCGCCGCGCTCGCCGCTGGCGCCGGTGCCGGGAAACAGCGGCATCTGGTGCGTCGAGCAATACATCACGGTCGGATCGGACCAGAAGATGTCCTGGGTGCCGTTGCCGTGATGGACGTCGAAATCGACGATCGCGGCGCGGCCGATGCCGTATTTGCGCTGGGCGTGACGGGCGGCGATCGCGGCATTGTCGAAGAAGCAGAAGCCCATCGGCTTGCTGACCTCGGCGTGATGGCCGGGCGGACGCACCGCGACGAAGGCGTTTTGATGCTGACCTGCCATCACGGCGTCGGTCGCGGCGACCGCGCCGCCGACGCCGCGCATCACGGCTTCCCAGGTGCCCGGCGACATCGAGGTGTCGCCGTCGATATAGATCAGGCCGCTGGTGGGCGCGATGTGGCGGAGTTCGCCGACATAATGCTCGCCATGGCAGAGCGAGACGGAATCGAGGCTGCCTTCCGGCGCTTCGCCGCGCACCAGCGCCTTGAAGCGGTCTTCGCCCAAAACCTCGGCGACCGCGCGCAGCCGGTCGGGGCGTTCGGGATGCCCCGGGGGCGTCAGATGGTCGAGACAGGCGGGATGCGTCAGAAGCAGCGTCATGCAAAATCCTGGCGCATTTCGATTGCGCTTTGCGGGAAGGGCTCAATCTAGGCGCTCATTGGCCGCTCGGAAAGAGCCCTCGCCGCCGGGATAACGCCGGCCCAGTTCTCCGGTTCAGTTGATCCTGACGATGCGACCGCCCGCCGTGGGGCCGATCGGGCTGTTCGCCTTGAAATAGGTATGCAACGCGTCGCTGTCGTAGCTGCCGGTTTGCGGCAGGGTGCCGTCCCGAAGCACGGTAAAGCCGTCGCCGCCGACGGCGAGGAAGTTGTTGACCGTGATGCGATAGGACGCGGCGAGGTCGACCGGTTGTCCGTTCAGCGACATCCGCTCGGCGATGACCCGCTCGCCGTCGCCCTTGGCGCCGTCCCAGGCGTAGCCGAACCCCTTTGAGACCTGCAGGATCCGCGGCCGCTTCGGATCGAGCCATTGCTGTTCCAGCATGTCCTTGATCTGCTTTCCGCTCAGCGTCAGCGTCACCAGCTGGTTGCGGAACGGCTGGCTGGCGAACAGGTCGGCAAACGTCACCGCGCCGTTGTCCTTGCGCACGATGTCGGTGCGCACGCCGCCGGGATTGGTGAACGCGATCACCGCGCCGCCGCTCGCCGCCGCGCTGGTCGCGGCCAACTGGGCGTCGGCGATGATATCGCCGAGCGGACTCTCGCCGGCATTGTTCGGCGTGCGCGACAGTGTCTCGGTCACCGACCCCGCCGGACGGTTGGCGATCGGGGCAGCGACCCGGTCATAGGCTTCGAGCAGCGCGGTCTGGTCGGGGTCTCTGGCCAGATCGGGCACGCGAACGATGCTGTTGTCGGCCTTGGCGCTGACGACGTCGCGGGTGACGGGATCGAGCTTGAGGTCGATGGCGGTGACCAGCGTGCCGTATTTGTCGCCAGAGGTGACAAGCCGTCCGTCGATCTCGCAGATATAGGCCTGGTGGGTGTGGCCGGAGATCACGACGTCGACCGCCTTGTCGAATTGCTTGACGATGTCGACGATCGGGCCCGCGATCGAAGGGCACTCGTTGTAATCGCCTGCCGGCGTGCCGCCCTGATGGATCAGCACCACGATCGCCTCGACGCCGCGCGCCTTCAGTTCCGGGACCAGCGCGTTCACGGTCTCGACCTCGTCGCGGAATTCGAGGCCGGCCGCGCTCTGCGGCGAGATGATGTCGGGCGTCGCCTTCAGCGTCAGGCCGATGAAGGCCACCGGAATGCCGTCGAATGTGCGGATCTCGTAGGCGGGAAACACGGTCTTGCCGCTGCTTTTGTCGATGGTGCTGGCGGCGAGATAGCGGAATTTCGCACCGGTAAACGGATGCGGCCCTTGGCAGGTATCGACCGGGTGGCAGCCGCCGTTCTGCATCCGCAGCAATTCGTCCTTGCCCTCGTCGAACTCGTGATTGCCGACAGCCGAAAGCGCCAGCCCCATCATCGACATCGACTCGATGGTCGGCTCGTCGTGGAACATCGCCGACAGAAACGGGCTGGCGCCGATCAGGTCGCCGGCCGCGACGAAAATGGTGTTGTTGTGGCCCGCGCGAAGCCGGTTGACCAATGTCGCCATCCGCTCGGCGCCGCCGGCGTTGACCGCGATCTTTTTTGTCTTGTCGGCAGGATCGGCGATCCGGATGCCGCCCGGCGGCGGGCGAAGGTTGCCGTGAAAATCGTTGATGGCAAGGATGCGCAATTCCACCGGCGCAGGCGTCTGGGCAAGGGCCGGTGGGGCGGCTGCGAGCGCGGTGAGCAGCGCAAATGCTGCGGGGATATGATGTCTCATGGCGCTACAATAAACATCCGGCGCGACGTTTTTGCGAAGCCAAAATCAAGAGGCTTCAACTCTTCTTGCGCGAGAAGAACGCCTTGAAGGCGGCGATCGCTTCGTTGGAGCGCATCCGTTCGCCGAACAGATGGCCTTCCTGGTCGATCCGGCGCGTCATGTCCTCCGGCGGCAGCTTCAGGAGCTTGCGCGAGATCGCGACCGCTTCGGCCGGCAGCGCGCAGATTTCGCGCGCGACCTTGCGCGCTTCGGCTTCGGTATGTCCGGGCGATACCACCACGTTGACGAACCCCGCGGTGTGGGCGTCGTCGGCGGTGACGGTGCGGCCCATCACCAGCATCGCGAAGGCGCGCTGGTGGCCCATGGTGCGCGGCATCAAGAGGCTCGACGCGCCTTCGGGCACCAGTCCGAGATTGATGAACGGCGTCTTGAACGTCGCGGTCTTGCTGGCGAGCACGTAATCGCAGTGGAACAGCATGGTGGTGCCGATGCCGATCGCGATGCCGTCGACGGCGGCGATAATCGGCTTGACGTTGTGGGCCAGCGAATAAAGAAATTTTGCGGCATTGGAAGCCCGCGGCGTGTCGGTGTTGTTGGTTCCCTCTTTCAGGAAATCCTCGAGGTCGTTGCCGGAGGTGAATACGCCGGAGCCGCCGGTGATGACGATGCAGCGGATCTTCGGATTGTTCTGCGCCGTGTCGATGGCATCGCTCATCAGGCGATACATCTCCTGGGTGATCGCGTTTTTCTTTTCGGGCCGACGCAGCGTGATCACGCGCATCGCGTCTTCGTCGGTGACAATGAGGTGCCCGGTCATGAAGGTGTCCCTGAAACAGGCGGCGACGGTGCCGCTGGCGAGTCATCAGGCTATATCCTACATGATCCCTGAAAAGGCCCAAATCGCCGCAGCCGTTTTCCCCTAAAGGATAACGCAATGCAGCTAACCGGAACTCACCATCTGACCGCGATCTCGGCGAAGCCGCGGGAGAATCTGGCCTTTTATACCGGTCTGCGCGGAGCCAACGGTCACTTGTCCTGCAAGTCGCGGGTAATCTGGCTGATAAGATCGCGCAGCCACGCGTGCGCGGGCTGATTGTCGAGCCGTCGCAGCCAAATCATGGCAGCTTCGATCGGCTTGGGCGGACGCGACAGTCGACGGAACACCAGGTGGTGGGACGTTGTCATGTTTTTGGCGACGTTCAGCGGAAGCACCGACACCAGGTCCGACGTCGCCAGGATCTGCGCCGCCGACAGGAATGGCGCCCGCATCGCCGGTCCTGGGCCAGGCTTTGATCGTCCGGGATCAGCGTCGACAAAATCGGCGCCAAATTGCGCCGATGAGATCTCCAATTGGGCGAGCGTTGCCAGCTTCTCGGTCGAGAATTCCTGTGCCTTCGCTGCCGGGTGACCCTTGCGATGCACCACAACGAACTGGTCCTGCAGTAACCGCTTCCGCGAGAATCGCTCGCCCTGGACGCCCGATGGACCCAGCGCCAGATGCAGTTCGCTTCGATCAAGCTGCTCGAGAACGTTTAACGTGCCGCTCGGCCGAAAATCCAGCTTCACCCCCGGAGCACTTTTGGCAATTTGCGCCGCTACCGGCGCGACCAGAACGATCGCCGCATAATTATCGACGGCAATGCGGAACGTTGCCGTCGCCTTGGACGGATCGAACTGCACGGTTTCCAGCGATTGTTGCAACCCGTCGAGGGCAATCCTGATCGGCGTGGCGAGTTCCTCGGCCCGCGGCGTCGGCACCATTCCGGTTGGGCTGCGGACAAACAGCTCATCTTTGAGCATGTGACGCAATCTCGTCAGGGCATGGCTCATCGCAGGCTGGCTCAGGCCCAGTCGTTGTCCGGCCCGCGTGACGGATCGGTCCCGCATGATGGCGTCGAACACCACCAGCAAGTTCAGATCGAGCGCGGCTAGCTTCGGCGCCGTCCTGCTCAAGCGACTGGAACTCCACCATAATTCAAAATGCGCATGTGAAGATGAAGAGAATGCATTTTGTGAATGCGAAACTCAACCCTAGATTCCGGCTTGTCGATGGCAATTGCGCATCGCGGCTGTGCGAACCGCATGCGGCTACCCGACGCGCCAGGGTAACTGCAGGGATTGGCAAAGGATCGGCGGCGCAACGGGAATATCGTTCACGAGGGAGAACGTTATGATTGGAATCGTTCGGCTCGCGCTGCGACGGCCCTATACGTTTATCGTCATGGCGCTCCTGATCCTGATCTTTGGGACGGCGTCGGCGTTGCGCACGCCGACCGACATTTTCCCGAACATCAATATCCCTGTCATCAGCGTGGTGTTCAGCTACACCGGTCTGCCGGCCGACGATATGGCCGGCCGCATCGTCACGTTCTACGAGCGGTCGCTGCCCAACAGCGTCAATGACATCGAGCATATCGAATCCCAGTCGATCGTGAATTACGGGATCATCAAGATCTTCTTTCAGCCGACCGTGAACATCAATGCCGCGCTGGCGCAGGTCAACGGCATGTCGCAGACCGTGCTGAAGCAGATGCCGCCGGGCATCACCCCGCCGCTGATTCTGAGCTTCAATGCCTCGAGCGTGCCTATCCTGCAGCTTGCGCTCTCAAGCGACCAGATGTCCGAAACCCAGATCTTCGATTCCGCGCTGAATTTCATCCGCCCGGCGCTGGCGCCGGTTCCCGGCGCCGCGCTGCCGCTTCCGTTCGGCGGCAAGGTGCGCCAGGTCCAGGCCGATCTCAACCAGCAGGCGCTGCATCAATACGGCGTTTCCGCCAACGACGTCATCAACGCGCTTTCGCTGCAGAACCTGATCACGCCGGTCGGAACCCAGAAGATCGGCTCCTATGAATATACCGTCAATTTGAACGACTCGCCGAAAGCGGTCGCAGCCTTCAACGACCTCCCGGTCAAGACCGTCAACGGCACCGTCATCTATATGCGTGACGTGGCCTATGTACATGACGGCAGTCCGCCGCAGACCAACGCGGTTCACGTCAACGGCGCCGGCGCCGTGCTGTTGACCATCATGAAGGCGGGCGCAAGCTCGACGCTCGACATCATCAACGGCGTCAAGAACCTGCTGCCTTCGGTATCGCAGACGCTGCCGGGCAGCCTGAAGCTGACTGCGGTGGGCGATCAATCCGTCTTCGTCACCGATGCGGTGTCCAGCGTCGTCAGGGAGGGCGTGATCGCCGCGGTGCTGACCGGGATGATGATCCTGCTGTTCCTCGGCAGCTGGCGCTCGACCCTGATCATCACGCTCTCGATCCCGCTGGCGATCCTGGCTGCGCTGACCGGCCTCTCGCTATTGGGCGAGACCATCAACGTCATGACGCTCGGCGGGCTTGCGCTCGCGGTCGGTATTCTCGTCGACGACGCCACCGTCACCATCGAGAACATCAACTGGCATCTCGAGCAGGGCAAGGAGATCGAGCCCGCCATTCTCGATGGCGCCCGGCAGATCGTCGTGCCGGCGACGGTGTCGCTGCTCTGCATCTGCATCGCGTTCGTGCCGATGTTCGGGCTTGGCGGCGTCGCCGGTTATCTGTTCCGGCCGCTCGCCGAAGCGGTGATGCTGGCGCTTGCGGCCTCCTATGTGCTGTCGCGCACGCTGGTGCCGACGCTGGCGAACTATCTGTTGCGCCATCAGCACGTCCACGGCTCGGCCGATGAGGCGGGGCATGCCGCGCCGAGCCGCAATCCGCTCGCCCGCTTCCAGCGCGGCTTCGAGCGCATGTTCGAAAACGTCCGCAAAACCTATCTCGGCCTGCTGCAGCTCTGTCTGCGCAACCGGATCAAGCTGATCGCCGGGTTCCTTTGCTTCAGCCTGCTGTCGTTCGGCCTTGCGCCCTATCTCGGCCAGGACTTCTTCCCGACCGTGGATGGCGGCCAGATCAAGCTGCATGTCCGCGCCCCCACGGGAACGCGGATCGAGGAAACGACCAGCCTGACCGACCGGATCGGGACCGCCATCCACGGCATCATTCCCGCCAATGAGCTTGGCGGCATTGTGAGCAATATCGGGCTCTCGGTCAGTGGCATCAACATGGCCTACAACAACTCCGGCACCATCGGCGTCGGCGACGCCGACATTCTGGTCAGCCTCAAGCCCCAACACGCGCCCACCGATGACTACATCAAGACCATGCGCGAGAAACTGCCGCAGCAGTTTCCCGGCACCAGTTTCGCCTTTCTTCCGGCCGATATCGTCAGCCAGGTGCTGAATTTCGGCGTGCCGGCTCCGATCGACCTGCAGGTGGCCGGCAGCGATCTTTCGGCAAATCGCAAATACGCAGATTCGCTGTTGACGAAAATCAGGGCGATTCCCGGCATCGCCGATGCGCGCATCCAGCAGGCGTTTCAGCAGCCGACCCTTGACGTCAATGTCGACCGCTCGCTGACCTCGCTGGTCGGCCTGACCGAAAAGGACGTTGCCACCGCCATGCTGACGACATTGTCGGGAAGCTCGCAGTCGGCCCCGACCTATTGGCTGAACCCGGCCAACGGCGTCTCTTATGCGGTCTCGGTGCAAACCCCGCAACGCGATATCAACACCATGACCGGTCTGCAAAACATTCCGGTCACGTCAGCGGCCAGCGCCAATACCCAGCTGCTCGGCGGCCTCGCGCAGGTCAAGCGGACCAACAGCAATGCCGTCGTGTCCCACTACAATGTTCAGCCCGTCATCGACATCTTTGCAACCCCGCAGGGGCGCGACCTCGGTGCGCTCGCGTCAGACATTCGGACGGTGATCCACGACACCGCAAAAGATCTGCCCAAGGGCGCGAGTGTCGCATTGCGCGGTCAGGTCAGCACGATGACAAGCGCCTATCAGCAGCTGTTCGTCGGTCTCGGGGCAGCGATCGTGCTGATCTATTTGCTGATCGTCATCAACTTCCAGTCCTGGATCGATCCCTTCGTCATCGTGATGGCACTGCCGACCGCACTGGCCGGCATCGTCTGGATGCTGTTCGGGACCGGAACGACGCTTTCGGTTCCCGCACTCACCGGCGCGATCATGTGCATGGGGGTTGCGACCGCCAACAGCATTCTGGTGATCAGCTTTGCCCGCGAACGGATGGCGGCCGGCGCAGATGCCATGACGGCTGCCTTTGAGGCGGGCGCTTCGCGGTTTCGCCCGGTCCTGATGACGGCGCTCGCCATGGTCATCGGGATGCTGCCGATGGCGATCGAGGCCGGGCAGAACCAACCGCTCGGGCGTGCCGTGATCGGCGGGCTGATCTTTGCCACCTCCGCCACGCTGTTTCTGGTGCCGACCATCTTCAGCCTGGTGCACAGCCGCCAGCCTGGCACCGCAAGTCCAGCGGATGCCGCTACCTCATCATCGCATTGAGCGGAGAACGAAGACCATGACCCCGGAACAAATCAACGTCCCAAGTCGGCGGAGCCTGCTGACGACGGCCGCCGCCGGAGCCCTCCTTGCCGGCATCGTGATCGGCTACGGCTTCATCAGCCGCGCGCAGAGCAAGCAGGAAGTCGTGCAGTGGACCGATACGCAGGCGACCCCGACCGTTGCCCTCGCGCAGTCCATCCCCGGCGGCAGCCATCAAGCCCTGACGCTGCCGGGCAATATCCAGCCCTTTAACAGGGCGGCGATCTTCGCGCGGGTGAACGGATATGTGAAGAGCTGGGACCACGACATCGGGTCGGCGGTGAAGGCCGGAGAGGTGCTGGCTACCATCGACGCTCCCGATCTCGATCAGCAGCTCGGGCAGGCCAAAGCGACGCTGGCGAGCGTGAGGGCCAATCATCAAATTGCGTCGCTCACCGCCAACCGGAACAACATACTGCTGCAAAAGCAGATCGTCGCCCAGCAGCTGGCGGACCAGACCACCGCCGACGAGAAGGCGAAGGAGGCCGTCGTCGACGCCAACGAAGCCAACGTCCGCCAGCTCGAGGCCATGCAATCGTTCAAGACGCTGGCCGCGCCCTTTGACGGCGTCGTGACCTCCCGAAACGTGGAACTCGGGATGCTGATCAACTCGGGAGGTTCCGGTCAGCCGCTGTTCGAGGTGTCGGACCTGCACCGGGTTCGCATCTACGTGCAGGTGCCGCAATCGTTCTCGGCCGGGCTTACGGTGGGGATGAAGGCGACATTCGAAATGCCGCAATACCCCGGCGTGCAATTCGACGCGACGCTGTCTCATATCTCCAGGGCCATCAATCCGGCGTCCCACAGCATGCAGGTCGAGCTTCAGGCCGACAACGCCGCCGGAAAGTTCTTCGGCGGGAGTTACTGCAATGTGCATTTCGAAATTCCGACCGACGCAAATCTGGTCAAGATCCCTTCGACCGCGCTCATCACCGGCAATCAGGGCACACAAGTCGCGACCGTCGACGGCAATGGCAAGGTTGTCCTCAAGAGCATCCAGCTCGGCCGCGATCTCGGTGACAGCGTGGAGGTTGTTGCCGGCCTGACCCCGTCTGATCGGATTATCAACAGCCCGACGGAAACATTGGCTACGGGCGACGCTGTCCGCGTGGCGACCGCGACATCGCCGGCTGCCGCCGCCGCATCGAAACCGTCACAGCACTGAGGCGCTTTTCCATGAGGGTTTGCGCAAATCTGCCTGCCTCAGGACGAGACGTCAGGTTGGATCTGTTTCGCGGCTTGGCGAATTGGGCAATCTTCCTGGATCACATTCCGCACGAGGTATTGAACTCGATCACAACCAGGAACTATGGCTTCAGCGATGCCGCTGATTTGTTCGTTTTCATATCCGGCTACACCGCCGCCTTGGTGTTCGGAAGGATAATGATCGAGCGGGGTTACGTCGCTGCGGCCTCACGGTTGCTAAGGCGTGCCTCGGAGCTTTATGCCGCGTACATCATCGTGGTTGTCATCTATATCGCTGTCATTGCGTGGGTCTCGCAACAGCTTCACGATCCGGACGACCTAAATCAGTTCAACATCGGCGTTTTCATGAGCAGGCCGCTTTGGCAAGCTGTCCAGGCTCTGGCTCTTAGATACACGCCCGTCAATCTGGACGTCCTTCCGCTCTATATCCTGTTGTTGGGAACGTTTGCTCCCGCCCTGTGGCTCATGGTTCGGAAACCGACGCTGATATTGATTTGTTCAATGGCTGTGTATTTTGTCGCAAGGCATTTTGGCTGGAATCTTGCGGCCTCTCCATCGGGGTCCTGGTATTTCAATCCGTTCGCCTGGCAGTTCCTGTTTTTTCTCGGCGCCTGGATCGCCTTGGACGGCAGCCATGCCATTCAATCGATCATTCGATCCACGGCGGCATTCTGGCTGGCAATCGCCTATATCGTCTTTGCTCTCATTGTGACGACGGCCATTCGCGCACCAGAGCTCGGCAGCCTGATTCCACATTGGATCCTGCAGCTGTTCGATCCCAACGATAAGACGAATCTCGCGCCCTGCCGGGTCGTGCATCTCATTGCTCTTGCTGTTGCGGTCACCCGATTTCTGCGTCTGGACTCGCCAGTTCTGCAATGGCGGGCGCTGGCGCCGTTGATCCGGTGCGGCCGGCACTCGCTTCAGGTTTTTTGCACGGGTATCGTCCTGTCGTTTTGCGCTCATGCCGTGATCGAACTAAGCCTGAATTCGTTGTGGGCTCAGGTTTTCGCGGGCGCGGCAGGAATATTGCTCATGACCGCGGTCGCCTATTTCTGGACATGGCCGAAATGGACGATTGGTCGTGCTGGCCGAGGCGGTCGAAGCATCCTTCAGCCGCGGCGGCCGGCGATCGTGGCGGGGCTGAAGCCGATTGACTAGAAATGCAACACCATCACCTACCTGGGTGGGTGTGCGGATCGGCAACAACCGCTCCAAATCATCGCGCAATTTGGCGATGGCTTCACCGTTTGCACAAGATTTAGGCAATTGCCTGTTCATAAGTCACCCGCTGCACATGCCGGGCGTTGCGCACGGAAGGCCGTCGGATTCGAATAACGCATGTGCTGATGCCGATTCGCGTGGGTGGAAAGAACTCCGTTTATCCAGATTGAGGCGCGCGTGTTGCGGCAGGCCAGCGACAAGATGAGGAGCGGATCATGTACAACGATTCTCTGTTCAATGCGTTCGCACGGTCCTTCGAGGCCCGCAGCGAAGTCGATATGTCGATGGCAGAGTATCTGGAATCGTGTCGAGGCGATCCGATGCGATATGCCAATGCAGCCGAGCGGCTACTCGCGGCGATCGGTGAACCCCAAATGATCGACACGGCCAAGGACCCCCGCCTTGGCCGTATTTTTTTGAACAGGACCATGCGTGCCTATCCGGCGTTCGCCGGTTTCCACGGCATGGAAGAGACAATCGAGCGCATTGTCGGTTTCTTCCGGCACGCGGCCCAGGGCCTGGAGGAACGTAAGCAAATTCTTTATTTGCTCGGCCCCGTCGGCGGCGGCAAATCGTCCCTTGCCGAGCGGCTCAAGTCGCTGATGGAGGTCCATCCGATCTATGTGCTCAAGGCGGGCGACGAACTCAGCCCCGTCTTCGAAAGCCCGCTCAGCCTGTTCGACCCCGAAACCCTGGGGCCGATGATCGAAGAGAAGTACGGCATCCCGCGTCGCCGCCTCAATGGATTGATGAGTCCATGGTGCTACAAGCGGCTGGAAGCCTTCGGCGGCGATATCTCGAGATTCCGTGTGGCCAGGATCCAGCCTTCGCGGTTGCGCCAGATCGGAATCGCTAAGACCGAGCCCGGCGACGAAAATAATCAGGACATCTCGTCGCTGGTCGGCAAGGTCGATATCCGCAAGCTGGAGACTTTTGCGCAGAACGACCCCGATGCTTACAGCTATTCCGGCGGGCTCAATCGCGCCAATCAGGGTGTCCTCGAATTTGTCGAGATGTTCAAGGCGCCGATCAAGATGCTGCATCCGCTGCTGACGGCGACGCAGGAGGGTAACTATATCGGCACCGAGAATATCGGGGCCATACCCTTCACCGGTGTCATTCTCGCCCATTCCAACGAGTCGGAATGGCAGAGTTTCAAAGCCAACAAGAACAACGAAGCCTTCATCGACCGCATCTGCGTGATCAAGGTGCCGTACTGCCTGCGGGTCACGGAAGAGCAGAAGATCTACGAGAAGCTCATCCAGGGGTCCGAGCTTGCCTCCGCGCCCTGTGCGCCGTCGACACTGGAGACTTTGGCGCGCTTCTCGGTGATGTCGCGCCTGCGCCGGCACGAAAACTCGACGCTGTTTGCAAAAATGCGGGTCTATGACGGCGAAAGCCTGAAGGAATCCGATCCGAAGGCGCGCAGCGTTCAGGAATACAAGGATGCGGCGGGGGTCGACGAGGGCATGGACGGGATCTCGACGCGCTTTGCGTTCAAGGTTCTGGCTTCGACCTACAATCACGATACGACGGAAATCGGCGCCGACGCCGTCCATCTGATGTACACGCTGGAGCAGGCGATCCGCCGCGAGCAGCTTCCTGACGAAGTCGAAAAGCGATATATCGAGTTCATCAAGGCCGATCTTGCGCCGCGCTATGCCGAATTCATCGGGCACGAGATTCAAAAGGCCTACCTCGAATCCTATTCGGACTACGGGCAAAATCTGTTCGACCGCTACGTCGATTATGCCGACGCCTGGATCGAAGATCAGGATTTCAAGGATCCCGATACCGGACAACTGCTTGACCGCGAGCTCCTCAATCAGGAACTGACCAAGATCGAGAAGCCTGCGGGCATCGCCAACCCGAAGGATTTCCGCAACGAGGTCGTCAAGTTCTCGTTGCGGTCGCGGGCGCAGCACGGCGGCAAGAACCCGTCCTGGACCAGTTATGAGAAGATCCGGGAAGTGATCGAGAAGCGGATATTCTCGCAGGTCGAAGACCTGCTTCCCGTCATTTCGTTCGGCTCGAAAAAGGACGGCGAAACCGAGCGCAAGCACGGCGAGTTCGTCGAACGAATGGTCGAGCGTGGCTACACCGAGCGCCAGGTCCGCCGGCTGGTCGAGTGGTACATGCGCGTGAAGCAGGCAGGCTGAGGCGGATGAAAACGTGGCCATTCATATCGTCGACCGGCGGCTGAATCCGGGTAGCAAGAGTCTTGAAAACCGCCAGCGCTTCCTGCGCCGGGCCAAGGCGCTGGTTCAGGGGGCTGTCAGGAAGTCGTCGCAGGACCGGGACATCAAGGATGTCCTGGAAGGCGGCGAGATCAGTATCCCGCTCGACGGCATGAATGAGCCACGCTTTCGCCGCGAGGGCGGTACGCGCGACATGGTGGTTCCCGGAAACAAGAAGTTCGTCGAAGGCGACATCCTGCCGCGACAGGGCCGCGGCGGCGGGGGCAAGTCGAGCGCTCCGGGCGAAGGCGACGGTGAGGACGGCTTCCGTTTCGTCCTCAGCCGCGACGAGTTTGTCGATCTGTTCCTCGACGATCTGGAATTGCCCGATCTCGCCAAGCGCAAGCTTGCCGAGGTCGAAAGCGAGAGCATTCGTCGCGCCGGTTACACGACGTCCGGCTCGCCCGCGAATATTTCGGTGAGCCGCACGGTCAGCCGCGCAATGGCGCGGCGGGTCGCTTTGCGCAGGCCCCGGCCGGAGGCGCTGGCGGCGCTCGAAGCCGAGCTTGCGAATTGCAGCGAGGCGCGACGCGCCGAGATCGAGGCCGAGATCGAAGCCTTGAAAGCCAGGATGCGCCGGATCCCGTTCATCGATCCGATCGATATCAGATACCGGCGTTTTGAAACGACGCCGAAGCCGGCGACGCAGGCCGTGATGTTCTGCCTGATGGATGTATCGGGCTCGATGACCGAGCACATGAAGGATCTCGCCAAACGCTTCTACATGCTGCTCTACGTCTTCTTGAAACGGCGCTATCGCCACGTCGAGATCGTCTTCATCCGGCATACCGACAAGGCCGAAGAGGTCGACGAGGAGACGTTCTTTCGCGGGCCGGCGTCCGGCGGCACCCTGGTGTCGAGCGCGTTGCAGGCGATGCACGATATTGTCAGGTCGCGGTTTCGTCCGGCGGACTGGAACATCTACGCCGCGCAGGCATCCGATGGCGACAATTCGAGTTCGGACAGCGAGGTCGTGGCCCGGCTGCTGACGGAGATGATCCTGCCGGTCAGCCAGTTCTTTGCCTATCTGGAAGTCGGCCAGGACAACGGCCTGACTTTCGACATGCCTGACTCGTCGCTGTGGACGCTGTACGAGCGACTGCGCATCGAAGGTGCGCCGCTGTCGGCGCGCAAAGTCTGCGATCGCAAGGAAATCTTCCCGGTGTTCCACGATCTGTTCAAGCGCCGAGGAAAACAGGAGAGGGTCGCCTGATGACCGCGACGGACCAATTGCTGTTTCAGGGCGCGGATTGGGATTTCCAGACGCTGCAGCGCATCTCCGACGCCTGTGAGGAAATTGCGCGCTCCGAACTGGGTCTCAGTACCTATCCCAACCAGATCGAAGTCATTACGGCCGAACAGATGCTGGATGCCTATTCGTCCGTCGGCATGCCGCTGTTCTACAAGCATTGGTCGTTCGGCAAGCACTTTGCCTATGAGGAGGCCTCTTACCGCAGGGGGCTGATGGGTCTGGCGTATGAGATCGTCATCAACAGCTCGCCCTGCATTTCCTATCTGATGGAGGAAAATACCGCGACGATGCAGACGCTGGTGATTGCGCATGCAGCGTTCGGCCACAATCATTTCTTCAGGAACAATTACCTGTTCAAGCAGTGGACCGACGCCGAGGGTATTCTGGACTATCTCGAATTCGCCAAACGCTACGTGGCGCAATGCGAGGAGCGTCACGGACGTCAGGCGGTCGAACAGACCCTTGATGCGGCGCACGCCCTGCGGTCGCACGGTGTCGATCGGTATGCCGGCAAGAAGAAGCTCGACCTTCGCGCCGAGGAGGAGCGCGCCGGAAAGCGTCGTTTGTACGAAGAAACCGCCTTCAACGACCTCTGGCGAACCGTTCCGGCCGGACCCGTCAAGAGCGGGGCGGTGCTGAGCGCCGAGCGCCGCCGCAAGCTGCTCGGGCTACCGCAGGAAAACCTGCTGTACTTTCTCGAAAAATCGGCGCCACGCCTGCAGCCATGGCAGCGCGAATTGCTGCGGATCGTGCGGCATATCGCCCAGTACTTCTACCCGCAGAGCCAGACCAAGGTCATGAACGAGGGAACCGCGACCTATGTTCACTACCGCATCATGAACCGGCTGCACGAACTGGGCAAATTGTCTGACGGCAACTTTCTGGAATTCCTGAAGTCGCATACCAGCGTCGTGTTCCAGCCTGAATTCGACGATCGAGGTTTTTCGGGCTTCAACCCTTACGCGCTTGGTTTTGCGATGATGCAGGACATCGAGCGCATCGTCACCGATCCAGGGCAGGAGGATCGTGAGTGGTTTCCGGACATTGCGGGCAGCGGCGATGCGATGGCGGTTCTGCGCGACGTTTGGGCCAATTATCGCGACGAAAGCTTCATCAGCCAGTTCCTCAGCCCGCGGCTGATGCGACACTATCGCATGTTCCATCTACACGACGATCCGGAGCAAAAGGAAGGCATCAGGGTCGACGCCATTCATGACGAGCGCGGCTATCGTCGTCTTCGCCGCGAACTGGCGCGGCAATATGACGTTGGTGTCATCGACGCCAATATCGAAGTCGTAGACGTCGATCTTGCCGGCGACCGCCGCCTGGTGTTGCGTCACAACGTCGTGAAGGGCGCCAAACTGAATGAGGCCGACACGGTGCGCGTGCTGCAGCACCTCGCCAATCTCTGGAGCTATGATGTTTCGCTTGTCGAGGTCGACGAAGCAGATGTGGTCCTCAAGGAACACAAAATGACGCCCCGGCCGGTCGCGGCTGTCGCATAGGTGGCGAGCGTAACGTCTTGAACGAAGAGTCCCGGAACCAAAGCATCGTAACTGTGCCCGCAATTCACTTTCGCGTTTATTTTTCGGCCTGCGGTCTCGTTTTTGGGCGCGGCGTTATCTAGATCGTACTTACTGATACGTCATCAGCGAGTCGCGAAATGGGTAAGGAAGAAAAAACCGACGCGGAACTCGAAGATATGATCCTTCAGCGCCTGGTGATTGGTGGTGTCTTTGTATCTGTGCGCAAGGATCCAATCCTCGGCTGGCGTCCCACGGTGGTCACCGCGCCGAAACACACTAAAAACGCGCAAGAACTTGCCGACAAGATAGCCGCGGAACTGCGCAAGAAATTCATCTTGAAGGAGTGAAACCGCGCGCCGCGTCCGCATGTTGGGCCGATGGCCGTGCTCGGCGAAAGCTGGCGCTGCCACTGTTCCTCGAGTTGCGGCGTACAGCGATCGAAGCAAGGTTCAAGCCGATTTCATAGGGTGAGCTTCGGGGGGGGGCGAGTCGGGTTGCCCGCAGCGATGAAATCGCATTTTGCGTGCGACAAATTGGCACGACGGGCAAATCACCAAAAGTCTGTCCAGCCCTTCACGCAAAAATATTCCGCTAGGGCCGTCGGGCAAATCAGATTTACGACTCCCGCCATCCTGTCCCGCCAGAGGGGCGTTGGCCATCGTCGCAAACGAGGGGCAGGGAGCGGTGGACGCGAAGGCTGCGACTGACGAGCGCGGCAGACGCGTACGGTGAAGTCGTGTGGGCCTGATGCCGCGACGCTGGCATCAAGTTCGTGAGGGGCTAACGCTTCTTGCGGATGACGGTGACAACAAAGCCCGTTCGCCGGGGTGAGCACGAAGTAAGCCGTAAAGCCATTGCGCAGGGAAGGCCGGATGCCTCCGCCAAACCTGTATGCTTGCGTGCAAATCTTTGTTGCATCTATCGCACGCAAGACCGCGGGTGCGGCGCGCACCCGGTCTTCCCTGCGCCCTCTGTTCTCAAGAGGGACAACGAAATGCAAAACTTCGGGCGCATCGCGCCGCGAGATCGTGATGCCGCATTCGAAAATCGTAGGATGGGTGGAGCGCAGCGATACCCATCGCCTCACGGGCGGTGTTGATGGGTATCGCTGCGCTCCACCCATCCTACGTCATCGCATTCTCCGCTTACGCTCGCAAATCCCGAAAAGCCTCATCCAGCCGGTCGAGCGCCTCTGTGAGAATCGGACGCGGGGTGGCGAAGTTGAAGCGCAGCCAGGTTTCACCGCCCGGCCCGAATTGCTCGCCGGGGCTGGCAAAAATCCGCGCCCGGTCCTTGACCCTCGCGGCAACGTCCGCCGGCGCCAGTCCGGTTCCGGAGAAATCGACCCAGCCAAGATAGGTTGCATCGAGCCGCATCGAACGCGCGCCGGGTGCGGCACGCTCGATGCGGGTGTCGAGCAGGTCGCGATTGGCGGCCAGATAAGGCAGCAGCGCATCGAGCCAGGACTCGCCGGTTCGCCAGGCTGCTTCGGTCGCGATCATGCCGAAGGCGTTGTAGGAGGCGAGCCCGCTGGCCGCGATGCGCGCGTCGAGCTTGGCCTTCAACACCGGATTGGAGGTGAAGCAGGCGCCGACATGGGCGCCGGCGAGATTGAAGGTCTTGGTCGCGGCGACGCAGGTAATCAGGCGATCCGCGATCTCGGGCGCAGCCGACAGCGTCGGCGTGTGCTGGACGTCGCCCAGCAGCAGGTCGCAGTGAATCTCGTCGGACACCAGGATCAAATTGCGTTCGGCGCAGAAGGTGGCGAGCGCACGGATTTCCTCGACCGACCAGACAGTGCCGCCCGGATTATGCGGGCTGCAGAAAAACACGATTTTGGTGCACGGCGTGAGTTTCGCAGCCAGCGCCTCGAGGTCCATCTCGTAGCGGCCCTGGCGCAGCACCAGTTGCGCATCATGGATGCGCCGCTCGTTGGCGAGAATGATCTTGCGAAAGGCGTGATAGGCCGGCGGAAACACCACGACCTCGTCGCCGGGCTCGGTGACGGCTTGAAGGATGAGACCGAGGCCGGAGACGACGCCGGGCGTCTGGCTCACCCACGCCGGATCGATCTTCAGGCCGTGCCTCCGCGCCAGCCATTCGGACGCCGCAGTCGCCCAGCTTCCGGTGTCGGCGTAATAGCCATGAACGGCGCGGGTCACATCCGCGCTCAGCGCTTTCGTCACGCCCGGAGGGGCGGCGAAATCCATGTCGGCGACCCACATCGGGATGCCGTCGGCGGCGGTGATCCCGGAAAGCTTGGCCATCATGTCCCATTTCGACGCGTGCGTGCCGCGGCGGTCAATAACGCGATCGAAATCAAACATCGGGACGATGGCTCCTGCCTGAGAGAGTTTGCGGCGTCGCGTGCGCCCTTACGCCAGCAGCACCGCGTCGGCGCCGTTCACGGCATCGGCGCTGTCGATCACGGTCTTCTCCAGCGAACCGGACTGAACCGTGATGTTTTCGGCAAAGAACCTTGCCAGCGTGACATAGCGTTGCGGATCGCCGGCGTCGCCGTTGGCTTTGGCGGCGAGCGCTTCGCCGGCCAGCATGCAGCCGCCGAGCGTGGAGCCGAACAGCCGCAGATACGGCGTCGCACCCGCGAGCGCGTCGTTCGGCGCCGCGGCGACGCGTTCCAAGAGCCACTTGCTGGCGCGGTCGAGCGAGCCGAGCGCGTCGCGCAATTTTACGCCGGTGGTGCCGAAGGCCGGATCGTTCGAGGCCTCCACCTGCTTGACGATGCCTGTGAGCTCGTCGAGCAGCGCCCACACCGAGGCGCCGCCATCGGCCGCGAGTTTTCGCGTGACAAGGTCGATCGACTGGATGCCGTTGGTGCCTTCATAGATCGAGGTGATGCGGGCGTCGCGGTAGTGCTGCGCGGCGCCGGTCTCCTCGATAAAACCCATGCCGCCGTGGATCTGGACGCCCAGATACGTCACCTCGTTGCCGATGTCGGTGGAGAAGGCTTTTGCAATCGGCGTCAGCAACGCGCCGCGCGCGGCAGCGTCGCTGCGGACCTTGGTGTCCTTGGCGCGCACGGAGATGTCGAGCGCCACGGCGGTGGCGTAACAGATCGAGCGCGCGGCAGCGGTCATGGCGCGCATCTGCATCAGCATGCGCTTGACGTCGGGATGGACGATGATGGCGTCCATACCGTCGCCCTTCGAGCCGATGCCGCGGCCTTGGCGGCGTTCCTGCGCAAAGGCCAGCGCCTGCTGATAGGCGCGGTCGGCAATGCCGACGCCTTCGAGGCCGACGCCGAGGCGAGCCTGGTTCATCATCGTGAACATGCAAAGCATGCCGCGATTTTCCTCGCCGACCAGGTAGCCGATCGCGCCGCCCTGGTCGCCCATGGTCATGGTGCAGGTCGGCGAGGCATGCATGCCGAGCTTGTGCTCGACGCCGCTCGGATAGATGTCGTTGCGGGTGCCGAGCGAGCCGTCGGCATTGACCATGAATTTCGGAATCAGGAACAGCGAGATCCCCTTGGTGCCGGCGGGAGCGTCGGGCAGGCGGGCCAGCACGAAATGCACGATGTTATCGGTCATGTCGTGGTCGCCATAGGTGATGAAGATCTTGGTGCCCTTGATGCGATAAGAGCCGTCGGGCGCGCGCTCGGCGCGGGTGCGCAGCGCGCCGACGTCGGAGCCGGCCTGCGGCTCGGTGAGCTGCATGGTGCCGGTCCATTCGCCGGAGATAAGCTTCTCCAGATAGATCTTCTTCAGTTCGTTGCTGCCATGGGCGTCGAGCGCCTCGATGGCGCTGAGCGTCAGCAGCGGGCAGAGGCCGAAGGCGATGTTGGAGGCGCTCCAGATTTCGGTGCAGGCGGCGTTGATCGCGAGCGGCAGGCCCTGGCCGCCGAAGGCCTCGGGGCCCGATACCGCGTTCCAGCCGGCCGCGGTCCAGCGCTGATACGCATCGGGCCAGCCGGGCGCGGTGGTGACCTTGTTGTCTTCGAGCTTGATGCCGTGTTCGTCGCCGACACGGTTGAGCGGCGCCAGCACGTCGCCGGCGAATTTGCCGGCCTCCTCCAGCACGGCCGCGGTGATGTCGCCGTCGAAATCGCCATAATGGCCGGCCTTCACGGCGGCCTGAAGGCCCGCACCGTGATTGAGCGCGAGCAGGATGTCGGAAATCGGCGCGCGGTAGGTCATGACGGGCATCTCGCGTTGACGGAAAACAGAGGCTGCCGTCTTCCCACGAAACCGGCCTTCTCTCAACTCTCCGATCGGCGGTATCGGGCCGCACCGGGCCGTGCGGGAGCGCCCTCGGTGCGAAAGGCGACCGGGCGACGAACCCGGAAAATCACCCTATATAAAGGATCGGGTGGGCGAGGGCCGATTTCAGGTGAAATTCGGGTCGTTAGCCTGTTGAAATGGCCGAACTCCGTCTATAGACCGGCGTTGCCGGACAGGCGTCGGGACCAGCGGTCTCGCACGTTCCGAAGCGGCCTGTTGGGGCGTAGCCAAGCGGTAAGGCAGGGGATTTTGATTCCCCCATTCGGAGGTTCGATCCCTCCCGCCCCAGCCACGCAGTCACTCGACTTTAGATTGTGGTCAATTTCTACGCGAAATGCCCGCATTCTACGGGGATTTTGCATATCTAGCCGGTCTCCAGGAGCAAGAAATTCGGCAACCTAAGAGGGAATCTGCCGAAAGTCTCCAGCCCGAAACCCAGATATTCCCGTTTTCAAGGAGACGATTGGCGGAGACAGGCTCGATTGCCACTGCGCGGTAGGGGTGACAGTGAATTTGCGCCTTTTCGGACGGCTCAACAGTGAGGCACGCGCGGCAATCGCTCGATGAAATAGATTTATTAAACTCGATGTTCACTTGTCTGTTCCTGGAAGATGAGCAGACATGTCGCAAGCGAAACACGATGTCGCATAATGGACCCTTAGCCGACATGACATGCCTACCGCCTGACCTCTGGCCCGGCGCGATTGCCCGTGCTGTGATGCTGGCGTTGAACAGGCGGCGAGGCGGCGGGGCTGATGAGGCGACGGACATTCTTGCAGGCAGCCGGCGGCGCGGGCGCCGCGCTTCTGCAAGGCTACATCAATGGTTCCATGCTGCCGAGGGGGTGAGCATGCCACCTCCCGGCGCGGACGGACTCGAATAATAGCGATACCCACCATGGAAGTAGAAGTGGCCGTGTCTGTGGTGCCGCGCAGATGCGGGTGTGCTCGCAAGCATAGCCGCGGACGCGAGTACTAGAAGAGTAAGTTTCCATGTCATGACTGAGGTTCCTTTGCGATGACATCGGAAGACATAATCGATCAGAGCGCTGGGTGTTCCA
Source organism: Bradyrhizobium ottawaense (assembly GCF_900099825.1). Lineage (NCBI taxonomy): Bacteria > Pseudomonadati > Pseudomonadota > Alphaproteobacteria > Hyphomicrobiales > Nitrobacteraceae > Bradyrhizobium > Bradyrhizobium ottawaense. The sequence goes on along the minus strand of NZ_LT629693.1, from coordinate 1,792,572 downwards.
AACGGCGCAGCCGCAGAATGCGGGATGCGCCCGGCGTGGCTTGGTCCCTATCCGGCCCGCGTGCCCGGCGATCCGGCCAATCCGCTGGGCGTGCGGGCGCCGATGCCGCCAAAATTGTCCAAGGGCGCAAAGCCCGGCGACCTGCCAATCGAGCAAGCCAGCAAGTTCTGGTTGGTGGTGAACCTCAAGACGGCAAAGCAGCTCGAGATCGCCGTTCCTCCAAACGTGCTGACGCTGGCCGGCGAAGTGATCGAATGAGGTGCGACTTCCGCTCCTGGGGCACTTTTCGGACATGGCGCAGCGGTCGCGACATGTCTGTTATCAAGGCAACAGCGGACGTCATTTGCTCGGTGCGAGTATTTCGCCTTTTGACCCTGGCTGTGTAAAAACGCCGGGTGCTTTGCTATGATTCTCTCGTGATTCTGCGGGGGAAGCTGATGAGGCGCTTCGTTGAGCAGGCGGATCGTGGGCAGTGTACGCTATTGCCCGAATGCCTCGATGATTTCATTGACGATAGCAACCCTGTTCGCGTGATCGACGTGTTTGTCGATGCGCTCGATTTGGCGGAGATGAGCTTTGAGGGGGTGGAGCCGGCGGCGACTGGTCGGCCATCGTACCACCCCTCGGTTCTGCTCAAGCTTTACATTTACGGCTATCTGAACCGGGTGCAGTCGAGCCGGCGGCTCGAACGAGAGGCCGGGCGCAATGTCGAGGTCATGTGGCTGCTGGGTCGGCTCGCACCTGATCACAAGACGATCGCGGACTTCCGCAAAGACAATGGCCTGGCGCTGCGCAGGGTATGTGCGCGCTTCGTCGAACTCTGCCGTGAGATGGGCCTTCTCGCGACGGCGAGCGTTGCCATCGATGGCAGCAAGTTCAAAGCCGTGAACAACCGGGACAAGAACTTCACACGGGCGAAGGTGGAACGGCGGCGTGCGCAGTTGGAGGAGAGCGTCGCGCGCTATCTGAGCCAACTTGACACGGCCGACCGGCAGGAGCCGACGGAGGCGCTGACCGCGAAGGTAACGAGACTTACCGAGAAACTGACGAAGCTGAAGGAGGAAATGGGCAAGCTTGCCGTTTACGAGAAGCAGATGCTTGCTTCGCCTGACCAGCAAATCTCACTGACCGATCCCGACAGCCGTTCGATGGCGACGAGCGGGCGTGGTTCCGGCGTCGTCGGCTACAACGTGCAGGTCGCCGTGGATACCGAGCACCATCTGATTGTGACGCACGAGGTAACGAACAGCGGCTCAGATCGGGCTCAACTGGCCAATATGGCCAAGCAGGCGAAGGCTGCTCTCAAGACCAAGACGCTCGAGGCCGTTGCCGATCGCGGCTACTTCAGCAGCCTGGAGATCCTCGCGTGCCACGAGGCCGGCGTCACGGTAACTCTGCCCAAGCCGCAGACGTCGGGTGCCAAGTCAGATGGCCGCTTCGGCAAGCAGGACTTTGTCTATTTGCCAGAGGAGGACGCCTATCGCTGTCCAGCTGGGGAGCAACTGCCATATCGCTTTACGAGCGAGGAGGACGGCAAACGGCTACGGCGCTACTGGACCACAGCCTGTCAAGATTGTTCGCTTAAATCGCAGTGCACGACAGGGCCAGAGCGGCGGATTCCGCGATGGGAGCATGAACATCTGCTCGAAGCCGTGCAGCAGCGCCTTGATGCAAACCCACAAGCCATGCGCCAGCGTCGCGAGACGGTCGAGCATCCGTTCGGTACGATGAAGGCCCGCATGGGAGCGACACACTTCCTCACCAAAACGCTTCCAAAAGTAGCCACCGAGATGGCTCTTTCGGTCCTTGCCTATAATCTGACACGGGTCATGAACATGGTCGGGACCAAGCCGCTGATGGCTGCGATCTTGGCCTGAGACCGAACCGGTCCTGGCTTCTCACCGACTTCCTAGAAGGGTGTTTTTACACGGCCAAGACCCATAGCGGGCATTGCCTCATGCCTTCCAGCGTACCTATGCAAGCTGTTATAATGATATCCCATGAGGTGTCGGCATGAGGCGGCGGGAATTCATCGGCCTTCTTGGCGGTGCGGTAGCGTGGCCACTTGCTGCACACGGGCAGCAGCCGGCTTCGCGGATTATCGGCGTTCTGGGATTTGGATCGATAGAAGCCGCGCGGACAGGTTTTGTCCCGACCCAGCGCCGCCTCGTCGAGATGGGCTATGTCGAAGGCCGAAACCTCTCGATCGAATATCGCGGGGCCAACGGCCGTGAGAACCGGCTGGCCGAACTGGCCGCAGAACTCGTGCAGCGCCGCGTGGATGCCATCGTCGTCTTTGCAGGTCAATCCATCGTTGCTGCCAAGGCCGCCACCACCTCCATTCCAATCCTCTTCTTTACCGGGTTCGATCCCGTCCAGAGTGGATTCGTCGCAAGCCTCAACCGGCCTGGCGGCAATGCCACCGGGATCTCAGTTCTCAACACCGAACTGCTGGCCAAGCGTCTACAGGTGCTATGCGAACTGATGCCGTCGGCAAAGTCCATTGCGTTCCTCTACAGCCCGACAGGCCTTGTGTCCGGGGGCGACTCCATCGGCAACGAGCTGGCATCGGCGGCCGAAGCTCTCGCTGTGAAGCTATCGCCCGTGGAAGCGCGGCATGCCGATGATTTCGAAGCAGCTTTCGCCACAATGGCGAACGCGCGACCGGATGCGGTGCTGGTCTCGGCCGACGCATTGATGTTCCAAAATCGCGCAACGCTGGTCCGCTTGGCGGCCCGACACAGGCTACCTGCGGCCTATCCAATCCGGGAGTTCGTCGCAGGCGGCGGATTGATGAGCTACGGAACGAATTATTCGGAAGCATACCGTCAGGTGGGCGAGTATGTCGGTCGTGTGCTGAACGGTGAGAAGCCGGAGAATCTGCCCGTGCAACGGGTCACAAAGCTCGAGCTCGTCATCAACATCACAACGGCAAAGGCGCTCGGCCTCACAGTCCCTCTGGCGCTGGTCGCCCGTGCGGACGAGTTAATCGAATAATTGCGCTCTCTTCCGCTTGGGCACGAACCGGACCAACCGGGCCGCTCTGACGATGTCCGTTAATTGGGGGCGGTCTCAACCGATCGACGCAACACTTTATCTTAGAGGAAAAGATGGAGTGTCGGATGGAGCGGAGATTTCATAGAGGGTTTACCACGGCCGAAAAGACGGAATTATGGGACCGTTGGAAGCGCGGGGAGTCGCTGAAGGCGATCGGACGAGCTTTTGGTAAGCAGTCATCGTCGATCTATTTTGTGGTTTCCCCGCATGGAGGGTTTCGTCCTTCGGAGCGACGTCGCTCCAGGCTGGCATTGACGCTTGCGGAACGCGAGGTGATTTCCAGAGGCGTTACGGCACGCCAATCGTCCCGGTCGATCGCCAAATTACTTGGCCGCTCGCCCTCGACGGTGAGCCGTGAAATGAGCCGCAATGGCGGCTGTGATCGCTACCGGGCGACAGTTGCGGACGAGAATGCCTGGGCACGATCTCGTCGTCCAAAATGTTGTAAGCTGGCGACCAATCCGCGGCTTCGGCAGGTGGTGGCAAGGAAGCTCAGATTAGATTGGTCACCCGAGCAGGTCGCCGGCTGGCTGAAGAGAACGTTTCCTGAAGACGAGTGCAATCAGGTGTCACACGAGACCATCTATCGCAGCCTGTTTGTCCAAGCGCGCGGCGTGCTCAAAAAAGAGCTGCTTTGCCATCTTCGATCGACGCGCTCGATGCGTCGCTCCAGACCGGTTGATCCGAATGGCGATAGACGGGGACATATGAAGGATGCCGTCTCAATCCGTCAGCGACCGGCTGCGGTTGAAGATCGGGCGGTGCCTGGCCATTGGGAGGGCGATCTGCTGTCCGGGCCGAATAACAGCTACATCGCGACCTTGGTCGAGCGTCAAACGCGTTACGTGATGTTGGCCAAGGTGGCAGGCAAGGACACCCGGACTGTAGTCGATGCGCTCATCAAGCAGTCGAAGAAGCTACCAAAAGAGCTGTATAAGTCCCTGACCTGGGACCGGGGCAAGGAACTGACGGATCATCGCCGCTTTACGATGTCGACCAACATCGATGTCTATTTTTGCGACCCGCAAAGCCCGTGGCAGCGCGGGTCGAACGAGAATACCAATGGCCTGCTGAGACAGTATTTTCCAAAGGGCACCGATTTGTCGGTGCATTCGCAAGCCCATCTGAACAAAGTGGCTCGTCAGCTAAACGAACGACCACGCGAGACCTTGCAATTTGAAACGCCAGCAGAGAGATTTAACGCCTGTGTTGCGTCGACCGGTTGAGCCGGCAGGGGCAGATCGGAGTGCGCCGGGAGACCGGCAAGGAGTAGATGGTGGAAGTCCATCACGATGAAGGAGTAGCGAACCGCATCGACCCCGAGTCATGCGCAGATGCCCGCGAGGGCCTCGGCGAAGCGTTGACAGGGGAGCGCATAGGCCAGCCATTGAGCCGCGAAAGTACCCTCATTCTGGGTGCCGACGTCGTTCCGGTGACGGAAGGCAACACGGATGGGCGCGATAACGCGAGCGCCCAGACGGCCCGGCGTGGTCTTAGACACTGGCATGTGCGCACGCTCTTTGCTTGGGAACCGGGAGATCTCATGGTCGGCCAGCACCAGTATGCGTGCTGCACTGGCCCGCGTCGGGAAGGCGAGGAGCCGTAGCCGATGATGTACGATCATGAGAAGTCTGACCCCGCCATAGTAGCTGTGAAGCCAACGAACAAAGCCGGGCAACCGGCTGTGGAGTTGGTGGAGCCAAGGGCGGGGGCCGAGGGGAATGTGCGTCAGCAAAGCACGGGCCGGGCACAGTACCGGGGAACCGTGTCACAGGCGCTGGAGCGCATACGGCAAGCCGCAAGGCAAAGGAAGAAGGAGAAGTTCACCGCGCTCTTCCATCACGTCAGTATTGACCATCTCGCAGAGGCATTCTCTGAACTCAAGGGGAATGCTGCAGCTGGAGTGGATGGGCTGACATGTCGGGATTACGAGCAGCACCTTGAGCGCAATCTTGAGGACCTGCATGCTCGCGTCCATCGGGGAGCGTATCGGGCACTACCGTCGCGGCGGGTTTACATACCCAAACCGGATGGTCGGCAACGCCCGATCGCGGTCGCCGCCCTTGAGGACAAGATCGTCCAGAGGGCCACGGCTGCGGTGCTGAGCGCGATCTACGAGGAGGATTTCCTCGGGTTCTCGTATGGGTTCCGACCCGAACGCAGCACGCACGATGCGATGGATGCGCTCATGGTCGGGATCACCAGCACAAAGGTGAACTGGATACTGGACGCTGACATCCGCTCGTTCTTCGACACGGTGAGCCAGGAGTGGCTCATCAGGTTTGTAGAACATCGCGTCGGCGACCGACGTATCATCCGCCTGATCCAGAAATGGCTCAAGGCAGGCGTCCTGGAAGACGGAATCGTGACGGTCAGTGACAAGGGGACCGGGCAGGGATCGGTGATCTCACCGCTTCTGGCCAATCTCTACTTACACTACGTTTTCGATCTCTGGGCCGAGCGCTGGCGACGGCGTGAGGCAGCGGGCAATATGATCATCGTGCGCTACGCCGACGACCTCATTGTTGGCTTCGAGCACGAGACCGACGCCCGTCGCTTCCTCGACGAGATGCGTAAGCGGTTACAGGAGTTTGCACTGTCGCTTCATTCGGAGAAGACCCGGCTGATCGAGTTTGGACGCTTCGCGGTGGAAAACCGCAAGCGGCGCGGGCTCGGCAAACCGGAGACCTTCACCTTCCTGGGCTTCACCTTTATCTGCAGCAAAACTCGTCGGGGCAAATTCCAAATCAAACGAAAGTCCCGGCGCGATCGCATGCAGGCAAAGTTGCAAGCCATCAAACAGGAACTGCGACGGAGCATGCATCAGCCGATTCCCCAGCAGGGAAGATGGTTGCAGCAGGTCGTCACCGGTTACTTCAACTACCACGCGGTGCCGACAAACAGTTCGTCACTGTCCGCGTTCCTATTCCACGTTACCAATCTCTGGCGGCGAACGCTGCAGTGGCGGAGCCAAAAAGATGGGATGACCTGGGAGCGGATCAAGCGGTTGGCCGACCACTGGCTCCCGAAACCGCGAATCCTTCATCCGTGGCCAGAGAGTCGCTTCGCCGTCAGACACCCAAGGTGGGAGAAGCTATGGGGCGGGCGGCGGAGGTCGTGGCACCTTCATCGTCCATACGAACCGATGGAGGTTGCCCCGTGGCCCAAGTCAATGATCTCAGCCGAAGCCTGACCGCGTTTAATCCGATCTCGACCTTGGTGGTGGTCGTCGAGATGAGCAAGGCGAGCTGGCTGGTGAGCGGCGTTGTTCCTGGCGTCGAGCGCCAGCCGTTGAAGAAACTGGAGCCGGATGCGACGGCACTGTTACGATTGATCGAGCGGTGGCGGAACGAGGCGGTGCGTGCTGGCCGGCCAATCAGCCGGATCGCGCTGGCCTATGAGGCTGGCCGCGACGGCTTCTGGCTGGCGCGCTGGCTTATTGCTCGTGGGATCGAGGCGTATGTCATCCATTCGGCAAGCGTTGCGGTGTCACGCGAGCGCAAGCGGGCGAAGACAGATCGTCTGGATGCGGCGATGTTGATGCGCGTATTCCTGGGATGGTTGCGCGGTGAGCGGGGGCACTGCGGGATGGTGGCGATCCCGACGATGGAGGAGGAAGATGCGAGGCGCCCGAGCCGCGAGCGTGAGAGCCTTGTCGACGAGCGCTCACGCATCACCAACCGCATGAAAAGTGCGCTCGCTCGCCTCGGGATCCGGGGATTCAAGCCACATCTGCGCAAGGCGCCTGAGCGTCTGGCAGGTCTGCGGACAGCGGAGGGCACGGGCCTGCCGGCAAACACCATCGAGGAGTTCCGGCGCGACATGGCTCGGCTGGCACTGGTCCGTGAGCAGATCAGCTCGATCGAGAAGACGCGTGCCGAGCGGCTCGAGCGGGCACCAGATACAGGGCCGCATGCGATGGTGCGGCTGCTCGCCAGGGTGATCGGTATCGGCATCGAGACGGCGGACATGCTGGTGCGGGAGATCCTGTCGCGGAAGCTTCGAGATCGAAGAGCGGTGGCGCGCTATGCCGGGCTCACGGGATCGCCCGACGACAGCGGATTGAAACGCCGAGAGAAGGGCCTGGCCAAGGCCGGCAATGCGCGGGTACGACGTGGGCTGATCCAGTTGGCGTGGCGCTTCCTGATGTTCCAGAAAGACAGTGCGCTGGCGCAGTGGTATCGCTCGCGGACCGAGGAGCCGAGCGGCGCGCGCAAGACGACGATGATCGTGGCGCTGGCGCGCAAGCTGCTGATAGCGCTGTGGCGCCTGGTCACGACCGGCGAGGTGCCGGACGGTGTCGAGCTGCGGCCGGCCGCGTGAGCAACACTCTAGAACGAGAAAGGACAAACAGGGTTCGGCAACCTGACCGCACTTGATGCGCCGGGTAGCCGATGACGATCCGAGGTGGCGGCAATCCGCATTCGGCTATGGCTGCAATGCCGCTGAGAGAATGGACCCGCCGCCTCGGAGCCTTGCCCGTAGAAGCGTATGACTGCTTCATGGTCGGGACCCCATACGGGTTCAACCGAATACAAGCGTGGTTCGCGCGATTGATCGCGGCCAATGGCAGGCTCCCCTCGGATTATCGCGCGCCCAACCACCCGATCGCCGGCAGCCTGCCGCCGTGCTCGCGTCCGTCAAGGACAAGCCCTTCGGCGGCGCTGAAGAAGCGCCGTCCTTGACCGCCGCTGCGCGCGCCGGCGATGGAAATATGCGGTCGGGACGGAAGAATGCTCGTGGCGCGGGTCGAACAAAAGAATGGAATGCAAAGGACGACCAAAATGGCGTGACGCCCCCTTGACAAAGAAAGCCCCATACAAGCCGTATGCCCGAATTGGGCCCGTACGGATCTGTGCGGGGGGCGCGAGGTAACTCGCGTCCCTACCGCGAAAGTGGCTGGCCGACCGTCAAACCGACGCGATTGACCCAAAGCTGCCAATCTTGCTCCGCCCCGGTCGGATGAAACTACTTTAATGTGGGGTCCTTGAGGCTAGGGCCTAGGCCTCCGGCCATATGACTCCATCGTTGAAGCAAAAATGGAGGCGGCTCTCTAGTTTGCGACCAGCAGCTTCTTGCCGCGTCCGAGCGCGAATTGACCGACCGGACCCTCTACGTGGAATTCGAGCCCCGTCATTTTTGCAAACAGATCGATGTTGCTGGTGCCGATGGCGCAGCTACCAAGGCCCATATCGGTCGCCGTCAGGTAGAACGTCTGGATCATGCTGCCGACATCCTTCAGGATCAGCGAATATGCGATTGAGCTGTATTTCCAGGAGATCCGTCCAAAACGCGCGGCGATCGTGATCAAGACCTGAGGCGGACCGGGTGCGTCCATGGCAAACTCGGCTGCCGCCAAAAGTGCCTGGAGTTGCTGTGCGGAGGCCCCGATCGCCACCAGCGCGTGACCGCCCGCGTCGTAGTGGTAAAGTCCGCGTGCAAGCCCCTCGCAGTTCGAGACCGTCAGATACAATTCCAGTTCGTACGCGCTACCGGCCGATGGATAGGGTCTTGTGCTGTAGGTGATCTCAGGACCGCCTTCGAAATTCGCGTCGCTCTTCCATTCCGACAGCACGCGGGCTGTGGTGTCGAGAAAGCGCGCGAGTTCGGCGAGCGTGACCGGATGCTCGTCATCGAAATCTCGGACTGAATGGCGGTCGCGCAACAGCTTTAGGAAGGGCGAGATCGGATCCGAGGTGAAGAATTTGCGCAGGTCGATCTTCTTGCCGGGCCAAGGCGGACGCACCGCGGGCAGCGGTGAAACAACGCTTGCATAGGCGAAGGTGCTGCCAACCGGATTGGCCTGTCGGCCCTCCGTGCTCCGCGTGTGAAACACGAGATCATGGAAATCCCAGAGAACAAGATTGCCGTCACCTTCATTCACCCGAAGGCCGTCGCCGCTGTTCGCATCGAGCTTGAGCAGGAACTGGCTATCCAGCAGCAGTTCGAACAGATCGAGGTTGAAGAAGGTCACATGGCGGCGAAGCCTGCTGATCTTCTGAGGCCGCGACAGCGCAGCGAGGGTGGCGGCAATCGCGGGATCGCCAATTCGAAACAGCGCGCCTGAGCGCGGCGATTCCAGTACCATCTCGTTGCCACGCCGGCGCAGGTTGGCAAAGCGCGACAACACGATGCTGTCACCCTCACCGAGCCTTGCGCGTTGCGGCCAGTACTCAGGGACCTGGGGCTCGATGACCACGAGAACCTGCTCGTCACGCGGAAAAGACAGGCGATATTCGAGCAGCCCGTGCCGCGCCAGTCGATGCACCAGGACGTCGACTTCCCTCGCGATGGCGCTCTTGCCGGCAAAGGACGCGAGCGGCAGGCCGTCGGTCAAATTTCGCGCGCGGTCCATCGCGGCCGTGCTCAATTGTCCCAGATTGACGGAATGGCCGTCCACGAAGGCGGTGATGCTCCCGTCCGCCTGCATCTGCAGGGAGAAATGACCGTTCAATCGGGCGGTGATGACGGACGCGATCTTCCTGGTCGGCTTTTTGCGGGGAGCGCGCACGGAAGACCGGCCTTTCAGGTGTGCGGCAGGAACGGAGTGAGTTCGCTCTCCAGTCGCGGGCGATCCAGCAGCCCAAGCTTCACCGGGACGTCGTAAAGCCGGCCGGGCCCGAAGCGGCGATAGAAATGCCGCAAGCCTGGAACAAGCACTCTGACGACAGGGACCTCGACGTCGGGCCGCGTCTGGTCGAGCACGAGGAAATCGTATCCTGCTCGGACCGCAATCTCGACGCAGGCATTGACCTGGTCGCGCGTATTGTCGTGCACCTTGATGCCTGGCGCCGGCGGGACGATTGGATTGTCGCTGGGGATCAGGAACGGATAATCGTCCAGCCGCAGCGGCGTGACACCGTCAAGCGACGGTTTCTCGCCGCTTCCGCCGTCCATCATGCCAATCGAGATGAACTGGGTCAGCTCGGTGAGGGAACGCAGCAGAGCTATGCGGCGATCGAAATGCGAGCCGGAACCGAACTCGATATTTTCGCGTCCGTTCTGCATCCAGTGCATGATCGCAACGTAGGAGGGAATGCCGAGATCGCTGGTGATGTCGAGCACCCAGAGCCGGCGCCCCGCATCGGCAAACTGGTCTTGAAGATCCCGCACGTAGGAATCCTCGAATTGCGTGAGGTCCACTTCGGCACGCCGCACGCGGTTGTACCACCAGATCGCGTAGGCATCGCGTTCGACCAGTTCGAGGAAGCCTTGAACGATGGCCTCCTCGCGGGTGTTGCCGGCCGCGCACCCGTTGGAATCCGTGTGGAAGCCGCCATAGAAGAAATACAGCAGGCCGGTCGGAAGATATTTGAAGCGCTTGTCGCGTAACGACCAGACCGGCGACCACTCGGTCCTGGTCGAGGGGTCGAACGGTTCGGGAACCGGATGTGAATCGTCCGGCTGCGGGGCATGCCTGTTTTGAAACTGCGTGTCGCTGAAGAACTGGACGTCGTTGGGAAGAAGAGCGTCACCGGGAGCGAAATCGGCAAAGCGGCGCTTCGTCCTGATCTCGTCACCCTGGAAAATGCCCGAGTAGCGCTCGATCGCCTCCATCAGCGCGCTCGCCTCGCCCTGCTCGGCCGTGGAGCCCTTGCCGAAGCTGCCGCCGCTCAGGGCGGACCTGAGCTGGTCGACGTTCCAGGCCGGCGCAGAGAAATTGTGGTGGGCGAAAAAATTGGTGTTCATCGGCAGATCGGCCTCGATCCGCTCGAGCCGCGACACCACGCCGGTCAGCGGACTGACATGTTTGCGGAACCGCGCCACGGTGGCTCGCGACGTCACGGTGCGGTATCCGCCGCTGGTCATGACGAGCCGTCTGCCCTCGGCAATGTCGATCGGCACTGCTGCCCGTCGCGGATTCCGCAGCTTCTTGCTGCCGCAGGTCCGACATTGCGGGCGTTTTGCGACGTAGTGCCTGGCGATGGCAGCCCCGGTCAGGTCGAAGCTTGCGATGTGATCGCTGAGGTCAGTACGAAATCCCGAGGCGATCGCCTTCGCGATTTCAACCGCAGCGAAGTGGATCGCGGTCTGTCCTACGGTGTCGTTGACCAGGGGCGATACGGCGACCGCTTGCGCCGCTCCGCGGTCGAGAAATCCCTTGATCTCGCGATTGCGGATCATGCGATCGAACAGGCAGGTCCAGCAGGCGCTTTCGCCCGGCTTGAACACAGGCCCCACCAGTGGAAACACGCCGGACGGCTGGACCAGCAGCCAGGGCGTCCCGTCGGCCACGCGTCCCGTGTTCACATCGGCGAGCCGCCGTTCGAGGTAGTCGTTCACAAGCGTGATGATGAGCCTGGGCGACCGCTGGGTGATTTGAACCCCGAGCTTGCTCAACGCCGCGCTCAGTTCGCCGGCGCCTTTGACATCGATCGATTCCACCCGCACGGGCCAATTGCGCAGGCTCTCTTCGGCGACCTCGAGAGGCAGGCCGAGGCTTGCCCAATATCCATCAACGGCGCCTGCGTATGCGTGCGATGCTCCACTGACGACGTACCGGCGCTCCAACAACCGCCTGATCGCCTCCTCGATCTCGGCGACGGGAAAACTCTTCGAAAGCTGGCGGATGATCTCCGGCGCAGCCTTGCCATTTTTTCCGATCGCGCTCGCCACGGCGCAATACAGATCGCCGTGCAGGAAGAACTTGCGGTTCTCCGAGTAGAGACAGACCACATTGGGAGGAAGCAGATAGGCGGTGAAGTTCGGCGCGAATCGCAAAATGCTCTTGCGGGTCTGCCGCGCAGCGCGACTCATTCGATTGACTGTCATCGGGCAGCACGCTGATCCTGTTCCCGTCATTTCCGATTGCCGGCGCACGACGAACGCCTGGCCCGGCCCGACTTGTGCGTCGAGCTCGACCACCGGCCATCTTCGAATAAGTTGGAACATACTCGCTCGCCATCGGCAAGTTGACCAGCCAGGCGCAGCGAACGCCTCAACAAAAACAGCAAATTGGCCGGGTCGTTTGCGAGCCCGGTCAATGAAATCGTGACTTGTCGATACACAGTCGGGGAGCGCTGTTGTCTAGCACCAGCGGCAGCGGCCCCATGATGCACAGCACCCTGTGCATGCCACCCCCACGCCGATCCAGCCAACGCCGCAGCCCCCGCAACCGACGCCGCAGCGACAGGCTCTGCAGCCTGCGCAACCTCTGCAGCCACCGCAACCTCTGGCCGCGCAGCCACCGCCGCAGCCACGACAGCCACCGCATCCCCGCGCGAGCAGCACGCCGCTCAAGGTTTTCTCATCGTTGGCGAGATGGAAGGTGGCGAGGCTGACGTCCGCGAGTTCTTCCTCGCTGAGCGTGGTGAACTGGCCGGGCGCGAAGTTCGGCCTTTGTTGAAGCTCGCCTGGCGGCACCGCGGACGCCGCCGCGCTTCCGGCCAGCGAAAAAGTCAGTCCGGCGAAACCGAGCGCCGGTACTGCTGCTTTGGTCATTCGCTTCTGTTTCGAAGCTTGCTTCGTCCGCTGCATGGCCGCATCCTCCGTGGCTGGAAGTACGATCTTGGTGGGATGATCCTACGCCTAGCAAACAGGGCGAGCAAGATTCACGCGTACACAAATGTGTTGGGCTCGTTCAGATGCATTCATCTTCATGAACGACATCGCGGCAATTTCTTGTCGCTTATACCGAACTGCCGCCATGATGCAGTGCGCAATCGTCTGCCCGCGCGAACGGGGAAGCTAGCTTGGTCGATCAACTCGGACGCTTCGCTTGGTATGAGCTTCTGACGACGGACAGGCCGTCGGCGGCTGCTTTTTACGCCGAGGTCGTCGGCTGGACCGTGAAAGATGCGTCGAGCCCGGAACTTGCCTACACGCTGCTGACTGCAGGCGACGCTCCGGTCGTCGGGCTCATGGATCTCCCCGAAGAGGGGGTGCGAATGGGAGCAACGCCGAGATGGCTCGGCTACGTCGCCGTCGATGACATGGATGCGAGGACCTCGCAGATCCGCCGGCTTGGGGGCGCGATCCTGGTATCGCCGACCGACAGCAACATCGGCCGCATTGCGGTGGTCGCCGATCCGCAAGGAGCGACGCTTGCGCTGGTCACAGGGCTGACATATGGCCAATCGCAACCGAGCGGGTTGGACCAGCCCGGGCGCGTGGGCTGGCACGAGTTGCTGGCTGAAGACCGAAGCAAGGTCTTTCCGTTTTACGGCGAGCTTCTCGGCTGGCAACAGGCCTCCGTCGAAGCCGACCCGGCAAGCGTGTATGAATTGTTTTCGGCGGCCGGGCAGACGATCGGCGGCATGCTCACCAAGCTTCCGGGCGTATCGCAGGCGTGTTGGCTCCATTACTTCAATGTCGACGACGTCGGCGCGGCGGCCAGGCGGGTCAATGCTCGCGGCGGTCGGGTTCTCCAAGGGCCTATCGAGTTGCCCGATGATTGCTGGATCGTGCGATGTGTCGATCCCCAAGGCGCCCTGTTTGCGCTGCAGGGGGCGTGGGATCAGAAGGGCATCGAGCGATCCTCCGCCTCGGAAGTCACCTGGTCCGCCAAATGGGAGGGCATTGCTTCACAGGGCAGGATGGTGCTTCCCAAGACGAAGCGACAAAAAAGCTAGGTATACGTTCCGCGTCTCTGGTCAACACGAGCGATACATCGCCTGCAATGGCTTTCCGCTCAAAAACATGATGTGAGGTGTGAGGCCGCCCCGACGTGCGATCCAGCGGCGCACCGGCGCCGGGTACGTCGAGTACAGCATCAAGGTCGCTTCGGGATCGGTGAAGGTACGCCCGTTGGGACCGTAATTCCAAACCGCATGGAAGCCGAGAGTCGCGCGCGACGTCACGCAGATTCTGTTTCGGGGGAGCTCGCCCAGGACAATGGTACATGCCGAGGCGCAGAGACCATCAATGATCACGGATTCGCCGGATGAGGCCAGTCGCTGATATTTGACGACGTAAGTCGCGATCCGACCGCCGTGATCATTCGAGATGCGTATTGCAGCACACGCCTCCGACACAGTTAGGATTAGGACAATTGCCGCAAGGAACCGGGTCATATACTTTATGTCCCCACCCTTGGGTTCGAGCAAACCGATTGGATCGCTTTGCGTGATGGCGAAGCCGCGACAAGCTCGTTCAGGTTCGTGGCAATGTCTGGGCGCTACCCGTAGCAGGGGGGCAGGACAACAGCAGTTCCCAAGGCTGCGGCTGAAACGAAAAACCTGAAATTGCTCCCGCAACCCGAGCGGCGGGATATGGTTATGACCTGCGAGGGAACTCTAACGGTGAGCCCTGTTGCAGCGCTTTGAATCGGAAGAGCCATTTTCCTGAAATCTTATTCCGCGCATAGGCCGCTCCAATCACGCCGTTGGCGGTGGCCGCAAAGTAGAAAATAGCAACGCTCTCGAGGTTCGAGGGCGCCAGCAAGTACATGCTCGTAATCCGTCTCAAGAAGTTCCCGCGTCCCTTCCTTTCCCGCGTGGGTGAGGTGATCGAATAGTGCGGGTCACTTTCGATATTGGCACATTTCGGACGTGCGCAATGGTGGCGGTGATGTCCGTTAGCAGGGCCAAAACGGACCTCGAGAAGGTTGGCACTAGCTTCCGAAAATGTCCCAAAGAGCAAGACCCCGAGCAGCACCAACGTCGTGCCAAATTCCCAAATTCCACTTCCGAGGGGCGGAGACCGGTTCGAGCAGGAATGCGTGAGTTCGATCCCTCCGTCTCCAGCCACGCATTCCGGCGTTCTGCCAGGCTTCCCAAGAGACCGCGGAATGCGCCGGAAATCCCGGCTTTTCGCGTATTCGCTTTCGTCTCTGGACTCCCACTTTGCCGAACTTGAGGGGGAAATTGCTGAAAGTCTCCGGCCGTTTCCGCGAATATTCCCGTTTTAGGGAGACTATCGGCGGAGACGGGTTCGATCAGGACTGCCGCCCGACTTTGGCACTCAGCTTCGGCCCAATCTCCCGGTCTCGGCGGTACAGAATTGGGAGCCTTTCGCTCTGACTGTCGCACGAGGCAGCAGAGGGGCGGATGGCTACCGCAAATACGGAAAAAAAGACCGATACGAACGGTGAAACGAACGTTAGATCAACTTGTAACAGGCCCCTTCAGCCGCAGGTAGAGGCGTTTCGGAATCACAGGGATTCCTATTCTGCAGAGCTGCTTGATGCTTCAGGGTTCCAGTACTATCGCTAACGCGATTCGGCTCTAGTGGCTCGTCAGTGAGGAATGATGCTCGGTAACTGTCTAATCCGAACGCCAATGAAGGGCGACAACTCGCTGGATTTAGGCGCGCTTTGCGAGGCGCTGCTGTTTTTTTCGAAGACGCACGTCATTCTTGATCAAGGGACTTTAGCCCTTTTCGCGAACGCAGGATTTCTCGACGATTTCATTGAGATGTTGAAGCGCGGCCACGTCACCGCGAGCTACGCGCCCGAGACGCCAGCACTGTTTACGAAAACTGAAGGAGGGCTTCGAGAGCACCTTTTTACGATCATCAGAACGGTCGGAAGCGAGCAAGGAGGCCCTCTAAAACGGTCTCCTGACGCCCTCCTTTATCAGCTCGAGAAGCATTTCGCCGACAAAGGGAAGGCGAGAGCTCATCACCGACAGTTATGCAAGTTCGTCTCCTTCAAATCTCTCGACAACGGGAAAGCGGTTGCAAAAGCTGCCGACGATATCGCTGACCCGAGGTTTGCCAGCGAGATTGCGCGAATGAGCCTCCTGCAGCTGGGAGTGCCAGCAAATGAAATAATGTTCTCACGGCTCACAGTATTTCCACTCGGTGATGGCAGGTTCGCCCTTGACACCGATATTGACTTCGCGAGCCTAACGAAAAAATATCCAAACGTCACCGGTCCGAATGACCTGTTTCCTGGTGTCGGCGATGCTCGCCTCGATATCTTTATGGCTGCCGAACACAATGCGGCGTTCATCGGCAACAGCGCCAATCAACGCATTGTTGAAATGGTCCTTAGCAAGGCCATTGGTGCGCAGGCGAACTCGCGAGACGTTCCTCGGGATATTTACGATTTCATTTCGCTTGATACGCCATCCGTACGCGAGGCCATTAACAGTGGCGAACGCACGGCTCGTGAGTTCATTGACCTCCTCGGGAGCGCCGATAGTTTTAAGAAGTGGCTGAATGCTCAAAATCCTGACAAGGACCTTATCCAAGAGATGTTGCGGGAAAAAACGAGCGTCGGTTGGTTGGAGAAACTGCCCGCGAAGGCCGCGCGCTTCGGGATATTTAGCGGAGCTGGATATTTTGCCGACATCGTAGCTCCGGGTTCAAGTACAATACTGGGCGCTGTTGACGGCTTCCTTATCGACAGGTTGGCTAAAAAATGGAGACCCCATTTCTTCGTGGAAAACAAACTGCGCGGATTTCTTGATAACAACCGCCTGAATTGACGGCGCGGTCTCGAAGGTTCCCATGCCATTTGCAGCACAAACGTATCGCGTCCTAATTGCGTCACCTTCCGATTTGGCCGAAGAGCGGGATGTCGCCACGGCGGCTATCAATGAATGGAACGCTTTACACTCGGCGGCCGAAGGAATCGTACTTCTACCTGTTCGCTGGGAAACCCATTCCAAGCCGGAGACGGGTGTCAGGCCACAGAAAGCTCTCAATGAGCAGATTGTTTCCACGGCTGACATTCTCGTTGGCATGTTCTGGACACGGTTCGGAACTAACACCGGTGTCGCGGATTCTGGCACGGTCGAGGAAATCGATCAGTTCGTTCAGGCATCAAAGCCAGCGCTCCTCTACTTTTCTCGGAAGCCGATCGATCCCGACCTGATCGATATGAAGCAGCACCAAAAGTTGAAAGTGTTCAAGCAAAGCACACGCACCAGTGCTCTCACAGGCGAGTTTCGCTCCAGCGCTTCACTACGCGACATCTTACTGCGTAACCTCACCCAACAAATCCGGCAGTTGAAGAAGCGACCGAAGCAAGACCGCATCGAGCAAGTTGCACGTCTGACAGAAATCTTACGCGTTCACAAAAAGGAAAAGATCACCCCGGAAGAGTTCGAAAAGTTCCGAGAGGATATGATCGGTCCCCAGCGTCGCGCAAAGGCAACCTCCATTGATCCCGTTAAACCCGGAGAAGTCAGTTCAAACGGCTTTCCAATCGGCTACCTGAAAAACGGGGATAAGGTTGAGTGGTGGCCTGACAGTGAAGATGACACCGCGCCGCCGATCCCGGTCGTTATCCGCCGAAATGACAACGATGTTGCGAAGGCCTCTCGCGAGTTTTGGGACAAGGTTTGGTGGAACCGTCATCAGAACTGGCTCTACCGCCTTTCGACTGGGGAAGAGGAACTAAAACCAGAGCAAAAGTCCATCTTCGCAACAGCCCGCAAAGCAGCCAAACGGATCGAAAAAAAGTATGGAACGAAAAACCTTGGTTGGGACGATTTTGAGTGGGGAATGGTCAACGGGAAACTGTCGGCATTGAATTGGGTGTTAGGCGATGATTGGGATTTTCTCGACACCTGACCCGTAGTGCGCCGCCACGGGGTTGGCGTTTGCGCAACTACAAAACCCTGCCACAAAAGCATATCAATAGCGGGCAAATTCGCTAGGTTTATCAAGACGCAAGGGCTTTAACGGCGGTACCCACCCATCTGTACCAGCATCTGCACCCGAGCGGACACGTATTCTGCAAAGGCGAAGCAGCACAGCTCATGCAAGGGCTAGTCGGTCATTAGTATCTATACAACAACTTTTGACCCACCGGTCCTGATATCGGGTGCTGAGGCATGCCCAGCTGGGCAAAGCTGCAATTTGCCTGTCGGCGATACTCGATGAACCAAAGATGGGCTCGGCCATCGACGCGGCCCGGCGGACGCAACGCGAGCTGCCTAGCATGCCGTGACGCCTGATGCCGACGACCGGTCTTGGCTTGCTGACCACCCACCGTCACCGCGAGGTCTAATCAACCCGACGCTGCCAATAAGCCTCTAGCAACCTTTGGGTTATTCGGTTTAGACCAATAGGCTCATGAGGCGATGTTGGCCCATTGAGCTGGGAAAGCTCGGCCACTCAGTATCGAACCAAAATATCTTTCAGCGGCATCTAATTTCGGCGGAATGCGAAATGTACTCCCCTAAGTTTCCATTGAAAATCGAAGACCTACGCAAAGTGATAGGTGCCAGTCGACTGAAAGCAGTTTGGAAAGCGCAAGTGCGGGACGCAATGCGAAAGCAGCCAATCCCCGATCCGCTCGAAAATCTAGACTTTCACGTTCGCCTGGACCCTGGAACAGCAGCATGCCGCGGATCCGAACTACGCGACCCGAGATCTGTATAACAACATTCGCGAGAGTCATTTTCCGAAATGGGACCTCTACGTGCAGCTTCTGACAGCGGAGCAGGTCGCGCAACTTCCCTATGACGGCTTCGACGACACGAAGACCTGGGACAACGTGCCGGAAGTCAAGTTTGGCACCATGACATTGAACAAGGTGCCGGATAATTACTTCCAGTACACCGAACAATCGGCGTTTGCGCCGGGGGTCATGGTTCCCGGTATCGAGCCGTCTCCGGACAAGATGCTGCAGGGCCGCCTGTTCGCATACGCTGACACGCAGCGGTACCGCATTGGGACGAACTATCAGGAACTGCCGGTCAATCGCCCGCTGGTGAAGGTCGCCAACAACAATCAGGACGGAAGCATGAGCTCCGTTCCGCAGGTCGGCGAAGTGAACTATGAGCCTTCCACCGCGAAGCAGGCGGGTGCAGTCACTCCCCAGCCGTCCTTCAGGTTGAGCGAATACCCGGTGTCCGGCGTGGCGCAGCAGACTGCGATCGCCAAGACGGACGATTTCAGTCAGGCCGGTGAGCTATGGCGGTCCTACAGCAAGCAGGATCAAAGCAACCTTGTTAAGAACATGGCGTCTGATCTGGATCAGATTCGCGACCATGGGGTGAAGGCCCGGCAGGTCAGCTACTTTTATAAAGCCGACCGCGACTATGGCACGCGACTTGCGGAAGCGACCCATCTGGACGTGAACGAGGTTGCTGCCCTTGCCACCAAGGAAGTGTCGCATTGAAACGGCAAGGGCTGCAACGCCGGTTCAGCCAGGAGTGAATGAGCTGTCGCGGGAAGCCGGGGCAGCGATTGTGAAGGAATCTGTGATGTCACGCATGTCAAACGCTTTTCTGATCGCGGCGCTGTTGCTTGTTCCCGTCGCATTAACGGCCCCGGCATCGGCGTTCGTTCGCCTCGCGGACACGCAGGACCGCGCTGCAAGTTCATCCGTGCACGACTTCGCCAACCTGAGCCAGGATCACATCAAGGAGCTATTTTTCGATGCCGCCCGACAGGGGCGCAACGACCTGCTGGACGGACTGATCCAGTCCGGGATGAAGCCGGACGAGCGGGATGCGAAGGGCTATACGGCGCTGATTCTCGCAGCGTACAACGGGCAGGCAAAGACCGTCGACTTTCTGATTGAGAAGGGAGCAAGTCCTTGCACGACGGACTCCAAAGGCAACAGCAGCCTGATGGGTGTTGCGTTCAAGGGGGAAACCAAAATCGCACAGCGCCTGATCGCCGCCCAGTGTGATGTAAATGCGCGCAACGACGAGGGCCAGACGGCTCTGATGATGGCAGCCATGTTCGGGCGCGCGGATGTCGTAAAACTGCTGCTTGTGAACGGCGCGAATCCTGAGCTTCGGGACAAGGCCGGCAACACGGCTGTGGGCCTGGCGCAGCAACAGGCCAACCCGCAGATGATTGCCCTGCTCACACAAGCCGCCAAAGGCCAGTGACCCACTGATCGCGAGACGCGGGCATCGTCAAATGGGGAGCCGGGATGCCGGCTTGGCGCAGACGCGCTGGGCGCCGAGGAGAGCAGTGTAATCACGGGGCCCGGACGGGCCAGTCCCGTGATCGATGTCAGGCGCGCCGCTTGGCGCGTTCGTGGAAGATCGAACCGATGAAATCGAGGCTGGTCCGTGCAGCGAGCAGCGACGTGATGCCGGACGGATCGTAAGGCGGGGAAACTTCGACGAAATCGACGCCCACCACTTCGAACCGCTTCGCGATTTCGCGTAGGAGGTCCTTGCCTTCGTAGTAGCTAAAGCCGCCATGGCTGATCGTGGCCGTTCCCGGTGCGATCGAAGGATCGAAGCTGTCGATGTCGATCGAAACATAGACGCGTTCGCCGTTCGGAATATGTGCGAGTGACGCGACCGCGCCCTGAGCCCGGACCTTGCGCAGCGGAACGACGTTGGTGCCGTAGACCTTGGAAGCTTCCCAATCCTTGCGGCTCACGGCGGCCATGTTATGGGGACCGAGCGTGGTGATGCCCTTCACACGCGGCATCTCGGATGCCCGCCGCATCGGGCTGCCGTGGCCCCAGCTGATGCCGTTGCGCTCGTCGAAGAAGTCGAAATGCGCATCCAGATGAACGATGTGGATCGGCTTCTCGTTGGAGAACGCCGCCACGGTCGCCATCGTGATCGCGTGGTCGCCGCCGAGGATGTAAGGCATGGTTTTGGCGTCGAGCAGGGCGCGCACGGCTTGCTCGGCGTTCGCCAGGCTGCGCTTCGTGTCGGCGTAGATCACATCGCTGTCGCCGGCGTCGACGACCTTCACTTCGGCTGCGGTCAGATACGTGACCTCGTCCTCAAAATCGAACACGCCCTCCGGCCCGAAGCCGTGAAACATGGAAACCTCGCGGATTGCCCGCGGTCCGAAGCGCGTGCCAACGCGATAGCTCGATGCCGTGTCTATCGGGATACCGAGGATGGCGACATCGGCGCCGTCGAGCTTATCCCAATCAGGGCATGCCGGTTGGCGAGCAAACGTTGCTAGACCGACGAAGGGCAAGTCCATCCGGTCGGGTGTGTTGCGGCTGGTGTTATCGGTTGTCATTGCAATATCCTTTCCACCGACCGCGGAGACAGGTCTCCGATGGCCGGATTGGTCGATCGTTCAGCAGTTCTCGTCGGTGTGGCTTGCGATGGGGTCGCACTGAGAACGAAGCCAGCGCCGCGGACATTGCGAATCATGGGCGCTTCATTTGACCCGTCGACCTTGCGACGCAGCCGACCCATATGAACATCGACAAGGTTCGTTTCAGGATCGAATTTATAGTGCCACACCTCTTGGAAGAGGATAGCCCGCGTTAGCAACTGGTCGCTTCGCTGCATCATGTATTTGAGCAACTGGAACTCGCGCGGCCTCAGGTCGATCGGCCGCTCGCCACGCTTCCCAGTCCGATCAATGAGATCGAGCTCTAGCGGTCCCACGCGTAGCATCGTTTCTCTTGGCTGGGCTCGTGGCAGAATCCAAGTGCCGACAAACGGCAGGTCGATCGGGTCGGGCGTGTTGCGGTTGATGATGTCAGTAGTCACTGCAATGTCCTTTCAGCAGATCTCGTCGGTAATGCCTTCGCGCTCGTAGGCGCGTCGCACCGACGGTAGAGCGGTTACCTTGTCGAGGAGTTTTGCGATGTTGAAACGCGAGCGGGGCGGTCTGGCCATCGGGCGCGCCCAGCGGCAGAGCATGACGAGATAGAAGTCGATGGCGCTGAGTTTGTTGCCGAGGAACAATGGGCCATTGGCCTTGAGATGATCTTCGACGACATCAAGAAAGCTGCGGGCACGCGCTTCTGCGCTGCGCTTGACCACTTCCGTGGCTGTCGAGTTCTTACCGGCCAGACGCTCCGGATATTGCCAGATCATCAACTCTTCCTGCAGCGAGTTCGTCAGAAAGGTCAGCCACTGATAGAACTTTGCGCGCTCTGGCGTTCCGACCTTCGGTGCAAGCCCGGCTCTGCCATGTTGATCGACAAGGTGAAGTACGATGGCAGCGGCCTCAGACAAGACCAGACTGTTATCGACCAAGGTCGGGATACGTCCGTTCGGATTGAGCTTGAGATATTCCTTGGATTTCTGAGCGTCCTTGGTCCGGTCGACGAGCAGAAGCTCATATTTGGCGCCGAGCTCTTCGAGCAGCATGTGCGGCGCTGCATTGGCATTCGCGGGAAAATAGTGAAGCTGATACATCGGTGCGTTCCTGTTTGGTATTCTGGGGAGAAGATGGACGCATGCGGACATCACGGGGATTTTGGCCCACCTTGATAGCGTCGGGTGGATCCACCGTCGTTCGCCGCCAGCTGCAAACTTGACGCTGAACCTTCGTCTGCGAGCGCAGAATTGAAGTTGCTTTGGGAGCTGAGAGATGAGCTTTGTGCGGTCTGCCTGGCCTCATCCGGCCAGTAACTTTTGTCCGTGATCGTTGAACCGGCGTGGGCCGCTGTAGATATCGCCATCAGCCGCAACAAGAGCGAAATCGTGAGAAGGCGTTTTTTTAACATCGTCGAACTCCATCGTTGTGCTGGATTTTGCACTGATCTGGAAATAGAATTCTGTAAGCTTGGCCACAACAACCGGAAGCCGACGATTCTGGCCAAAGACACGCCATATCCGGCCGTGCAGGGTTTAGGTTCTGGCGCTCGAAGAGCGCGCAAAGAAAGGATGAAGAAGATGAGTGCGAAACCGGCGCGGAGGTCGATTGCCATTGTCGTGCCGCCGAACGCGCAATCGCTGGACGTGTCGGGTCCGCTCGACGCCTTTCTTGAAGCAAACCGTCAATCATCCGGCCGGGTTCACTACGATGTCCGGCTGGTGGCCATCGATGCCGGCCGAACGATCAGGGCAGGCGGCATGTCGTTGATTGCGGATAGTTCGATTTTCGACGATTCCAAGGCTATCGATACACTTCTTGTTGCCGGCACGCCTGACTTCGCACTCGCTTATTCGAGCGGAGATTTTCACACCTGGCTGCGCCGCCGCGCACCGAAGGCACGGAGATACGGCTCGGTATGTACCGGGGCGTTTTTTCTCGGCGCCGCAGGCCTGCTTGACGGATTGAATGCAACGACGCACTGGCAACACGCGGCAGAACTTGCGGAACGCTTTCCGGCAGCCAAGGTCGTGCCGGACCAGATCTATGTCGAGGATGGCTCACTATGTACGGGCGCCGGGGTCACCGCCGGGATCGATCTTGCTCTAAAGTTGATCGAGGACGATCATGGTCGGGATATCGCGCTGATGGTCGCTCGTCGGTTGGTGGTGTTTCTCAAGCGCCCCGGAGGTCAATCACAGTTCAGTGCGCACCTTGCGGCGCAAATCGCAAACGAGGGGCGGATTCAGTCCGTGCAACACTGGATCCTCGACCATCTTCCGCTCGATCTTACCTTGGCGTCCCTGGCGGAACGAGCTGCCATGAGCGTGCGCAATTTTTCGCGTGTGTTTCAAGACGAGACGGGCATTACACCTGCGGACTTTGTCGAGATGGCGCGCGTGGATTCGGCCCGGCGTCTGCTGGAGGAAAGCGATACCCCGTTGCAAAGAGTGGCTTCGCGCTGCGGCTTTGCGAGTCCAGATACAATGCGGCGGGCCTTCGTAAGGCGGATCGGCACCGGACCCAGTGACTATCGAGAACGATTTCGGCGATAGGTGTTCGGGGAAACAACGATACGTCCGCAAGTAGGCGCCTTTTGTCGGCTCGCAAATCTGAGCGATGCCCGCTTCAGGTGTGCGCCGTGCAAAGGCGGCGCTTTCCAGTGGGTGCAAGCCCCATCCGGCAATCGCTCCAGCCGGAAGCGATCGGAGCAGTCATTGAGGTAACGAAGTGGCTGAACCCCCATGGCGTCGATGACAGCCCGCGCGACCGCCGCCTCGAGCGTCACTGCCAAGAGTTGAGAAACGCCTTCGCGGTCTTTAGGTCGGCAGTTTCAAAGCCCTCACTGAAGCGATCGTACACCGACTGCAGAAGGGTGAGTGCCTCGGCGATCGGACCTTGATGCTGCTGCAGGCGCGCAAAGGCTTGTACGGGCTCACCATCACTACTTCCGGGTTTAGCTTTCGGTACACACAGGGCGAAGAAGGGCGAATTGTTTCTGATCGATAAAGCTGCCGGACGTGCTTCGAGGGCGCAGTTAGCATCGCCTTGTCGAGGTTCTGTACCGATCTCCGCATGAGCCGGTCAGGCCAGCGTCTCCCTGTTAAACTTCTCACCCCGGAGTTTTGCGCGCCAAGTGCCTTGCTCCACCATGTCCGCGATCAGATCCGCCAACACGCGGGCAACCGCCTCGCTTCCACGCGTGTTCATGGTTCTTTGCGAAACCACAACTGCAAGCGTCCATGATGGAACCGGGTCTAGGATCGGGATCGCCACCATCTCCCCCCGCGCCATTTCATCGATAAAAGCAAAGTGTGGCATGATCGCCATGTAGTTTGAATTGCAGACTAGCTTCGCGATGGCAGGCAGACTGTCGCAGTCCTTGACCGCAGGCGTGATATCGTGACGGGCAGCCAGCTGTTCTATCACGGTTCGAAGGACGTTCGGGCGCCCTGGAAGAACGATGGGAAAATCAAACACTTTCCTGAAGGACACGGATTTTCGCTTCGCTATCGGGCTGCTCTTGTGCACGAAAAGCATCAGGTCTTCCGTCATCATCTCTGTCCATGCGACGTGTTCGAAAGCCTTGTGATCGTACAGAAGCGCCACATCGAGACGACCCGCCTGTATGAGTTCGTCAAGATATCCCGTCATTGCTTCGACGAGATGGAACGTCACGTTTGGCAGGCGCTCGGCCATTATCCGAAAGAGCGGGAGCGACAATCCGCGGCAAGCAGATGTCGGCAGTCCGACAGACACCCGGCCTGATGGATCGGATGTCCGCGAGCGCACGGTATCCTTGGCGTGATCGAGTTCCTGAAGAATCCGGCGGGCGTGGTCGTATAGCTGCTGTCCGGGTTCGGTTGCGGTTACGCCTCTTGCGTGGCGTACCAGAAGTTTAACCCCGAGCTCTTCTTCAAGGCTTTTGATTTGCTGACTGAGCGAAGGCTGTGCGATGCGGAGCACTTCAGCGGCGCGAGAGAAATTGCCGCTTTCTGCTATTTGCACGAAGTATTTGAGCTGACGCAGATCCATTTAGCGTTCGTTCCTGATCCAAACATTTGTGGCTGGGCAGTGGCCACTGTCAACATGCTTTCAAAATGTGCATTCGGAAAAACTATTGCCTAGCGATAGAAATAATCTATATAAATCATAAAGGTAAGCATAGATCCTCTGCATCAAATTCGAGCATGGCAAATGCAATAGGTTTTGCCTATGTCTTTCATTGGAATTTGGTCTTTGTTCCAGGAATACGTTTGCCGTTAGCTCGCCGGCGGGAACGAGCGGGACGCTTGAGTTTCGGTCACCAAAGGAGCGGGAGAAGTCGAAATGTTTTCGCAGAGTATGTTCCGCCGCGGAATCGTTGCAGCAGCAGTGCTCGGACTGTGTTCGACGACTAGCTTTGCCCGGCAAGAACCTTGCATCGGCAATTCAGCAGCCATCACTGATCCCGCCGCGTTGGGCGGTCAGGCGATCAAGATGACTGCCGAGATGGCTGGAGGAAGACGACGATGACCGAGTTCAAGATCACCGATCCGCGAGGGCTTCTTCGCACGACGCGACGCGACTTCGTAAAAGGCGCCGGCGCCGTTGCTGCGGCGGCGGCCACCGGCGTCGCCGGAATGGGCTCCGCGTATGCGGACGACAAGGTGCTCAATCTCCTGTCCTGGCCCGGTCACGGCGACCCCGCCTTTGTGAAGCCGTTCGAGGACAAGTACGGCGTCAAGGTCGTGGCCAAGGAATATGTCGGCGGCGAGCCGATGCTCGCGCTGATGAACCAGTCCCCGCCCGGCACTTTCGACGTGGTTCTGGCGGACGCCGAATACATCCACATGCTGCAGGAAGGCAGACTTATCGACGCCTTGAACCCGGCGGACTTCCCGCTCGCCGATTATTGGCCCGAGTTCCAGCATTTCCCGTTGCATTGGGCCGGTGACAATCTCTATTCGGTGATGATCCGATTCGGCTATCTCGGCATGGCCTACCGGAGCGACGCGTTGACGCCTGACGACGTCAAGTCCTACAAGGCGCTCTGGAACCCTAAAGTGAAAGGCAAGGTTGGCTTCTTCGACTGGTACCTACCAACCATGGGCTGCCTCAGCCTATACGACGGCAACAAGCCGCCCTTCGACATCGCCGATCCGGCTTTCGGCAAGCTCAAGAAGACCTTGTTCTCGCTGAAGCCGCAGGAAAGCGGGTTCTACAGCATGGCCGACCAGTTCGCGATGCTAACCAATGGCTCTGCGGCCGTGATCCCCGGCATCGGGGACTGGGTCGTGCTGCTGCTGCAGAAGAACGGCGTTCCGGTCGAGGCGGTGGTGCCTGAGGAGGGCGGCATCCAGTGGACCGAGTCCATGTCGGTCGTGTCGACTTCCACCAAGAAAGATTTGGCGAAGGCTTTCATCCAGTATGCAAGCTCGCCCGAGGGCCAGTTTCGCTCCGCGCGCCTGCCGGCCTACTGGGCATCCATCCCCAACAAGAAAGGATGGGAGCAGATGAACAAGGAAGCTCCCACTGACGCCGTCAAGCTCCGTCACACGTTCGACAAGCGCAATGTCATGGACGAGTACAAGGACGGCAAGATTTTCATCCGGCAAACGCCCCTGAAGCAAAGCATCGAGGCCTGGAACGACACTTGGTCCGAATTCAAGGCCATGTGATCGAGCTGCTCCGAACCCGGCGTTGCGGCCTCCAAGTCGCACGTCATGCTACCGCGGTGCCCGATGACCGACCAAGCCATATCCGAGCGATCGAAGGCCGCGTCGCGTCGCTTCGCCGTCGTGCTCGGCGCGCCGCCTTTGGCTTGGCAGCTCCTGTTCTTCGTCGTGCCGCTCGGCTTCCTGCTCGCGATGACCTTCTGGTCGGTGCGTAATTTCCGGCTGCAGCCCGATTTCACGGTTGCGAACTGGGTGACGATCTTCAAGGCGGACTTCTTCGCCAAAGCTTTCGTCCACACCTTCACGCTGTCGCTCTTGGCGGCCGTGCTGTGCAGCCTGATCGCCTTTCCGGCTGCCTACACGATCGTGTTCCGGGCCAAGTCTGCCACCCGTCGCCTGCTCATCTTCGCGCTGATCGTCCCGTTCTTCACGAGCTTCCCGGTCCGCATCTACTCTATGCAGGTGTTCTTCAGCCCGCCGGGCATCATCAACCATCTGATCGAGCCGTTCGGGTGGGGTCCCGTCCATGTGCTGAACACCTCGACCGGAACAGTGATTGGATTTCTCACCCTGACCTTGCCGCTCGTGGTGCTGCTCCAGACGCTGGCGCTCGGCGGCATCGACAAGAACCTGATCGAAGCCGCCCACAACCTGCGCTGCGGCCGCTTCCGCACCATCCTGACCGTGATCCTGCCCTCAGCCCGCGTCGGCCTCGTGCTGGCGGCGGCCTTCGCCTTTGTGCTGTGCTTTGGCGACTACATCTCACCGCAGCTCCTGGGCGGTTCGAGGCCGCCGACGCTCAGCATCCTGATCGCGGATCAGGTGAAATCCGGGAACAACTGGCCGCGGGCCTCGGTGGTTGCCGTCTCCATGATTGTCACCCTGATGGTGGTGCTCGGCGTCCTGATGCGTATCGCCTACGGTGGAAGGAAGGCGTCGTGAAGGCCCACGATCTTCGCGAGGGGACGCGCGCGGCCGCGCTCGGCGGCTGGACCGCACTGGTGTTCCTGTTTGTGTTCGCTCCGATCGTGTCCACGGTCGTGTTTTCGTTTAACGCCGACCGCTTCCCCAGCCTGCCCTGGGGCGGGTTCAGCCTCGCTTGGTACGCTGCCGTTCTCACGGATGACAGCGTGCGCCGCAGTCTGGTGAACAGCCTGATCGTGGCGGCCGCCGCTGCCGCCATCGCGACCGTGCTTGGTTTTGCTGCGGCCTATGTGGATTACCGGTTCCGCTTTTTTGGCAAGCGGGCCTACATGGCGCTCGCCTCGCTTCCACCCACGGTCCCGGTCGTCATCCTGGGCGTCGCCATGCTGACGTTCGAGGGCAGGATTGGTCTGTCGGGCACGCTCGCGGGCGTGGTGGCGGGCCACGTGGTGCTCTGCTCGCCTTTCGCGATGGCGCTTGTGCGGATGCGGCTCGCCGATCTCGACCGTGACCTGGAGCCCGCTGCCTGGAATCTCGGCGCGAATGCCTGGACGAGCTTGCGCGAGATCGTGATCCCGTTCGCGCTGCCGGCCATCATGGCCTCCCTCTTCATTACGGCCGCAGTCTCGTTCGACGAGTACATGATCGCCTGGTTCGTAAGTGGTCTCAACGAGACGCTGCCGGTGCGCGTGCTGGCGATGCTGCAAGGGCAGGTGAGCCCTCGCATCAACGCGGTCGGCTCCCTGGTGTTCGCGGTCAGCGCGATACTGGTCGTGCTCGCGCAAATTCTGACGAGACGGAAAATCTGATGTCCGGCTGTTTCCCCGAGGACCCGCCGCTATGGCCGTGACCATGTTCGAGCTGCAGGACGTGGCCAAGCGCTACGATAGTCACATCGCGGTCGCGGACGTGTCGCTGACCATCGACAAAGGCGAGTTCGTCGCCCTCATGGGTCCGTCCGGCTGCGGCAAGACCACGACGCTGCGCATGATCGCCGGACTGGACCGCCCGAGCGCGGGCGACATCCGCATGTGGGGCCGCAGCCTCATCGACGATCCGCCATGGGCGCGCGACACGCCGCTCGTGTGGCAGAGCTACGCGCTGTTCCCCTTCCTGTCGGTCCGCCGGAACGTCGAGTTTGGGCTCAAGCAGCGCGGGGCGCCTGCCGCCGTGCGTCGCGCCAAGGCGGACGACTGGATGGGCCGCATGGGGATCACGGAGCTGGCGGACCGCTCGCCCGCCCAATTGTCCGGTGGCCAGCGCCAACGCGTGGCCCTGGCGCGGGCACTGGCCACCGAACCAGAGGTCCTGCTGCTCGATGAGCCCTTGAGCGCGCTCGACCCCCATCTCAAGGTCAAGATGCAGGCCGAACTCGTGCGGCTGCACCGCGAGCTCGGCATCACTTTCATTTGCGTGACCCACAGCCACTCCGAGGCCTTCGCCATGGCGGACCGCGTGGTCATCATGAACGAGGGCCGGGTGCAGCAGGTCGGAACGCCGCGAGACATCTACCGCCGGGCTGGCAACCAGTTCGTTGCGGAGTTTATCGGCGGCAACAACATCCTGCCGGGAGCCGTGCGGTCGGTCGAGGGCGTCCACGTCGTGATCGAGACCGGCGTCGGCCTGATCGCGGCCGAGCCGCAAGGGTCAATCCCGGTTTCGGTGGGCCAATCCACGACTCTGGTGGTGGCGGTCGACCGGATCGCGATCACTCGATCCCAACCGCCGGAGCCCGCCAACATAGTCGCGGCGCGGGTCGCAACGCTGGAATTCATCGGCTCGACCGTCATGGTCTTCCTGGATGCCGCCAATGGCTTCGTGCTGCAGGCGCAGACCAGCCTGCGCGACCTCGAAGCCGCGCCGCTCGCGGTGGGCGACGCGGTGCTGGCGCATTGGTCGCCGCGCGACGGCTACTTTCTCGATCCTTAAATGCGAAAACCGGAGATCAGCATGACCACGTTCATCAAGGGTGCCACTATCCTCGCCATGGGAGGACAACATAGCGCTGAGCCGTTCACGGGCGACGTTTTAGTCGAGGGCGACCGGATCACGGCGATCGGCGCCGCCGTCCAGGCGCCCACCGATGCGACGGTGATCGACGGCGCTGGAAAGCTGGTCATGCCGGGCCTCATGAACGCGCATCTCCATTCCAACGAGGCGCTGTTCAAGGGCCGCTACGACAACATGCCGCTCGAAGTTTGGATGCTGTACTCGTACCCGATCCTCGCGGCCAAGCGCCTGTCCGAGCGGCTCGTCTATCTGCGCAGCATGCTGGTCGCGATCGAGTCGCTGAAGACGGGCGTGACCTGCCTGTCGGATGACCTCTACGAGAGCCCGAAGGCCGAGATGGAGCTCCTGGGCGCGGCCTTCCAAGCCTATGACGACATCGGCATCCGGGCCACCGTCTCGGCCCATGTGGTCGACAAGAACTTTCTCGACACGATCCCATTCACCCGCGAAACGGTGCCGCAACATCTGCAGGACGAGGTCAACAAGCTGTCGCCGCCCACCGTCGACGACTATGTGGGTTTCGTCAAACAGGCGCATGATCGCTATCACGGCCGCTCAGGCCGCCTGCGCTTCATGCTCGCCCCATCGGCGCCACAGCGCTGCACGCCCGAGCTCATGCTGGCGGCCAACGATCTCGCCAAGGAGTGGGGGATCCCGTTCCACACGCATGTAGTGGAAACCAAGGTCCAAGGCGTCACTGGTCCGGCACTCTACGGCAAATCGCTGATGCGCTACATGAACGACCTCGGCCTCCTAAACCCCTGGACCACGATCGCCCATTCGATCTGGGTCAGCGAGGACGATATCGCGCTGATGGGGGCAGCCGGGGTCTCGGTCGTCCACAACACCATCTCGAATCAGAAGCTCGGGGCGGGGATCGCGCCCGTCCGCAGGCTGCTCGAGGCGGGCGTCAACGTGGCGCTCGGTTCGGACGGCATCTGCTCGAACGATACGCCCCGCATGTTCGATGTAATGAAGGCGGCTGGCCTCGCGCATAAGATCAACAACCCGGATTGGTCGCGTTGGCTGACCGCGTCCAAGGTGCTCCACGCCTGCACGCTCGGCGGGGCGCGCTCGGCCTTAATCGAGAAGGAGATCGGCTCGCTCGAGGTGGGCAAGAAGGCGGACCTGCTCATCCTCGACATGCAGACGGTAAACTTCGCGCCGTTGAACGATATTCGGAACCATCTCGTCTATTGCGAGAACGGGTCGTCGATCGAGACGGTGATGGTCAACGGCGAGGTCGTGGTGCAGGACGGCCGGCTCACTAAGGTGAATGAAAAGGCGCTCCTGGCCGAGTTGCGCGCCCTGATGCCGGAATTCCAAGCGTATACCCGTGGCGTTGAAGCCGCGAACCAGCCGTTCGAGCCCGCCTTCGCGGACATCATCCGGCGCTGCTATGGCACCGACCTCGGTTTTACGCGTTGGGCGTCCGACGCCGGGTGAGTCCCGACGAGCCGGGAGATCAGCATCATAGCCGATCCGCCTCGCCGACCGGACCTCGATGGAATTCGCGCAGCGCGTCCGTGAGAGTGCGCTCGCGGTGCTGGTCTCATTGGTTCGACCGCGCAGCACGCTCATCTGAGCGTTCGCGGTCACCGCCATTCGCTGATCCGTGGCGCAAGCCGTTCGGACGTCCGGAGTTGGTCCAGGTCGTGTGAAAACGGGAAGCCGACGTCGCGACGCTCGTGGATGTGCTTCAGAAAACAGAGTTGAGCACGTGCTTCTCTTTGCCTGGCTTTCATCAACATCAAGTTCTTGAAGGATCCGGCACGAAGTATTTGGAGCTGGCGCAAATCCATCGGCGTTCGTTCCTGATCCAAACATTTGCAGGCAGCGGCCACTCACAATGTGCTTTCAAAATGTGCATTCATGAAAACCTATTGCCTAGTTAAAAAAATAATCCATAAAGATCATATAGATACATAGGTGTGGTCTGCATTAAATGCCATCACACCAAATCCAATAGGTTTTACCTATACCGCTCATTGGAATTTGGTCTTTGTTCTGCGAATTCCTTTGCCGTTAGCTCGCCCGCAGAAACAAGCCAGAAAGGCAAGTTTCGGTCATCGAACAAGCGGGAGAATTCGATATGTTTTCGCAGAATATGTTCCGCGGCGGAATCGTTGCCGGAGCAGCAGTGCTCGGACTGTGTTCGACGACTGCCTTCGCCCAGCAAGAGCCGTGCATCGGCAATTCAGCAGCAATCACTGGCCCCGCCGCATTTGGCGGCCAGGCGATCAAGATGGGGGCCGAGACCGCTATCGACGAAATCAATGCCAAGGGCGGCTTGCTCGGCAAGCAGCTTCGCTTGGTCCAATATGATGATGCCGGCGCTCCTCCGCGCGGGGTGGACAATACGCGCCGGATTGCGCTCTCCGACAAATGCGTTGCCATTCTCGGCGGATATCATTCCACGGTCGCGGTCGCACAGGCGGAGCCGGTGAACGAAATCGGCATTCCCTATGTCGGGGTGTTGGCTGCCAACACCAAGGCCATCGAAAACGGCCACAACCCGAACTTCATGTTCCGCGTGTCTGCAAAGGACAAATGGGTCGCTCGCTTCCTCGTGGAACAGGCGCTCAAATCTTCAAAATCCGGAAAGATCGCGTTCCTCTATGAGAACACGGGCTGGGGCAATGGAGCGTTGCCGGACGTGAAGGACGCGATGGCCAAGGCCGGCAAGGATCTCGTCGCCGCGGAGACTTTCAACTGGGGCGATCAGGACATGACCCCTCAGATCATTCGTGCCCGTGATGCCGGTGCGGAACTGGTGTTGGTGTGGGCGCTGGATCGCGAAGGCAATCAGATCTTGCGATCGATGGACAAAGTAGGCTGGAAGCCCACGATCATCAGCGCATGGGGTCTCGCCGGAAATCTCGGTGAGTTGGCAGGACCGCTCGCCAACGGCGTGCAGGTGGTCCAGACCTATACATTCATGGGTGCCATGGATCCGAAGAAGCAGGCGTTGTGGGACAAGCTCAAGGCAAAGTACGGCGTCAAGGATCCGTCGGAGATCAAAATGGGATCGGGCGTCGCCAATGCTTATGACGCTGTTTACATCATCGCGAAGGCGATCGAAAAGGCTGGTTCCTACGATTGGCCGAAAGTCCGCGAAGCGCTTTACAGCGTGAATTACGAAGGTCTCGTTGCCGATTATAAGCCGGCCTTCGACGCTTCCGATCCAGAACGCCAGGACGCGATCCTTCCCAAATATTACAAGCTGACGGTCTGGACCGACAGCAAGCTGCTTCCGATTGAGCAAACCTCTTACGCCAAGACCAACTGACAGCAGTTGAGCCGGTCGGCGGCTGCGAAGCAGCCATCATCAATAATGGGCAGCGCCGGCAGGCGCGCGCCTGGAGCGGCCACCAAGCGCAAGGGGAATTTCGGGACGCGTCTTCCGCATCCTGGACGTCCGCTGACATTACCCTGATCCGAGATTTTCGAGTGATTGACTGAGATCGTGACAGCAGCAATTCAATACATCCTGTCGGGCCTTGCCATCGGAGGCATCTACGCGCTGGTAGGCTTGGGCTTTCACATCATGTGGTCGGCAGCCAAGGCGGTGAATTTTGCGCATGGCGACACGTTGATGCTTGGTGCCGTTCTCGCCGTGCTTGGCGTGGATGTAGGAATACCGCTGGCGGTTGCCTGTCTATTGGCGATTATCGCAGGTGGAATATTCGGGGTGCTGCTTGAGCGCTTTGCCGTGCGGCCATTCGCAGCGACTTCAACCTCGATCGGCTGGATGCTGACCACAATCGCCGTCGGCGTGATGATCGAGGCATTGGCGACGCTGCAGTTTGGCGGCTTTTCACGACCCTTGTCATCGCCTGGCGTGAAGAGTGCCGTTCATATCTTCGGCGCCGGCGTCTATCCGCAGGAACTCGCGATTCCTGTTGTGGCAATCCTTGTGATGGTCGGTTTGAGGCTTATGCAGCGGCATACTTTGATCGGCCGCGCCATGCAGGCGGTTGCGCACGACAAGCGAGCCGCAGCCCTTATGGGCATCAACGTCAACCGCATTGTCGCCTTTTCCTACGGTCTGGCATCGCTGTTCGGCGCGGCTGCCGGTGTGCTGGTGGCGCCCGTGATTCAGGTCTCCGCGAGTATGGGCGCGCTGCTGGGACTCAAGGGCTTCGCGGTCGCGATCATCGGCGGCATCACCAGCGCGCCCGGGATCGTCATTGTCGGGCTGGGCTTCGGGGTCATGGAGAAATTTGTCGAAGGCTATATCTCGACGGCTGCCCGCGAAATCATCGGCTTCGGTGTCATGATCCTGGTGCTGTTGGTCTTTCCGCAGGGTCTGTTCGGCAAACGCGAGGTCCTCAAGGTATGAGATACCTCGTTCCTCTCGGCTTTCTCGTCTTTGCCCTCATCCTTACCGCCGTCCCGCTGATGGCGGCTAACGAATATGCGCTGCGGCTTTTCATGTTGTTTCTGATCTACGGCCTGATTGCAGTGGGTCTGAATGTTCTGGTGGGTCTTACAGGCCTGGTTTCGTTGGGGCAGGCGGGCCTGTTCGCGCTGGGATCCTATACAGGAGCGGTCCTCGCCACGCGGCTCGGCTTTGACATCGTTGCGTCCTGCATCGGCGCGGCAATCCTTTCCGGGGCGTTCGGCGTGCTGCTCGCCTATCCGACGGTGCGGGTCAAAGGCGTCTATCTCGCTGTCGTCACGATCGCTTTCGGCATTATTGTTGAGAACGTCGCCATCGAGTGGCAATCCCTGACCGGAGGCACCACGGGTCTCAGTTCAATTCCGCGGCCAAATGTTTTCGGCATCAAACTCTCAGGCTTTGCTTTCTACGCCGTGCTGGCCGTCACGCTGTTTGTTTTCACGCTGCTCATCCACAATCTGAAAATATCGCGTTACGGGCGGACGATGCTCGCTGTCTCACAAAGCGAGACAGCGTCGCGCGCTCTCGGAATCAATCCTACCGCCATGCGAACGCTGGCTTTCGTGGTGGCGTCCGTGACGGCTGGCATCGCGGGTACCTTTTACGCCTTTCTGAATTCCTACATATCGCCGGATATATTCACATTCTCCGACAGTGTGCGTTTTTTGCTGATGGTGATCCTCGGCGGAGCCGGATCGACCTTTGGGCCGGTGATCGGCGCGTATATTCTGACTTACCTGCCGGAATATCTGCAGCAATTTCAACTCTGGCAAAACTTTGCCTATGGTGCGCTGCTGCTGCTGGTGATGTTCGTGTTGCCGCGCGGCGTTCTCGGCACCTTGCGGCTGGCATTCGATCGATGGCGGCCCGCTGACCCGGTTCCTGATGTTGCGGAAGGTCTACCCGTTGAGACAACGCTACGCCACGATAAGCAAACGTGGACTGCCGAGTTGGTGGCCAATGCTCTTACCGTCCGTTTTGGGGGATTGAGTGCCCTGTCGAATGTCTCGTTGCGCGTGAAAGGCGGTGAGATCCACGCGTTGATCGGGCCGAATGGCGCGGGCAAGTCCACTTTCGTCAACACGATTTCGGGTTTCTATCAGCCCGATGAAGGTCGTTGCGAACTCGACGGCGTCGAACTTACAGGTCGGCGTTCGCTTGAGATCGCGCGGCTTGGGCTCGCGCGCACGTTTCAGAACACGGAACTATTCGGTGAGCTGAGCGTGCTTGAAAACGTCATGGTGGGCTATGACCAGCGCCTGTCCTATGGCCTCGTTCATGCCCTGCTGCGCACCCCGCGCATGCAGCGCGAGGAATTCGAATGCCGCCGGGCCGCGATCGGTCTGCTCGGCTTCGTCGGTCTTTCCCAGTATGCCAACGAGGCCGCGCGTTTCCTGCCCTTCGGTCTGCAACGGCGTCTCGAGATTGCGCGTGCGTTGGCGGGAAAGCCGCGACTTCTGTTGCTCGATGAGCCCGCGGCCGGGCTGACGACGCAGGAAATTGACGACCTCGAAGCGATAGTTCGCAAGATCGCGGGCCTTGGCATCTCTGTGCTGCTGATCGAGCATCATGTCGATCTCATTATGGCTCTGGCGGATACGGTCACGGTGCTGGACTACGGCCAGGTGATTGCCAGCGACGCCCCCGCGGCTATCCAGAACGATCCCCGCGTCATCGAGGCTTATTTCGGAACGCCGCCGGAACGGGCCGAGACCGCCGCATGAGTGAAGTTCTGCTCGAAATCCGGAAGATGGAATTGCGCTACGGCGCCGCTATTGCCGTGCGGGATATCTCGCTGAGCGTCAAACGCGGTCAACTCGTCGCCGTCATCGGCAACAATGGCGCCGGCAAGTCCTCGATGGTGCGAGGCGCCACCGGTCTTGTGTACCCGTCACGCGGACAGGTTTTCTTTCGGGGCCAGGACACCACCGGACTAAGCGCCGATCGCAAGGTGTCGCGCGGATTGGTCATGGTGCCCGAGGGACGTCTGCTGTTTCCGGATCAGACGGTCGAAGACAACCTGGTCCTTGGCGCCTACCTGCATGGCGGCCTTAAGCATAAGGCGTCGCGATCAACTCTGCAAAAAACTCTTGAACTGTTTCCGCGCCTGAAAGAGCGCCTGCATCAACAGGCAGGAAGCCTGTCGGGGGGCGAGCAGCAGATGCTCGCCATCGCACGCGGACTGATGGCTCAACCGGAGTTGCTTATCGTTGACGAACTCTCGCTAGGACTCGCGCCGAAGATCGTCGATCAATTGATAAGGGCGCTCAGCGATCTCAACAAGGAAGGGCTCACCATTGTCCTCGTCGAGCAACTTGCATCATACGCGCTGGCAATCGCCGATTACGGTTTCGTCATCGCCAACGGTCGAATTGCGCGTGAAGGACCGAGTTCGGTGCTGTCTCGCGATCCCGAGGTGATGGAATCGTTCCTCGGCAAGAAGAAGTCAACAAGTTCAACCCCGAAGCCCAAGGAGTAACCATGGCTCAACGCGTGATCGATCTCAGCCTAACTATCGAAGATAACATGCCGGCTCACAAGCTCTTCCAGCGGCCCGTGGTCGCGCTGCACATGAGCCATGAAAGCACCAAGGCGCAAAGCCTTGGCGTACCCGGCGACCCCATGACATTTCAAACCAATTTCATCGCCATGCTCGACCACGTCGGAACACATGTCGACGCTTATCGCCATGTGAATCCGAAGGGAGCCCCGGTCGATGAAATGCCGCTTGAGACCTTCATGGGCAAGGCGCTTTGCTTTGACTTGCAGCACATTCCCGATCTCGGCGACATCACCGTCGCGGATATGGAAGCCGCAGAGAAGAAGGCCGGCGTGAAGGTCGACGGCCACATCGTTCTGTTGTGCACCGGCTTTCACAAGCGCAACTATCCGGGACTGGATTCGGTCTGGAAAAATCCGTTGCTGACGGTCGAGGCTACCAAGTGGCTCTACGATCGCGGATCGAAGATGCACGGCGTGGAGGGACCGTCGACCGATAAGCCCACCGACAACATCTTTGCGCAGCATCGGCTGTGTCGTGATCTCGGCATCAGTCACTGGGAATGGCTGGTCAATCTCGAGGAACTGCTCGGTAAAGGTGAATTCCAATTCTTCGGTGTGCCGCTCAAGTTCAAGGGCGGTTCCGGTTCACCTGTTCGGGCTTTCGCCCTTTTAAACTAACGCCCGCACGCCGAAGGCGCACCCAGTCACTCAAAAGGCTCTTCCGGACAGCCTTGCACGAAGGCTGTCCGGAATTCTTTTTCCGGCCAAGGAGGTGCATCTAATGTCGGCTGAATTCGACACCATGAGCGCGATGGAGATGCGCCGTCGCATTGCGGCCAGGGAAATATCGCCGGTCGAACTGACCCGACGTGCGTTGACGAAAGCCGAAGCAACGCAGTCGACACTTAACGCGTTTTATCTTCTCATGCCGGAGCAAGCTCTCGCTGCGGCAAAAATTGCGGAAGATGCCGTTATGAAAGGTGCGCCGCTCGGCGCCATCCACGGGATTCCATTTTCCGCCAAGGATCTCATGGCGGTCAAAGGCGTTGGTTACGCCTCCGGCTCGCGCACGATGAAATCCAATGTTGCGACGGTCGACGCGCCCGCAGTGGAGCGCGCCAAAGCCGCTGGGGGCATTTTGATCGGCAAGACCACGACGAGCGAGTTCGGGTGCAAGCCAGTCGGAGACAGTCCGCTCACAGGTATCACCCGCAATCCATGGAATCTAGCCAAAACGCCGGGCGGTTCGAGTGCAGGGGCGGCAGCTTCGGTAGCAGCCGGCATCACGCCCTTCGCACTCGGCACGGATGGGGGCGGGTCAGTCCGTATCCCGGCTGCATTCACGGGATTGGTGGGGTTAAAAGGACAATTCGGTCGTGTCCCTGTTTGGCCGACATCCGCAACACCGACGCTCGCTCACGTCGGCCCCCTTGCGAGATCTGTAAAGGACGCTGCGTTGCTTTTTTCGGTCATCGCCGGTCTGGACCGCCGTGACCCGTTCGGAGTCGCCGGGCCTGTGCCGGATGTATTGGGCGCTGCACGCGCATCTGTGACCAACATGAGAATAGCGTACAGCACGACGTTGGGGTACGCGCGGCCGGATCCTGAAGTGGTGAAACTCACTGACCGTGCGGCGCGGATATTTGAGGACCTCGGTTGCGACGTGGAACTCGTTGAAAGCGTCTTTGAAGCCGATCCGGCCGATCTTTGGACGGCGGAATTCTATGCTGGAGTTGGCATTCGGTTGCGATCCTTCATGGAGAATCAGCGTGACCTTCTGGACCCGGCGGTCGCCGAAGTGCTTGAACCGGCGCTGTCGCAAGACATGCGCGACTATTATACCAAGGTGTTTGCCCGCTACGCTTTACGCGAGAATATCCGTACCTTCTTCGAGCGCTACGATCTTCTGATCTCGCCCGTTCTTCCAGTGACGTCACTCAATGTAGGAAAAAATATTCCCGATGCTTTGGACGATAGAAACCTGGTCTCATGGGTTTTCTATACGTATCCGTTCAACCTGACCGGACAGCCTGCCGCATCGGTTTGCGCGGGCATCGCGCCGGACGGCATGCCGGTGGGCCTTCAGATCGTCGGACGATCTTATTGCGAGGACGATGTGGTGCGCGCTGCTGCAGCTTTCGAATTCACGCAGCCTAGTGGCTACAACTTTAGAAAGTTCGGAATCTAAAATTTTTGCCGTGTTAGGCGTTCGAAAGCTTATGAGTTCTTGGCGACTACCGGCGGGAGGAAATTCGGGCCTGTTAGCAAGCCGGCCTCGAATGTCGCAGATGGGGCAAAACAGACTTTCTGCGAATGGCCGCCGCGCAAAGCCGACATTGGAACGAGACCGATGATGGATTGGGCGCTAAAGCAGAGGCGCTACGCCACGCCGCCGAAGATACACCTGCTGGTGATGGTCGCGGCAAGATTGAGAAAACGCCAGTCTTTGACCGGGCTGATCTAGACTAGTACGATGTCGCCCGGCGCCGTCACGCCCGGAGGAAGCAGCGTCACGGCGCGCGCTCCTCGTTGCTCAGCGCCGCATCAGAGGGTGCGTTCGCATCAGTTATCTGCACCGCGACGAACACCGGCGCGGCCGACGGCGTCAGTCCTTGCTTCCAACGGAATAGAACAGGCGCCGCTATCCCATAGCGGCGCTCTACCTCCGAGAGGTTCGCACCCGTCTGCACAGCCTGCTCAAGGATCTGGCGCTTGTCCGCCTCGTTGAACCTCCGCCGATGGCCCTCGCGTGCCGGCGGCACGATGGGACCTGACACCGGCGAGCCGTAAGTCATATGACTAAGCCTATGACTTAGGCTGTGACCAAGGGTGTGACTTAGGTTGCGGCGCCGGTAGAGCAGCTTGGGCGACGGCGGCTGGGGCTCGTCTTTGAACTTCGACCGCCAGTTGCCGAACGCCTTGAGCGGAATCCCCTGAGCCTCGCAATACTCTGGCTGATTCAACTCGCTATGGCGCCACGCCTTATGGTGGGCTCGCCAAAAAGCCTCACCGTAACGCTCACGGGATAGAAGTTTATCGGGCATCTTGCGTCCTCACTTGCAAATTTGTCGGTGAGAACAGATCTCGTCCGAACCTTAAAGAGACAAGTGTGTGAGAAATGGACGCTTACATAGTTGCGGGTTTAATTCCCTGTTACTCAATAAAAATTTCCTGTTCCGTGAAATATTTTCCCTGTTAATTTGCGTAGGGAATTGTACGAGAAATTACTGCAGCACAGCGGGTTTTTGCTACGGAATCGGGCCCTTAAGCGTCAAAATCGCAAAATTCCCTGTAAAAATCCCTGTTAGCAGGGAATCCGGTTGGAGACGGGCGCGATCAGCACTGCGTCGCCAGCCAGGCAGTGCGGCGTTCTGCCGGGCTTCCCAAGAGACGCGAGCATGGGCGGGAAATCCGGGCTTTTCGCGCATTCGATTCCGTCTCTGGCCTCCCGCTTTGCCGAACTTGAGGTGGAAATTGCGGAAAGTCTCCGGCCTTCTCCGCGAATATTCCCGTTTTGGGGAGACTATGAGCGGAGACTCCTCGCCTGATTCTCTCGCGCTAAGGATTCGGGGGTTCCCTCCAACAAAGGATTGAATTCCGCCGGCGGCGGCTAGGGCACGGCAAGTTTGCGCGACGGAAGGCGCTTTTCCAGTTCGAATTCTCTCCTTGATCCGGTGAAGCTGAACGCGGACCCAGATTTCGGCGCCGAGATCTGAGGGGGGCGTTTTCGATAGTTTTTGACGGCCCGGGGCTCGTCTGGCGGAGTTGTTCATTTAGAATCATCCACGCCCTAATCGATGAGCGAACAAGGTGTTCCCCCAACTCGTACATGTTTTGGTAGTGATTCTCCTAGTAGTAGAGATTCGCGTACTGAGCGGTTATGGAACGGCCGCTTCTGGGCTCAAAGCGGATCACCAGGTCGGATCCGTGGCCAGGCAAAAACCGCTATGCGCCGCTCTTCATTAATTCTCGAGCAATGATGGTGCGCTGGATCTGATTAGTACCCTCATAGATTTGGGTGATCTCAGCGTCGCGATAGAGGCGCTCTACCTCGAAGCCCTGGATGTAGCCGGAGCCGCCGAAAATCTGGACTGCGTTAGCGGGTCTGTGCAACGGCCATGTCGATGGCGAAGCACTTCGCCATCGAGGCAGCCGCGGTTGCGGGGATGCCTCGGTCGATCATCAGCGCGGCGCGCTCGACGAGGGCGCGGGCGGCGGCAATATCTTTGGCCATGTCGGCCATCATCCATTGCAGGCCCTGGTTCTCCAGGATCGGTTTTCCGAACTGACGCCGTTCGCGGGCGTAACCCAACGCGGATTCGAGCCCCCGCTTGGACGATGCCGACAGACGGTGAACCGATGCCGACGCGGCCCTTTTCGAGCACGCTCATCATAATGTCGAAGCCGCGCCCCTTGGGGCCGAGCAGCGCCTGACGTGGCACTTTAGCATCGCAAAGTTCAGCGCACCTACTTGGCTCGCGGTCTGATCGGTCGAAGCCAGAACAAAACCAAGATCGGCAACCGGCGCATTGTGGATCCACGGCTTCCCACCGGTGATGATATAACCATCGGCAGTCTCCCGCGCTGTGGTCCGGACATTGGAGAGGTCAGAGCCGGCCTCGGCCTCGGTCAGGCAGTAGGCGATCCGGGTTTTCGCGGCCAGGACGTCAGGCGGATGCCGCAAACGCTGCTTCTGGGTCCCGTAGTGCGCCAGCAAGGGCCAATCAGCTCGACGACGCCGCACTGGTCGGCAACCGAGGCATAGCCGCGTGACAGGCGCAGCAGGTCCCGACCCCACGATCGCCACCCTGGTTCTCGGCCCGGCCCCCGGCACCGCTATGACCAAGGAGTACCGCGAATTTTTACTCACTGACTGATTTCGCATAGTCGATGCTACGAAGACTTCTGCAATATCCGTCAAGCCTGATCAGTACCATGTGCGAAAACGGAGAAGATGATGTCACTGATTAATCGTGTCATGGCTTTAAGTCTCACCGTAATTCTCGGTCTCGTCACCTTTGGTGGCGGTCGGAGTGAAGCGTACTATAGAGCTGGTGCTGCGGGATGTGGGCCAAGGGGTTGTGCAGCGGCTGGCTGCGGGCCGCGGGGATGCGCGGCTGTTGGAGCAGGCAGGTATGGATACCGCAGAGGAGGTGTTGCAGTGCGTCGATATTGACAGGCGCGCTGTTGGGCTATCGATCAAGCGAGGCACGGCCGCGTATAACGTTCCCAGCTTGGCTCGCGAAGTCGTAGAGACGGCGCCGGCCCACGTGATCGAACCCGTCAGTGTTCGTCTCTACGGCGCGACGTCGCCGCGCCAGAAACAGGAGCACCTATATGAACTCCCAAGAGGAATTGACAAGTTGCCTGCTGCAGTTGACAGACGTTCTCGCGCGTCGGCTTTCAATCGTGCGGGATAGCAACGAGCCGTGCGTCGCCAGCGCACAGAAGCGCCATGTTGAGCGCGATGAGGATCGAATAACGGCGTTGATCCCCGGCCCAGCGTGCTCCGGTGTTCGCCGTTGGTTGCGATGACGGTACAAGTGCAAGGCCAACATTGGACCGGGCCCGACTGGCTTGCCCGTCAATAGTCGCAAAGACCCGATCTGCCTTAGTCCGCATCTTTATTGCGCGCGCAACTTTGATCGATCTCTTCAACAAGATCTAGCAATGTCGGCGGGGCGGGCCCGATATGACAAACTCGCAGCCTACTAACATCAAGCCCGCATCAATCCGAATTTGTGCGGCGGCGGACCAACGGGAAGCGGCGCATTTGCTCCGATTTGATTGCCGTCAGGAACGGGTGCCGCAGCGTTAACGCTGGCCTGGTACCAGGGATTTGGATAGGCATTCGGACAATGACTAAGACTTACCGTCCGCCTTTGGTTCCCTTGGCTGCCGTGACGCCACCTGTTGCTGGCTTCTCGGAGTTGGACCCATCGTAGCTTCGAGTGGTGCGGCTCACCGATTTGGCGGACGTTCCGGACCGGGGTTTTGAATCTTCCAGCCGCGGTGAAGGCGGACCAAGTGCCGAAATTTGATATTTCGCGGGGTTGCAAACTCGATGTTGCCGGCACCACCGGTCTCGCTGACGGTCAGCCCGTAAAAAGCTGCGTGAATGATGAGCAAGAAGCGCACGAGCAACTCGAAAGCCAATGGTCTACATTCTCCGCCGCAAACAGAGCACGGTGTAGCAGCATGGAGGCCATTGGTGGCACACCAAGCTGCGCCAATTAGTCTGCTGACGTGCCTCCACATGGATCAGATGGCGAAATGACGGCTCGCTCGCGGTTGCCTCGTCGATCGGGTCCTTTCGCAAGATAGCTCAGAGCGGCGTGAGGACGTTGCGCAGTGGCGCGCTGGAAATTTGCATCAGGCCGGAAAACGGCTGACCTAGCTCCAGCACTAGGTAGATCGCCCCGGCGGCCGACAGTGCAAAAACGAACAGCGAGCCGAAAACGGTTGCGCTGGGTTTGGCAAACAGGCCGAAGCTCCCAAAGATGATGGTGAGCCAGAAAATCAGCACCACCAGGAACGGCATAGGGATTGAGTTGTTCCGCTGCGCGAACAGCAGCAGGCGGGTTTGCGCAATGTCAGTGGCGATCTGTATGGCCCGGGCTTGCAGCGAGCGCTGGGAATCGTTCTGCGGCGAAAGCTGCTGAAGCTTCGCAAAGAATGCGTCGCTTGCGGTGCTCGCCTCGAAGGGGTTCGCCTTGGCAACCTCGGAACTTTTCTCGCGCCACATTCGATCGGCTAAAACAACGGTGCCGCGCCGTAACAGATTACGTACGTCGTTCGTCTCCGGTCCGTACTGCGCCAGCAGATTGTCGAGCAGGACAACATTACTCGTCATCTGCGTGACTTGAGTGCTCTGCGTGTCGTAGGAGCCCTTCGCCGAGGCGATCAGCAGGCCAAGAA
This sequence comes from Bradyrhizobium ottawaense, assembly GCF_900099825.1. Taxonomy (NCBI): domain Bacteria; kingdom Pseudomonadati; phylum Pseudomonadota; class Alphaproteobacteria; order Hyphomicrobiales; family Nitrobacteraceae; genus Bradyrhizobium; species Bradyrhizobium ottawaense. The sequence continues at coordinate 1,749,222 of NZ_LT629693.1, read as the reverse complement.
CAAGCGCGGCTATCGTCCCGATGAGGCCCGTGCCCAGCCTGACCACATCCTTGTCATCTGTGCTCAGGTGATGCCCAGGAAGGAACATGCCGACCAGGGCGCCGCCTGAGATGCATACAAACGTGATGCACGATAACGCGATTGCATTCATGATTCACCAGTGTCGCGAGGCAGTGGCCGCCTCTCTGTTGGTCGTCCAGTTTAGCAACAGAGCGACGAGCTTGATAGGCCGCAGCTTCAAGCTCGTTCGCCTGAGCGCAAGCTCGGTCTCTGCCGCGTATCGTTGACGGGGCATCCTGACGCGTCGTGGCCTGTCAGTACACCCTGCGCCGAACAACGGGCGCCCGCGGCGCGACAACTGCACCGGCAGGACGGACAACCGGCGCTGTCACCACGGGCGCCGTCGTCACGACGGCAGCCCCGCCGGCGGCGACGCAGCCTGCGCGAACCACCCCACGAGCGCAAACGACGGCCCCCGCTTCCATCGTGCTAAGGGCGATGAGGCTTCCTGCCAGCAATACGGGAATCATCAGATGTTTCATGACAGCTCTCCTTGGGTGGTTATTCTGTGGTTCCGGCAATCGCGGTGCCGCGGTGTGTCGCGTAGGCCGCGGAGGCAACTGCGGGTCCCTTAGCGATTAATGTGCGTCGGTCGTGAATCAAGCTCTCCAACCGGTGGGCTGCCACATTCAGTGTGGCATCATCCACCGCGCTCTCGTCTCCGGCAGCGGATTTGGCACGTTCCGCCTTTAGAATGCCGTCGATTTCTTCTTCGATATCCGACAGCTCGGCCTCTGCTTCGACTTTCCGGATCCGGCGCGCCAGGGCATAGAGAGAATCCAGGGGGCCTTCGGTCGCGCGGTTGCCGATGCCCAGGAATTTCCACGCCGCGGCAAGCATGGTGGCAGCGCCACCTAGCACCATCGGCGTCAAATAGATCCAGTTGCCGTATTCATCCATGAAGCTCTGCGTGGTGCTGTTGTAGACGGCTGCCGCCCCAGGGTGCAGCGGAAGGTAGGCATCCTGGTCGGTGCTTGGCGCGGTGATCTGCGCGAAAATCGGTTGCTCGCGCAGAAGATCCCTGCGCACGCTCATAATCGCCTGCGTGAGGCGGGTTACAAGATCAGTGCCGAGCTTCTTGTGCGCAACCAGGTATAGCGAGGTCCTCAAGGTTGTCAGGTCGTCTTCCGGGACCGGCGGCGCCCCCCGCAGCGTGCCCTTGGGGACGTCGAAACTTTCAAAGGCGCGTTCATTCTCTGCAATTGCTCCCGCAGACTCGATTGGGATCAGTACCGGCGCCTTTTTGTGATCCAACTGAAAAAATCCGCGAACGAGCGCGAGGTATTTTTCGGCGAGCGGGATCGCGACAAGCAGGGCACCGACCTGTTTGGACAGAATGGCTTGCCGGACATCCGTCAAGGCAAGGTTCGTGAACGCAACTTTTGCGCTCGCCAGATCATATTCCCTGGTCAACACATCGACAATTTTGGCGTTCGCTGCTCCGCCCACTACGCCGACTGTATGTCCCTTCAGGCCGTCGATGCTGTCGATGGATGATCCCGGCGGCGCGATGATCAGTACGACAACATGGCTGACAACGACGACGGCTTGCGCCTGCGACAAGTCGCCGACATCGCCGCGAACCACGGCAAGATCGACTTTTCCCGAGGAGAATGCGTTAGCGGCCTCAAGTGCTGTGCCGCTGTCGATAACCTTGAGCCGTACCGGCGCGTTCGTTGAAACGAGCTCGCTTGCTATCGCCGACATTGCCTTGGCGGCCTCGCCGTCGGTCGAGCCGACCGCCACGGTCAGCGTTGCCGGGCGAGTGTAGTACCGATAGGCAAGGAGACCTGCGCCTGCCGCAAAAACGGCGACGCCGACAAGCAGGAAAAAACGCAGCCAAATCGGCAATTTCGTCGATGTCATGCTCGTCCCTCCCAACGCGCTGCCGATTGCCTGCCGCCGCAGGCGTTAGTTGCAATGCATGCAACCGTAAAATACTGAAGGCCACGCCGGCCTACTATGCGAAAACCGGCAGGTGGAGAGAAAAGCGAGTTGAGAGCGACGTGGTGAACGCCTCACGAGGCAAAATTAGGATTATGGCGGCATAAACCTGCTTCGTCGCAAAGAAATAGCTCATACAAACTATCCTCGCCGATGGCCCGGCCGACCTCTTTCAGTGCAAAGAACGGAATCAAAACGACGAACATCATAAGCCCCACAACAAAGATGCTCTTCAAGCTTCCTTCGCCTATGTCGGGAATGCTTGCCGCGGCCGTCTTGCCATCCGTCGGTATCGGCGCCGGCCCGTTGGCGATAAGCCTCGCGCACATCCGGATCGTCGGCGTCAAACGAGCGGCCGCCCCAGCCAGGATTGTCAGCACCCTGGATACAAAATGGGTATCGGCCGGTGGCTGTCTGGGTTGAGGACGGGCCGCTATCAGCAAAGCCAGAAACTGAAATCAGGTCATTTGTCAGCCTTACGCCTGGAGAGCCGCTCAGCTTGGCCCCAGCTCACTGTCCTTCGTTTCGAATCGACACTGGAGTCCGGTACGGTCGCACCGGTCATAATGCTGATGAGGCCGGGCCCTTGTTCATGGCCCCTGACGACGCTACCAGGAATGGATGCAACGGCCCCTGTTCCACCTGACGTACCTTGGGCCGCGGCAGGCTGTGTCAACGCCAGCAGCGAAGCGGCGGCGAGTACGGAATAAGCGATATTCGATTTCATTTGGTGTCCCCTTTGAAATCGTATCGGGGGTTGAAGTTGGCTTGCCTGATTGGATCTCCGCTCGTGGGCTTTCGTCTATGCGAAATCGGCAGGTTCACTGTCTTCCACCAAGCAGCGATGGAATGTTCGGCTCTGCCCGTGTCCGGTCGTCAGAGCCAAGCGGGTTACCCGGCCCCGGCCTGTTTCGGCGCCACCCGTGGCAGGATCAGCTGAACGCTTGTCCTTTACCCACCGCGGTATCGAGGTGGAGGCTACCGCCCAAACAATTCGTGACGATAGTATGGACGATATGGGGAGACGGGCTTGGTGAGGAAGTCCTCGGCGCCGGCCTTGATCGCGCGCACGCTGGTAGGAATATCTCCATGACCTGTCATGAAGATGATCGGCCAGCCGCGCTGCAGCTTCGCGAGTTCTTCCTGGAGCTGCAAACCGCCCAAGGCCGGCATCCGAACGTCGAGCAGGATGCAGCCTGGACTAGCCTTCTCGATGTCGCACAAGAAACAGGCAGCAGACTCGTAGGCTGCAGCCTCATAGCCGGAGGCCTTCAATACGCGTGAAATCGCGGTCCGAAACGATGCGTCGTCGTCCACGATATGAATCACGGGGGCGCCGGCCATTTTCGTGCTCACCTTTGTCGAGGTGGACGCCTAAGCTTGGAAATCCCAACGCTGACCATGCAAAATAGTCCAGGCGCGCGCGATCCGTCGACGCCGGTGTTTGGCAGCCGGGCGCGATGTCGCGGCTACCGGTCAGCGGTGTAGGCGCTGATCCAGACCAGAATGGAAGAAAGGAGCCCCGATAACGCCGGCATTTTCGGCAAATGCCGTGGCATTTTTCGGACATTTCCCAGCCGAAGCGAGTCGCGGCTCATTTCACCATTCAGGCGGCCGAACAGTGGGCCCGATATCCTCAGGACCAGGCAGACCTGGGGCCAGAGGTTGCGGCTCGTTTGCGGGCGGAAGCAAGTTTCCCCAGTCCGTGCGCGCACGCATCTGTTTGAGAGTTGCGGCGGTCACGAAGTTACCATCCACTCGTATCTGCCATCCGCCGCCGAGCGCCCGAAACACCGCAGTCAGGCCCAGCGGCACACTGGCCGAGGCACCGGCCAGGCTGTTTTGCGCTTGAAGAAGGTTCTGCTCCGCTGTCAACACGGTGGTAAATGACGTAGCGCCCTGCTCGTACTGCTCCATCGCAATTCGGAGGGCACCATTTGCCGCCTGGACGCTGCGCCGCAGGAACGCAGCCTGGTTCAGCGATTGCAAATACGTCACAAGCCCGTTGTCCACTTCCTGCTGAGCGCTCAACACGGTGTTCTGATAGTCGACCAGCAATTGTTGGAGCTTGGCATCCTGCAAACGGACGTTGTTGGTGATTTGCCCGTAGTTCAGGAGATTCCATTGGAATGACGGACCGGCGGCATAGGCTACACCCTTCCAGTTGACGACCTCGCTGAGGGTATGGCCGTTGGCAGTGCTCGCCGTACCGCCAAACGTGCCCGTGATGCTGATCGCTGGATAAAGCTGCGTCAGGGCTACGCCTATCTGCGCGCTCTGTGCCAGAGCGGCAAGTTCGGCAGCGCGCACGTCTGGTCTTCGACGCAGCAGATCCGCAGGGATACCGACGACAATCGTACGAGGCGGCGATGGTATCCGTCCCGCCGACCGCGACAGCAACATCCCGAGCGACTGCGGTGGGACACCAAGCAGCACACAGAGCGCATTTTCTCCTTGCTGTAACTGAATCGTTAACTGGGGTATCGCCGCCCTGGTCTGTTCGAGGACGTTTGTGGCCTGGAAAACGTCGAGCTCCGAGGTACCGCCGCCCTGAAATTTTGCTTTTGCGATGCTGAGCGCTTGCTCCTGCCGTCGAACGTTGTCCCGCGCAATGGCGATCAGCTGCTCTATCGTGCGGATGCCAATATAGGTCGCGGTGACATCACCCAGAAGTGACACCAAAACGCCATCGTAGGACGCGATTGACCCCAGGTAAACGGCGTCGGCGGATTCTACCCCTCGGCGAAACTTGCCCCAAAAGTCGAGTTCCCAAGCCGCTTGCGCCGCAAGGGCATCGGTCCAGAAATATGAAGGTGTCGCATTTGGGCCCGACAGCGGCGTGGCGGCGCTGGTCCTGTTATAGATTACCGAGCCCGTACCTTGCTGCACCTGCGGATAGGTTATGCCAATGGCTATTCCCAACACCGCACGTGCCTGCAACACACGCGTCCCCGCGCTTAGCAATGTCAGATTCTGAGTATACGCAATTTCGATCAGCCTATTGAGCGTCGGATCCCGGAAGCCTTCCCACCATTTTTGGTACTCAAGGGTGCCAGACCTGACCGAGCGATTGTTTACGCCACGAAATTTGTCGGCGAGCTGGGCAACAGGTGCCGTGAAATCCGGCCCAACGGTACAAGCTGCCGTGGGCAGAAGAAATGCCGCCGCAAGTATCCAATGAATTATGCCGCCCGGAGCACCGGCTGAATTGCACCGGCGACCAAACCGCGCTTGATACTGCGTAACCACTATTCCGTCCCCCATCCACGCAAGCGAATTGGAGCCTAACTCGTGTGTCGCGTTGTTCCCATATTGCTCCCTACGATGACGGTTTGTCCACCGAGGGCATAACATACAACAGCCACTTCTTCATCCGGATCGCGACCTTCGAGATGACGTGCGTGGCCTTGCCCTTGTTCGTGTAAATCGTCGCCGATCCACCTGACCCGAGAGACAGCTTGCGGGCCACAGCGTTGTCGGTGAAATTGATCCGCACTGCGTAAAGCCCATCAGATCCGATCCGGGCCGCATTGGGGATGGTGCCGCTGGTCGTGAACTGACCGCCTCCCGAGGCCGGAATCACGTAGTCCACTTTTCCAAGGAACAGACGTCCGGGATATGGGTTGAGCACCATCTCCACGTCATTGCCTGGTTCGACGTTCGAGAGGAAATTTTGCGGGAATACCGCGGCGACGGCGGTGTCGGACACATTGACGAACGTTCCGGCTGCGGCCAGTGGCGCGGGCACCAGCATGGTTCCGATCTGCACCTGCCAGTTGACTACGTAGCCCTCGCCGGGCGCCAGCATCTTGCACTGGGCGAGGTTGAACCGCGCGTCATCCAATTGAGCTTCGACGGCAGGAACATTGCTTTGGGTTACTTGCAAAGCGGCGGCTGCCTGTTGCGCAGAAGCCTGCGCCTGCGCGACGCCAGCATTAGCCTGTTGGACGGCGGCGTCGGCCTCCTGGCGTTCTTGCGTCGCTTTGGCCACGTTGAGCTGGCTGATCGCGGCCTTGTCCGCGCGCTGGATGTTAAGGGCAATCTGCTCCTGGGTTTTGGCCAACTCGTCTGCCGCCTTCGCCTTTTCGAGATTGGCTTGCGCATTTGGCACGGCCGCATTTGCCGTTGCTACCGCCGCTTCGGCTTGCTTGACGTTTGCCTTCGCCGTAGCCAGCTGCGCCTCGACCTGCCTCACCGTGTATTCGTACGGAGCCGGGTCAATCTCCAGGAGCAGGTCACCTTTCTTCAAGGGCTGATTCGCCTGGGCATGAATTGTCTTGACCTGCCCCTTCACATAAGGAACGAGTTGTACCACGTACTGGCTGGTCACCATCTTGTCCGTGATCGGCGCGGCTTGGGTCCAGACCACCACAACGCCCCCGATCATGAACACGCCGACGACAATCATGGACGCGATCAGATAGGCCGTGGGCTTGATGCGCAGGACCTTGAACAGCACGAGCACGACGGCAACGTAGACAATGACCAAGAATGCGATCATGACCGGATTTCCTTGTCGCTGGAAGCTTGGCGTGGTGCGCTCCCGCGTATTGCAGTTGCGTCGGGTTCAACCGGGCCTTGCCGATCGTCCTTGATTGCGGATTTGGCGCCGAACGGGCTCGTGAATGCCCAAATAAATGCGATCGGCCAGAGCAGACCACCCGTCGCGATCCCGACCCAGCTCATGGCATTGATGGCGGCGGCTTGCGGATGATCCCATTTACGCGCGAGCTGGCCTGGCAGCTTCCCCAAACTAACGGCGATGATCACTCCAACAAAAATCAGAACCGCGAATACGACAAAGGCGAATGCGTCCAACACGCCGAATGAGGAATCCACTGCCGGCACTCCCTAAGGTTTACAAATGAAGCGGGACGCTCTGCAATAGTTAACCTAGGTATTTGCTGTTCAAGCAAATGTGCCGAATGCCTGTTCGTAGTGCGAGCCGTACGCGACAATCTACAGGCACAGGATAACAAGCACGGCAGGGCCCCGTCGTTTCGTCGATGCCAAACGTCCATTTGGAAGACTTTGTCCGCCCGCGCTATGCAAAATCGGCGCGTCGAAGGTCTCTTATCTCTGAGCCTTTCTTAAATTTTGCTCGCTGCTCGTTTTTGCATAGTCGACGCTGCGGGGCTTTCCCATAAGTTGGATGGGCGTGACCTTCCGCGAGAAACGTGCACCCGAATTTCCAACAGGAGAGGCCGACATGAAGCGCGCAAGACTGGTTCAGATCGCAGGGCTGCTGGCCGTAACGGCGATGCTGGGCGGGGCGGGAACAGCCATCGCACAAACCGCTCCGCCGGCCATGAAGACGATCGGGGCTCCCACGGCCGCCGCCAAGCCTGACATCGTGCCCTCGCTGTTCGTGCTCAATTCGCGCGGGGCGACGCTGCAGGGCGATACCCTGACTTTGGCAGGCGTAACGCCGAACTCCATCATATTTGCCGATCGTCCGGTCAGGTCCGCAGGCCACCAGCCCACCGCAGACGTGATCGCGGAATGGGGATCGGGCGAGGACAGCTTTACCAAGAATCCGCCGAACGCCACCGTGTCCGTCCTGAACAAGGATGGTTCGGTGAAAGACGCCGTGGTGGTGCTGAAGAACCCGAAGCTCGAGGGCGACAAGCTGACCTTCGCTGTCCAGACCCTGGAAGGCGATCTCACCGGCGCCGACGGCGCGGCGGCCGTCTTCATCGACATTATCGGGCGGCCGTTCACGCCGATGTCGTTTGCAGGCGTCGCGCGGCGCTCGGCGTTTCGCGGCGCGATGTATGCCGGCGCGGCCGGAGCTGTGGCGTATGGAGCATATGGCGCCTACGGCCGCCCGGCTTGCGGCTATTACCCCTATCCACCTTGCTACTGAGACGAATGAGACGGGAAGGCGCGCGCTTTCCCGGATTGCAGGTGACAACTCTATCGCGTTGCTGAGCAAGAGGAACTGAGGTGTCGGCGCTTAGGCGCCGACATTCTCAACTCTTGGCCAAGCCAGGAATTGATGGAGGCAACACGGAGTGGACCTTTGGCGAAGTCGTTCTAGTGGAGTGTGCTCAAGAATCAAAAATGATCGTTTGCCATTGCTCAAGAACATCTTCAGCCGGTCCACCCGGATGGGCAATCGCATGCGCACCATAGCTATCATTGACGACAATCCGAGCATGCTAAAAGGTCTTGATCGCCTCCTGTCAGCACATGGCTTCCACGTCCGGACGTTTACTTCGGCAGAATTATTTCTCGAAAACCTCCCAGCGTGCGAGGTGGATTGCCTTCTTCTGGATATTCACCTCGGTGGGATCTCAGGCATCGATCTGCAACGGCGGCTGACGTCATCAGGCACCGATCTGCCGGTTATTTTCATGACGGCGATCGATAATGAAGCCACCCGTCAGGAGGCATTTGATGCCGGTTGCGTTGCGTATCTTCGAAAGCCGTTTTTGGCAAATCTGCTTATCGACGCAATCAATAAGGTCCCGTGAGAGCCTTGTGACCAGGAGCCGCCGGGGTCCGCGGTGAAGCGACTGGACTATTTCCATTGTTTCATCACGGTACACCTGCTGTGCGAGCGCATTGACCGAATTCCCGTAATTAGACCTCCCGCAATGCCAGCGTTCAGGCTACAATGGATGCAACCGGCGCGCAATGATTCAATCCCGCGAACACTCATACGGGGTTCGCCAAGATATGAGATTCCGGATCCTTCTCAGTACGGTTGTGTTGCTTCTTGCCACGACTGGTGCGGCCCTCTCCGAGCCGAAACGGGTGCTGCTTCTGCATCCCTTCGGACGCGACTTTGTGCCGTGGAGCCAGTATGGAAAGACCGTTCGCGAGGAATTGCTCCGCCAATTGCCGGAAGGTGTCGACCTCTACGAGACTTCACTCGTCTCCGCGCGTTCCGGCGACGGGGAAGAGGGGCCGTTTGCAGATTATGTGCAGGCTCTTTTTGCCAAGCGCAAGCCGGATCTGGTCGTGGCCATCAGTAGCCCGGCAATCAGTTTCATCCAGAAGCACCGAGAGCAGCTTTTTCCATCCGTCCCCGCGGTGTTCATGGGGGTGGACCAGCGCAGAATTTCGCGGATCGATCTTACAAGGCATGACGCATTGATCGCGAGCGACGTTGATTTCAACTTGATCATCGAGAACATTCTGAAGCTGCTTCCCAATGTCACGAATATTGCGATGGTACTGGGTAGTTCTCCCAATGAACGATATTGGTCGGAGCAAATGCACGCCGAGTTGAAAACGTTCGAAAACCGAGTCGCATTTACATGGTTCAACGAATTGTCGTTCGAAGAGGTGCTCCGGCGGGCCACCATGCTCCCGCCCAACACCGCCATCTTCTTCGTACTGCTGTCTGTTGATGCAGCCGGCGTCCCGCATGAAGAGGGAAAGGCGATGGCCCGTCTTCGCGCAGTTACCAACGTGCCGATCTTTGGTTATTCCGATGTGTTTTTGGGACAGGGGATCGTCGGGGGGCCGTTAATTTCTGTTTCGTCTGTCGGCCAGCAGGCTTCCGGTGCCGCCGTGCGCATATTGGGCGGGGAATCGCCGGCAAGCATCAATACGCCTGCAATCAGGCCCGGAACGCCAAAATACGACTGGCGGGAGTTGCAGCGCTGGGGCATCAGTGAAAGTCGGCTACCTGCCGGGAGCGAGATTTACTTCCGCTCCCCCAGCCCATGGGAACAGTATCGCCTCCAGATCGGCGCCGGTATCGCCGCCCTGCTGCTTCAGGCCGCGATAATTTCCTGGTTGCTGGTCGAGCGGCGGCGCCGCCATTTTGCTCAAACCGAAGCCCGCAACCGTCGCCGCGAGGTCGTCCGTTTGAACCGGGTGACGACGGCAAATGTGCTGTCGTCGTCCATCGCGCATGAACTCAACCAGCCGTTGGGAGCCATCCTGAGCAACACCGAAGCCGCGCAAGTGCTGCTAAAGGCTGATCCACCTGACCTTGGGCAAATTGGCGAAATCCTTTCCGATATTGTCAGGGACGAGCAGCGCGCGAGCGAGATCATCCTCGGCTTGCGGAACATGTTGAACAATCGAACCGAGGCCGATCTGCGGTTGGTCGATCTGAATGACGCGGTGCGGGCCGCGGTCAAGATTGTTGCTCTTGAGATGGAAAGGCGCGGAGTTGTGTTGCGTACCTTGCTTTCCGCCGAAACCCTGACGGTGCGATGCGATCCGATTCATTTGCAGCAGGTGCTCATGAACCTCGTCATGAACGGCATGGACGCCATGGACGGCGAGCCGAGACCGCATAATCTGACGATCAGGACCCGCCGGAATGCGGAGTCCGACGTCGTCGAAGTGCGCATCTCGGACTCCGGCAAGGGCATTCCCAAGGGTGATCTGACCGGCATCTTCGATGCGTTCGTCACGACGAAACCGCAAGGCACGGGCCTGGGGCTTCCGATCGCGCGGACGATACTCGAACGCTACGGCGGTGACATTTGGGCCGAGAATCGCCAGCGCGGTGCGGTGTTTTCGTTCAGGCTTCCATTAACTAGAATGCAAGCCGAGTAGGCAGCAGACGAATATCGTCCGTTCAAAGAATATACATTCGCTTGGCTGCAGTAAGTGCGCGATTGCAGCCGGCGCGATCACCCCTCGCATCCAGCCGTTTGGCGCGGGCCATTGTCGCTGAGAATTTTGCCTGCAGGCGCTCCTGGGCCCGTTTCAAAGATTCCGGTGTTGGCTGCCGATCGAGTTGAGCGCCAACCGACTGTGGGGCCGTCAATCCCGCGCTTGGATTTCCCGCGGACCGGCGCATAGCTGCTTCAAATTGGGCAATGTCTTCGCTGCAAGGACCGGCTTGAGCAACCGTAGCGTACAGGCAGAGAACCGCGCAAATGATTGGGGCCGCTGCTTCTTTCGCCCTCATAATTGCTCAATGTAGCATCGTCATCGGCCCGGCGCTATGGTCCAACTTCGCCGGTAGGGTTAGCTCGGTCGGCCATAATAAGTTCCGACAGAGCTGGCCGGCCGCAAATTGCTGTCAGATGTTCGTTTTTGCATAGTCACCCTCGGCAATTTCGGAGCATATCACATCAACAGATGGAGTGCGGCGATGCACGGCTCTGCGGCGATCGATCGTCAAAATGCTGCTGCATTTGACGGAATGTTGCGGATTCCCGGCGGCACATTCCGCATGGGATCGGACCAGCACTATTCCGAGGAAGCGCCGGTTCATCGCGTGACCGTCGATGAATTCCATATCGACCGCACACCTGTCACAAACCGGCAATTCAAGGAATTCGTCAAGGCGACCGGCCACGTCACCTTTGCCGAAATCCCGCCCGACCCGAAGGACTATCCCGGCGCGCTCCCTCACATGATCTATGCCGGCTCGCTGGTTTTCACACCGCCCGCGCGGGCTGTCGATCTCCGCGACTGGAGCCAATGGTGGCAATTCATGAAGGGCGCCGACTGGCGCCATCCTTACGGCCCCAAGAGCAACATCAATACGCTCGACAATCATCCTGTCGTGCACGTCGCCTATTCCGACGCGCTCGCCTATGCGCGCTGGGCCGGCAAGGATCTTCCGACCGAAGCGGAATGGGAATTCGCCGCCCGCGGCGGGCTTGATGGTGCGGAGTTCGCCTGGGGCGACGAGTTCGTGCCCGGCGGCAACCACATGGCCAACACCTGGCAGGGCGAATTCCCGAAGCAAAATCTCTGCAGCGACGGTTTCGATCGCACCTCGCCTGTCACGGCCTTCCCGCCGAACGGCTACGGCGTCCACGACATGATCGGGAACGTCTGGGAATGGACGTCCGACTGGTATTCGCAAATACATGAAGCGGACGCGCCGAAGGCGTGCTGCATTCCGGAAAATCCACGCGGCGGACGCGAGGACGCAAGCTTCGATCCCAGCCAGCCGCAGATCCGGATTCCCCGCAAGGTGCTTAAGGGCGGCTCGCATCTCTGCGCGCCGAACTATTGCCGCCGCTACCGGCCCGCCGCACGGCACGCGGAGCCGATCGACACCTCGGCAAGCCATGTCGGCTTCAGGTGCATCACCAGGAAGAGGAGTGCGTCATGAGTGAGGACCAAAAACTTGGAAAGCCAGAGGATGGCGTCGCGCAAAATGGCGGAGGATTGAAACGCCGCGATCTCTTGTTGAGCGGCAGTTCGCTCGTCGCCGCTTCGGCGCTCTCGGCCGTCGGGCTGGCAACCACTGCGCAAGCGCAGCAACAACCGGCGGCGCCAGCGGCAGCCGGACAACGTCCGAACATCGTCGTCATCATGGGTGACGATATTGGCATGTGGAATATCGGCGCCTACCACCGCGGCATGATGGCTGGCCGGACGCCGAACCTCGACAAGCTTGCCGCCGAAGGCATGCTGTTCACCGATTACTACGCGGAGGCGAGTTGTACGGCGGGCCGCGCCAACTTCATCACCGGTGAGCTTCCGATCCGCACCGGCATGACCACGGTCGGCCAGGCCGGTGCGCCCACAGGGATACCCGCGCAGGCAGTTACCATTGCTACCGCGCTTAAAGGAATGGGCTACGCCACCGGTCAGTTCGGCAAAAACCACCTTGGCGATAAAAACGAATTTCTGCCGACGGTGCACGGCTTCGACGAGTTTTTCGGATACCTCTACCACCTTGACGCGATGGAAGATCCAGCGCATCCCGCCTATCCTCAGGAGTTGCTCAACACCGTCGGTCCGCGCAACATGGTCCATTCGTATGCGACCAATGTCGACGATGCCACCGTGGATCCGCGCTGGGGCAAGGTCGGCAAGCAGCGGATCGAGGACGCTGGAACGCTCTATCCCAAGCGGATGGAAACCGTGGACGACGAAATCCGCGACTTTGCGCTCAAGTTCATCGACAAGGCCAAGGCCGACAACAAGCCATTCTTCCTGTGGCTCAATCCTACCCGCATGCACATCGTCACACACCTGTCGCCGAAGTACGAAGCGTTACGCAACTCCAAGAACGGCTGGTCAATTCATGAAGCCGGCATGGCGCAGCTCGACGATGACATCGGCATCGTGATGCAGAAACTCAAGGACATGGGCGTCGACGACAACACCATTGTCGTCTTCACCACCGACAACGGCACTGAAGTTTTCACCTGGCCTGATGGCGGGCAGACGCCGTTCGCGCAGAGCAAGGGCACGGTATTCGAGGGCGGTTTCCGTGTGCCCTGCATGGTCCGATGGCCGGGCAAAGTGCCGGCCGGCAAGGTCGAAAACGGCATCATCTCCGGGCTGGACTGGTTCCCGACGTTCCTTGCCGCGGCCGGCAATCCGAACATCGTCGAAGAATTGAAGAAGGGCAAGCAGATCGGCGACACTAGCTACAAGTGTCATCTGGACGGTTATAACCAGATGGACATGATCACCGGCAAGGGGCCGTCGAACCGGCACGAGATCTGGTATTTCGGCGAAAGCGAACTGGGCGCCGTGCGCATCGACGACTACAAATATCGCTTCATCGACCAGCCTGGAGGCTGGCTTGGTGACAAAACCAAGCCCGACGTGCCCTACCTGATCAACCTTCGCCTCGATCCCTTCGAGCGCACGGGCTGGCCGAATAACGGGACAAAGGACGGCGCCCAGCAATACTTCGACTGGTTCAAATTCGAATTCTGGCGCTTCGTATTTGTCCAGCAGCAGGTGGAAAAGCTGGCGATGACGGCGATCGAGTTCCCTCCGATGCAAAGGGGTGCGAGCTTCAACCTGAGTGCCGTGAAAGAGAAAATCGAGGCCGCGAGGGCGGCAATGGCTAAATAAGGATTTCCTGATCGTCATGGCGGACGGCCTTCGTGTGGGCCGTCCGTTGTCAGTGTGCGCTTGGTGACGATGAAGGAGAGATCGCCTCACGCGCAAAGCGCGCAGGGAAGAAATCAGGTCGCTCATCGCGTGGTTGCAGTTGATCGTCATCAGGGAGACGTTGCCATGAAGATCACGACGGCCCTTTCATTGGGCTTTCTTCTCGGAACAAGTTATTTGCCCGGAGTGATGGCCCAACAGATCAACGGCGTGCCCGGTTCGCCCAGCGCGACCACAACAATCGACGGCAAACAACTGCCGCCGCCACCGCCGAAATTCGGTGGAGTGATCAAGGAGACTGCCAAGGATTCCAAGTCGTGGTGGCCGCCGCGCGTGGTGCCGCCCAAGGGCGCGCCCAACGTGCTGCTGATTATGACCGACGATCAGGGTTACGGCGTGAGTGGTACCTTCGGGGGTGTGATCCCGACGCCGGCGCTGGATCGCGTCGCAAAGGCGGGGTTGCGTTATACGCAGTTCTGCTCCACCGCGCTATGCTCGCCGACCCGGGCGGCGCTGATCACCGGGCGCAACCATCACTCGGCAGGTTTTGGCGTGATCGCGGAGCTGTCGACGGGTTTTCCGGGCTACGACTCGATTATCACTCCCGACAAGGCAACCGTCGGCACGATCCTCAAAGGCAACGGCTATGCGACCTCGTGGTTCGGCAAGAACCACAACACGCCGGGCTTCCAGTACAGCGTGGCAGGCCCGTTCGATCAATGGCCGTCGGGGATGGGTTTTGAGTATTTCTATGGCTTCATGGGCGGCGAGACCGACCAATGGACGCCTTATCTTTTCCGCGATCACACCCAGATTTTCCCGTGGATCGGAAAGCCCGATTACAACCTCATCACCGACATGGCGGACGAGGCGATCGGGCATATGAGAAATCTCAACGCTGCATCGCCGGAGCAACCGTTCTTTGTCTACTACGTTCCGGGCGGCAGCCACTCGCCGCACCAGCCGAAGAAGGAATGGATCGACAAGTTCAAGGGCAAGTTCGACATGGGCTGGAATGCCATGCGCGAACAGATTTTCGCCAATCAGAAGCGGTTGGGGGTCATTCCCGCGAATACGGAGCTGACTGCGTGGCCGGACGACCTGCCGAAATGGGAAACGCTTTCGGCCGATGAAAAGAAGCTCTTTGCTCGCCAGGCCGAGGTCTACGCGGGCTACACAGCCTATACCGACTACGAGATCGGCCGCGTCATCCAGGCGGTCGAGGATATGGGCAAGCTCGACAACACGCTGATCATCTACATCGACGGCGACAATGGCACCAGCCCCGAAGGCACGCTGCTCGGCACGCCCAACCAGTACACCGCCTACAACGGCATTTTGAAGGTTCCGGTGGAAGAGCAACTCCAGTTTTACGACACCTGGGGTTCGGCGGCGACCTATCCGCACATGGCGGTCGCATGGTCGTGGGCGTTCGACACGCCGTTCAAGTGGACCAAGCAGGTGGCGTCGCACTTTGGCGGCACGCGGCAAGGCCTGGCGATCTCGTGGCCCGCCCGTATCAAGGACACCGGCGGCATCCGCAGCCAGTTCCACCACATGATCGACATCGTGCCGACGATCCTCGAAGCCACGGGTATCAAAGCGCCGCAGACGGTCAACGGCATCAAGCAAAGCCCAATCGAAGGCGTAAGCATGGCCTATACCTTCGACAAGGCGAACACCACGGCGGCCTCGGCACGCAAGACTCAATATTTTGAGATGGGCGCCAATCGCGGGATCTACAACGAAGGTTGGTACGCCAACACGACGCCGCCGCATGGGCCGTGGATCTTGAACGCGCCCTTGCCCCCCATCAACGATTACAAATGGGAGTTGTATAACCTTTCCGCCGACTACTCCCAGGCCAACGATCTCGCGGCGAAAATGCCTGACAAGCTGAAGCAAATGCAGGGGCTATTTCTGCAGGAGGCGGGCAAATACAACGTGCTTCCGCTGGACAACGCGCAGTTCGCACGGGCGATCGCGCCGCGGCCGAGTGCCACCGCGGGACAGACCGTCTTCACCTATTCGGGTGAGATGCCCGGAATTCCCGACGGAAACGCACCGCATATCCTGAACCGGTCGTTCACGATTACCGCCGAGGTCGAGGTCCCGGCAAGTGGCGACGGCATGATCGTCACCGAGGGCGGACGCTGGGGCGGCTATGGGCTGTACCTGCTCAAGGGCGTGCCCGTGTTCAACTACAACATGCTGGCGCTGTTGCAGGCCCGATGGGCAGCCGATCAGCCAATCGGTGCAGGCAAGCACACGATCGTGTTCGACTTCAAATATGATGGTCCCGGGATCGCGAAGGGCGGCACCGGCGTGCTGAAGGTCGATGGCAACGAGGTTCGCACGTTGCAGGTGCCAAAGACGATTCCGTTCTTGCTGCCGGCGGACGAGACCTTCGACGTCGGGATCGATACCCGCACCGGGGTGAACGACCTCGACTATCAGGTGCCGTTCCGCTTCAACGGCAAGATCAACAACGTGAAGTTCAACCTCGGACCGACCCAGCTCACCGCTGCGGACGAGATGAAGGTGCGAGAAGCGACCGCCCGAGCGCACGACTAGGAGCGGCCTGACAAGCAGGTGCCGGCCGGAAATGCGGCGTCACCGGGAATGCATCGGCGACTTTCAGGACGCCTGAACCATTCAGCATCATGAGGAGCGCGACATGAACAGATCAATCGGTACGGCAGTATTTGCTTCAGTCATGGTCGTCGCGGGCGCCGCGGCTGCCCAAGGCCTACTCGTGGACGCCGCGGCCGACAAGGTGATCAAGAAGTTTGAGGCGGCGACTTGCGACCAGCTCAAGGCGCAGAAGAACGAGCCGCCATCGGAGAAAGAAAAGATAGGGCTGGATTTGCTGCGCGACGATCCGAAGGCACGGGTAGCCTTCATCGACAAGATCGCGGCACCGGTTCTGAACAAGATGTTCGAATGCGACATCATTCCATGATCCTCAAGCAGATCTGACCCCGCTTAACTTGACAGGAGGCTCGACGTGAACAAATCAATATGTGCAGCCGTGCTGATTTCAGCCTTGATCGGCGCACGCGCAGCGTCGGCTCAGGGCATGCTTTTGGACTTTGCGGCGGACAAGGTGATCAAGAAGTACCAGACGGCAACCTGCGATGAACTGAAGGCGCAAAAGAAGGATCCGCGGACGGACAAGGAGAAGGAAGCCATCCAATTTCTCCGCAACGACTCGCAAGCGCGAGTTTTCTTCATCAACAAGATCGCCGCCCCCGTTCTGAACAAGATGTACGATTGCGGCATGATCCCGTGAGCAGGAGGGGAGTTTCGTCATGAGCCAGAACCACTTCACCCTCAGCTTTCCCCTGAAGTCGCCGGTTCATGCGAAGTTGCTCGCGCAACAACTTCCACCCCTGATGCCGGGGCTGTTTCGGGCGAACGACGCGATCGGCACGGTTCATTACTCACGCTTTACCGTGCTGAGCGAAAAGACCCTGCTGTTTCTTGGCGACTTCGACGGCGAGTTCGGTCAGCTCATGGCCGATCTCGCCAGGCAGGCGGGACCGGTATTCGACGCCATTTTCCAGCACGTCGAAAATCCACCGTCCAGCCCGGTCGCTGACAACGTAGATCGCTTTGTCGAATGGACAGCCTCCCAACTGATCGACGCCGTCAATCTCTACAGCGCTTATCCTTCTGTATCTACCAAGGACATCAAGGCGCTGGCTTCCGCTGCTGACGTCACGGGCGGCGGCGAATTAAATCCGTTCCTGGTAATACTGCCCATAAAATCGAAGCTTGCCTTTATCGAGGTCAAGTTGATCCTGCGCATTCGCGGCAGCGGCACGACAAAGGATCTGGACAAGGTCGGAACGCCGCATTTCGCCCAGTTCGTTCCACTGGAGGACAACCAGATCGGTTTCTTCACCGTCTACGACGGCTCGTTCGACAAATACATCGCCGACTTCACCAAGAACATAGGCGAGGTCTTCGATCTGATTTTCAAGTTCACGAAGAACCCGCCGCCGTCGCCTTGCCGAAAGCACTTGCAGGAATTCATCGACTTTGCGGCGGGCGCAAACCGCGCTCCGATCGGTTTCTATCAGGCCTATCCAGGCCTGTCGGTTCAGGACATCCATGCCCTGATCGCCGACAGCAAGCCGCAATCCGTCTCGGCCTGATCATGAAAGGCGGCGCCGAGTGAGCGAGGACAACGAGGCCGGAGCACCAGCTGGGAAGGAAAGCGGAGGCTTCTTCCGCGGTCTGTTCGGGCGCGTGAAGCACGAAGCGCCTCGAAGCGATTCCCGCTCCCGATCCGGTTCAGAGCAACTACTCGAGCTCGGTGATATTCAAGGCTTTATCCTGCGTGGTTACAAGATGCCGATGGTGCGGCATTTCCTATTGACGGTCGGCGTTCCCGCGGCGGCGCGAAAGTTGCTCGGACGGTTCGTCAGTGGCAACGAAACCGACGCGCCGCAAATCACCACCGCGGAAGATTGGCACGTCGGGTTCGAGCCGGGACCGGGCGACAATCCCGCTGACGCACCACGCCGCAAGCCCGACTATTGCCTGAACCTCGGCATCACATGGCCAGGGCTGGCCGCGTTGGAAATCAAGCAGCGCGTCCCGAGCCTCTCGTTCAAATCGTTTGGCGCATTCGTCGCCGGCGCCGCCGAACGCGCGAAACTGGTTGGCGATACCGGCGAGAACGACCCGCAGCACTGGATCGGCGGATTCGGCAAGGGAAGCGACCACGTTCTCGTGACGCTGCACGCCATGAGTCCACAGGCGATGGCAAGTTACAGCGATCGGCTGGTTGCTCTGTTTGCCGAAGGCGGCGCCTTTCGGGAGATCTGGCGCGGCGACGGGATGGCGTTGATGGAAATGAGGGACGGCGAGCCCGTTCCTACGTTCAAGGTTCACTTCGGTTACACCGACGGCATCAGCATGACCACCATTCGCGGAGGGCCGGAGCGATATCCGCCTGATCGTCAACAGCCCTGCGAACCCTGGCTGTTCGTGCTGCGGGACGAAGCCGAGAATTATTTCGTGCCGGAACCCCGTGAGTTCGGATTGAACGGCAGCTTTGCCGTCTTCAAGATGATCGAGACGGACGTCGTCAAATTCGAGAACTACCTTCAATCGAACAAGGACAAGATCGATCCCGAGCGGCTTGCCGCCAAGATCTGCGGACGCTGGCGCAACGGCGTTCCTCTCATGTTGTCACCGGAAACCGACAGCCCCCCGGGCGGGATTCCACCGGAGCAGTTGAACGACTTCGAATATGTGAACGCGGACGGTTCTGGCGATCCCAGGGGTCTGCGCTGCCCGGTCGGCGCGCACATGCGCCGCATCAATCCACGAGGCCAGCCGGTCACGGGCCAGGGTCAACCCGGCGGCAGCAACAATACCCACCGGTTGATCCGCCGCGGCCTGCCATACGGCCCAGCCTATGATCCGTCGCAACCCTACGACGGCATCGAGCGGGGACTGCTTGGCTATTTCATCAACTCCAGCATCGAGAACCAGTATGAATTCGTGCTCGGAAACTGGGTCAACGATAGTGAGTTTGCCGGGGCAGTCAGGCTTGCTCCCAAATCCAAAGACCCGTTGATCGGTACCCAAGACCCGGCGGAGAGCATTTTCGTCATTCCGCAGGCGGAGGGCGCGCCGCCAATCAAGCTCACGGGATTCTCAAGCTTCGTTGCGACGAAAGCCGCTGCGTACTGCTTTCTGCCAAGCGTCACCGCGATCAAGTTTATCGCCGGGTTGGGCTAAGGCCCATGAACCGGCATCTCGTGGGAGACTTCCAATGGTGTTCCTGACCAGGTGGTTCGGCGTGACCGAGAGCGATGCGGATCGGGACCCCGCGCGCGAAAAGGCCGACATCGAGGCGATTGTCGAGAAATCTCTCCTGATGCAGGCGAATGCCGCCGCGAAACAGCAGAGATCGCTGTGTCGCGGAACCCATGCAAAGGGTGTCTGCGCCCGAGCCCAATTCGAAGTGTTTGACGCAACTGACGGACGCGAGGCTGCGCTGGCGAGGCGGCTTGCGCAGGGAATTTTCGCAAAGCCTGGCGTTTATGCCGCGGTGGTGCGATTTGCCAACGCGGACGCCAGTGTAAACTCGGACTTCAAGCCCGACGTAAGGTCGTTGTCTTTCTCGGTCGAGCTTGCTCGGGAAGGTCCCAAAGGTCCTGACGCAAAGCCTAGTCGGCAAGATTTCTCGATGCAAAATGCAACGACCCTGCCTATCAACGACTCGCCCGCTTTTGTGGCGACCATCAGTGTGTTGACGGCCGCAAATCCAGTCCTCGGTCTGTGGTCGCTGCCGTTTCGGGACAAGCTGAGAGTGGTGAGGACGCTCGCTTTGGCGGAAATGCAGGCACGCCAGGCCATCAAGCCTTATCAGCAGTTGCGCTACTGGAGTACCGTGCCGTTTCGTCACGGACCGACCGATGTCGTGAAGTTTTCGGCCATACCCTTGCCGGACAATCCGGCGCGGCCATTGCAAAAGGGCAACCCGAAGGGCCTGCAGGACGAGTTAATCCGACACCTCAGGGACGACGGCAAGATGAGCGGGTTCGATTTTGCGGTCCAGTTTCTCGACGCCGAAGCGATGACATACTGGGGCAAACATTACGAATCCGATTTCTGGATCGAAAACGCGAGCGTCGAGTGGAACGAAGCCGAAGCGCCCTTCCACACGGTCGCGCGGCTTACCCTGTTGCCTGGTTCGCAGCTTTCGCCGGAAGCAAGCGAAGCAGTGTATTTCGACGTCACTGCAAATGCGACGCCTGACAGCACACCTGTTGGGAGCATCAACCGTGCCCGTTGGCCAGCAGAGGTTGCCAGCCGGAAAGCGCGCGCGCACACGGGCGGACAATGCTCCGCGGTCCATTGACGGGAAGCCCGGACCGCGCCGCTGTTCCCGAAACCAGTCCGTCAAATAGCCACCATCAGCGAATGTCAGTATCGGTGGTTGCGCCTCCCCGATTTGGACCTACTTCGAAAAGTTTCAGAGACATTTAGGCGGCCGATCGGATGTCTGTTTGCACAGGCTGCTGAGCGGCGTCAGTTTTCGTGCGAAAAAGCGAGGCTGTGATGTGCTGGCGATTTGGTCGATCACATTCTCTGTTCCTGCCAAGAAGTTCCCTGTTCTTCGAAATAGTTTCCCTGTTAATTTGCTTAGGGCATTGCGCGAAAAACTGAAGCGGCACAGCCATTTTTCGGCACGCAATCGTTCCGAGGAACCGCAAGATCGCGTTTTTCCCTGAAAAATTCCCTGTTTGCAGGGAAATTGGCCGGAGACCGGTGCGATCAGTACTGCGTCGCCAGCCACGCATTCCGGCTTTTGGAGAATTTTCTTTTCTTGACGAGAAAGGCCCGCCAAATGCGGGCTTTTTTCATTCTCAAAAGTCTCTGGAGACCGGCGTTCGCACTTTACCGGGCAAAAATTCCCGAAAGTCTCCAGCCGAATCCAGGAAAACTCCCGTTTTCTGGAGACTCGCCCTAGAAACCGAAGAATAAGTCCACTGCGTGCCAGGGCTGGTAGCGAATTTGGTCTCCCGTGTCCTCATATTCGGTAAGACGCCCCTTGACCAATTCACCGCTCGCCCTCGCCTTAAACCTGCGTCCGCCAGAGTGACTTGTCCTGCCTTGCGCTAGCTCTACATCACAGCCCGTTGAACGAAACCGTTTTTCCGGTCGCATGAAGAGGTCCTGAAACAATGCCCTTCCATTCTCCTCGGATCATCACGATGGAGAGTGATATGCGTACTCTGATATTCGGCGCCGTTTTACTCGCAGTCGCCACTGTAGGATTTCACACACTGATCTCAGCCTCGCTTGCTGCAGCTAGGGACGCCAAAGCGGCCACGTTTTCTGAACGGTTTGCGCCAGCGCTCAGGTCCGCTTCCGGCAGCTAACCATACGCGCAAGGAGGAAACAGCCTAATCAGGGTTGGAATTAGTGACCTGTATATTTTTGAGCTCTGACAAGGAATAAGTAGAGAGTCTATCAGTTTGGAATCAGGCCCGGAGAGGGGGCGCTTAGCCTCACAGTGGAAACCGCGATATCAATGCTTCGGTGGGGTGCGCGAACATCGGGGCGTTCGTCGCAGCCGCCTTCCATCCTGTCCGATCCGAACGCGGCCTCTCGATCGCCCGCAGCTTCCCTCCAACTCGCTCAGCAGCAATCAGTGAAGATCCGCTACCGAGAAATGGGTCGAGGACAAGTTCTCCGCGGGCAGTGCAATCCAACATGATATCAGCCAGCATCTGCACCGGCTTGACGGTAGGATGCAGGGCGAGCAGGTGGCCCTCATCCGTTTTCCGACCGTCGAAACCATTGGCACCAGCGTACTGGTGTCAGCTCGATCATCCCGCCAGCTTAGGCGATTCCATCGCGGCATCACACTCGGATGCGGTTTTCAGTACACACAACTGCAGGACAGGGCTAAGGGCTCTTGAAAAGAGGATCGACGGGAAAGGCGCCCCCTGTCAGCCCCAATGACTGCAACTCGATGCTGTGACTATCCACCTCCAGCATGGCTAACAGCAGCGCAAGCACCACCGCGATGTAGGTGAGTAGCGGCGACGCTTCTCGGGCCGCCGGATCTTCGCCACGCGAAAGCAGAACGCGCAGTGCTCGTAGTCGCGAAACAACCTGCAGATACGTCTTGGATCGTATTTGCATGCCCATCGCCTTCGATGTTCACCTGCAGCCTAGGACTAGGTGGGCGTCGTTTCAAGGCGCCACTTGGAATTCCTGGAACTGGGTGGATCTTCCTTCGTTGAGATGGATCAATCGAATGGGAAATTGGGTGCGACCGCGGGCGATTCCAGCTTTGATAGTTCTTCCGAGCTCCGGGTTCGCACTCGCACAATCGAGTCAACCCAGCCCGAGCCCGGCTCCGACCGGCCGCAGACGAACGGTTCCCATGAGGACAAAGGCCAATTGCAGCCGCCAGGGGTTGGACGGAGCCGATTGACACGCAATCAGGCGGTGCGCCCGTCGAAAATCCGCACGGCCAAAGTCCGCCGGGCATGCGAGCCGCACCGGAAGGATCAAACAGGACGGTCGTCGCTCCGGACAAATAGCTCGGTTCGCGACGAGCAATGACTTCGTTCTGACGGCCATTTCGGGCAGAATGAATCGCATATTGCTCCTCCGGGCTGCTTCGGAGTGCTCATGCGCCTGGTCCTGCCCATCCGCGCGGTTGCCGTGGTCACGTCGCTGATATCGACGCCGCAGCCCGCTCAAGCGCAACTGACGGGCCACGGCGGTCCCGTGCGCGCGATTGCGGTCTCGGCCGATGGCAAGACGATCCTGTCGGGGAGCTTCGACACCGCGGCAATCCGGTGGTCGCTCGCAACCGAATCCGCGGAGCAGGTGCTTCGTTTTCATTCGGATGCGGTGAATGCGGTTGCTTTCCTGAAGGACGGGAGGATGGTTACGGCCGGCGCGGACGGGCGCATTGCAATCTGGACGACAGGCCGGCAACAGCCGGATCACGTTTTGGAGGGGCATCGAGCGCCCGTCGCCGCACTCGCGATCTCGCCCGACGGCGCGATGCTCGCCTCTGCATCCTGGGACCACACCGTACGGCTCTGGTCGCTTGCCGACGGTATGCAGCGCGTAATGGAAGGCCATTCGCAAAACGTCAACGGTGTTGCTTTCACGCCGGACGGGAAATCGGTCGTGAGCGTCGGCTATGACCTGACGCTGAGAATTTGGCGACTGCCGGAGGGAGTGCCCCAGGTCGTCGTCGCGTTGCCGTCGCCGCAAAACGCGGTTGCGGTCGCGCCGGACGGCGAAATCGTGACCGGCGCCGCTGACGGCAAGTTGCGAATGCTGAGTCCCGACGGAATCGAAAGTGGCGAAGTCCAGGCGGCCCCGACACCGGTCGTGGCATTGGCGAAGTCCAACGATGGAACGCTGATCGCTGCTGCGGGCATTGGCGGCACCGTGGCCATTGTTGACCGCAAGGCGCGCGCGCTGTTGCGCGTGCTCGCCGGTTCGGGCCTGCCGGTCTGGGCGGTCGCCTTCGTGCCGGACGGCCAGACCTTGCTGACTGGTGGCGCTGACGGGAAAGTCCGGCGGTGGAATGTACTCACCGGCGATCCTGTCGGCTCCGACCTGCCTGGCGGGCCGGCAGATCCGCTCGCCGCTTACGCAGGAGATCACGGCGCCGAAGTGTTCAGGGCCTGCATCGCGTGTCACACGCTGTCGGACAAGGAACCGCGGCGCGCCGGCCCGACGCTCGCCGGATTGTACGGCCGAAAGATCGCCTCGCTGCCCGGCTACCGCTTCTCCGATGCGTTGAAGACAATGAATATCATCTGGACTCCCGAGACGGTTGCAAAGCTGTTCGAGATCGGACCGAATGCCTATACGCCCGGCACCAAGATGCCGGAGCAACGCATCGGCTCGGCCGAAGATCGCCGCGCGCTCACGGATTTTCTGGCACGGGCGACGGCGAACTAGGCGGATCTAGAATGCGTCCCATTGTTCGGCCGGAAGATCTCTCATCCTGGGGTGCTCCTTGAGCATGCGCTGGATATCCATGCCGGGATGGTCCTTGAGCGCCGCCACGACGCACTGGTTGACGTATTTCCAGCGCGCGAGCCACTTGATCTTCTTGCCTTTCGCTTCCGCCTTGCAGGCGACGACCGCCTGCTTCAGGGCAACCTTTTCCGTCCTGGTCATCCTCGCCGACGCGGCGGTCAATGTCGCGCCCATGGTGAGGGCCATGGCAATCATGCACGTCATCAGGCCGGTAACGAAACGAGACATAGGCAAGTTCCTTGATTTGATACCTGGCGAAAATACATGGTTTGGACATGCGCACGTGACGAGCTATGTCGCGCGCCAACGCAAACAGTCTAATTCTTGTCGTCTCGTTGGCGCAAATAGTCGTCAGTCGTACGCGGCGGGGCGCGCTCGGGCACGCCGGCAAACGGATCGAACTGCTGCTCGCTCATCGTGATGACTCGGCAATCGGCGCACATTCGCAAGGCGTCGAGGCGTTTGTCGCCGGCCGGATACATCCAGTGCCGGCCTTCGAGCTTTGCTGCGACGCGATTGATCGTGCTCCTGACGCCGAACGGCTTGCCGCATCGCACGCAAAGTGCGGGCTCCTCCTCCTTGATCACCTGCGCCGGCGCCCTGGCCGCGCGGAAGTCGATCTGCGGCCTGAGCGTGATCACCTTTTCGGGACAGGTACTCTGACACAATCCGCATTGCACGCAGGCGTCCTCGACGAATTTGAGGACCGGACGCTCCGGATCGTCGCGCAGTGCGCCGGTAGGGCAGACCGAGACACAGGACAGGCACAGCGTGCAGCCGTCAGTGTCGACGCTGACGGCGCCAAGTGGTGCGCCTTCGGGCAGGGCGATCACGTCGGTCGGGCTCGGGGCGATGCGGTGCAATTCGCTCAAGGCAAATCGCAGCAGATCGCGCCGTTTGCCGACCGTCCTGAATGTTGCGGGTTGAGTGACGGTTGCAAATGGCGCAATGGTTCGCAAATGCCCATCGAGTGCATCGGGATCGTCCGTCTCGATCGTCGCGACGCGATCCCCGTTAAATCCGAGGCCGGCCAGAATGGCATCGGCCGTGGCGATGGTCTGCGACAGCCCGGTCAGGTCGTGCAGCGGCTTTGCCCGCAACAGAAAGCGCACGCTCGCCGCTCCGTGGGCAAAGGCCGCCACGATGGCTTCGAGCCCAAGCTGCGTCACTTCATTGACGGCAAAGGGGAGCACGTTTGCAGGCAAACCCCCGCCATGGCGCGCCAGCGCGTCGATCAGCGGACTGCCGTGTTGGCGGTCATGAACGAGCAGGACGGGCCGGTCTCCGCCGGCGTCGCGATAGGCCAGCAGCATTGCGCGCAGTTGGTGCAACTGTGTATCCGCCGGCGGCAGTGCATAGGAGGCTGCCCCGGTTGGACAGGCGGCGGCGCATTGCCCGCATCCGGCGCAGACTTCGGCGTTGACGTTGACATGATCGCCGTCCGGCGTGATTGCTCCGGTCGGGCACAGATCGAGACAGCGGTGGCACCCGATCAGCTTCGAGCGTGAATGGGCGCAAAGCTCGGTGGTGAAGTTGATGTATTTCGGCTTGTCGAAGCTTCCGACGAGATCGCGCACCTTCAGCACGGCGCGCAGCATCGCCGCTGGATCGCGCGGATCGGCCCGCAGATAGCCATCGCGCAGATCATGCGCGGGAAACATCGGTGCATCGCCCGACAGATCGAGCACGAGATCGCAGCGCGAGGTCGCACCGTTGCGCGGCGCCTCGAAGACGAAATGGTCGCGGGAGGAAGGCCGGGGCGCAGCAAAGTCGTCGATGGTGAGTTCGAATGCGCCAAAATGGCCTTGGGCGTTGCGGATCGTGCCTTGGACGATCGGGAACGAGGTCGCAGCCGGCGGTTCGATCTGCGTCGGCCGGCGGATCATCACGGTCACGTCGAGATGATCGGCCAGCAGCCCGCCGGCTTCGATCGCGCGCTCGTCGCGGCCATAAATCAGGATCACGCCCTCGCTCGAGAGCGTGACGAGCGGGAAATCGGGGGCCGTCTCGGCCGCGGCGGCAAGCAGCGCCGCCATCTTCGGTCCCGCCGCGCTCCCTTCGCTGGACCAGCCAGCGGTTTCCCGAATGTTGACGAAATCGATCCGCTCCGGGCGTTCGCCGGCCTCCTCGGTGAAGCGCGCGACCTCTTGGGTGCAGCCGACTGCCAGTGATCCCCCCGCCTTTGCCGCGTTGCGAAACTGATCGAGTTCGGCGCGACAGAGCTGGCGGAACGTGGCGATCTCGCTGTTGCGGCATCCACGCTGAACCGCAGCCGGATCGAGTCGCATCGTGTCCTCGCACGAGCACATCAGGATCGTCTTTGGTGGATGGGCCATGCCTGGCTACGCACTCCTAAAGACTAACGGAGCGGCGGCGAGCGGACTCGCGCCGACCGTCCTGCTCGTATATTTATTCCAAATAGGGAAGAAAGGGAAATGGGAGGACCACCTGTCGCCGATTTTGCGTACGCATGCGTTCGTATCGGGGCCGCTCGTTTTGCCGCCGCCCTATCGTCTGGTGCGGCTGCGTGAAAGCGGTGACGCCTTCAACCATGCGCTCGGCCTCGCAGACGCGAGCGGAGCCGGCACGCTGGTCTATGTCGGGCGCTTTGACCTTGCCGAGTTCGCGGTGGTGCTCGAACCCGACGAGCCCCTGCGCCGCGCGCGCCGCGCCTTCTACGCCGGCATGGTGGCCTTGACCGATGCGCTCCGCGCCTATGCGCCGCCGAACAAGCCCGTGACCATCGACTGGCCGGATGCGATCCGTATCGATGGCGGTCTCGTCGGCGGCGGACGGCTCGGCTGGCCGTCCGCGGCGCCGGAGGATGAGCCGCCGCGCTGGCTGGTGTTCGGCGCCATGATCCGGACCGTCTCGGTGACCGATGCCGAACCCGGCATCCATCCGCTTTCCTCCGCGCTGGAGCAGGAGGGCTTTGGCGATGCCGGCGCCGTTCAGGTGACGGAAAGCTTTTCCCGGCATCTGATGGTGGTGACCGACCTTTGGCAGTCTGACGGCTTCGAAGCGGTGGCGCGCGAATATCTCGGCAGGACGGCGCGTGAGCGGCAGGTCAGCCGCCGGATCGATGACAACGGCGATCTCCTGTTGCATCGCGTCGATACCGGCAACACGGAACGATGCGAGCTCGTAAAGGCGCTGGCCACGCCTTCCTGGTTCGATCCACAGACAGGAGGACCGTGGCCGTGAAGCTGCTGCGCACCATCGCGCTCGATCCGTCCGACACTTTCGTGTTCGACGTGGCCGCCGAACCCGGCGAATGGGCGGTGTCGGGCGCGTTCCGCTTCTGCGACCGCGACCCGGCCATGCTGACGGGCAAGGACCGCGTGGCCTTTCGCAGCGGCTTTCTCGGCGTGCGGTCTTGGGGCTGGTCGACCCTGGTGCAGATCGTGCACGCCACGGAGGATGATCGGCGGACGCTGGTGGAACTTCTGTCCACACAGCTGATGGAGCGGTTCGGCGCGCCGGATCTTGCAAGTGCGCGCCTCGCGGCGGAGGAAGAAGTCGCCTTTGCGGAGCAGCTCTGCACCCATCCGGTCAGCACGCTCGTTGCGGTCCATCGCTCGGCTGGTGACGGCGAGGTGCGGGAATCATTCCGCAGGCTGCGACTGCGCGAAGGGCAGCGACACAGCAAGGCCTTCTCGTTCATGGAGGTTGAAGACGACACCGAGCCTGACGGACACGTCAATATTGCTGACCTGAGCACGGAGCCGGAGCGCCGATGAAGGACTTCTGGATATCCTGCGGCCACCATCTGCTCGACCGCAATCCGAACGGCGGGCTGATGGTCACCGACGAGTATCTGAAAGCCTATTTCGCGCGTCCCGAACTGATGCCGCCGGCGGACGCCTGCGCCATTGAACTGAGGCTGCACCGGGAATTGCTCGCCGATCCGCGTCGGCCGGTCGGCGCGCAGGAAGTTGCTGAGATGGCCGACGCCGATGCCAGGGAGAACTGGCAATTCGTGCTGGCATTTCGTGACCTCCTGCTGCGCCATCCGACGCTGGAGGCCGCCTATCTTGCGCTGGTCCGTTCCGGTGCCATCCATCTGCCGCCGCTGTTCGTCAACCAACTCGTCCACGTGATCCTGCGCAACGCGCTGGACGGCTGCGACGACCCGTTCGTGCTGCGCGCGGCCGAATTGTTCTTCCGGCCGCAGCGCATCATACCGCACGAGCGCTTGTTGCTGCTCGGCGATGAGGAAGTCCTTGGCGGGCTCAGTCCGACGCCGGTGCTGTCGTTGATGTCGATGCTGGACGCACCCAATGAGGCCCAAATCGATATCCTGTCGGACGAGAACGCCGACAGCTATTGGCAACGCAGCGATCATTTCGACCTGGGGCTCGATCTTGGCGAGGGCCGGAGGGTCGCGAAAGCGCTCGGCGAGGCGATGAGACGCTGGGTTTCCCACTTGCTCGGGATCGAGGTCGTGATCGAGCCTCTGAGCCAATTGCGCGACGCAAAGCTCAGCTGGTATGTTGGTTTAGACGCGGAAGGCACGCGTATTGGCGACCGCCTCTGGCATGGCGAAACGCTCGACGAGAGGACCGCGGGACGCCTGCTGGCGCTGTTCCATCTCGACTTTTCCGATCCCGCGGTGCTCGCCGATGCTGTCGGGCAGGAGCCGGTATATCTCATCATGGCGCTCTCATCGGATCAAAGCTTGCGGATGAAGCCGCAGAATCTCCTGACGGGATTGCCGATCAAGCATCTGGAGGCTGCAACTTGAGTCCCGCCGCCGTTCCCTTGCTGCGCATTCCGGTGGGCGTCGTGGTCGAGCGCCGCAAGGCGGATTCGCCCTGGATCGATTTCGTCTGGCGCGGCGTCGGCGTGTTGCCCGACGAGCCGGAGATGGCGCCGTGGACGGTGCTGCGCGAGCAATACGAGGCGACGCTATATTATGCCGGTCGTGCAGTGGTCGATCTCTACCGCTCCGAAACGGAGCGTTATCGCGAGAACATGGCGTCCGGCAGCCCCGGCATCTGGATTGTCTTAAGTCCTTCCGAAGGCGCCTGGCCCTATGTGGTCTCGGCTGTCACCGCCGATCCGGCGGAAGGCGAGGCGTTCACCGAGTCGGGGACCAATCTGGTCGAGGCGGTGCCGATGCCGGAAGCGCTGCGCGAAACGATTGAAAGTTTCATTGCCGAGCACCACGTCGAACGGGAGTTCGTCAAACGCGAGCGGCGCCGCGCCGATCCGGAGGCGCTGGCACGGCGCACGCATGAAGGTGGTCACGAATGAGCGACGAGGAATTCCTTGCGCGCTGGTCCCGCCGCAAGCGGGAGGCGAGGGGCGCTGCCGACGCCTCACTGCCATCCCCGCAGGCCGAGCCGCAGCTTGCAGCACCGCCGCCGGCTGCGGCGGTAGATCCCGCGCCGGAGGCAGTGGATCTGGCGAGCCTGCCGCCGATCGATTCGATTGACGCGGCGACCGACATCACGGCGTTCCTGCGCAAGGGCATTCCCCAGGAATTGAGCCGTGCGGCGCTTCGCCGCGCCTGGAGCGCCGATCCCGCGATCCGCGACTTCATAGGCCTCGCGGAGAACGCGTGGGACTTCAACGATCCAAATGCGATGCCGGGTTTCGGGCCGCTGGATTGCTCAGCGGAGCAACTTCAGGCCCTGATCGGCCGCGTCATCGGCAGCGCGCGCAGCGTTGCCGAGAACCTTGTGGATGCACCGGCCGGGCAGGGCAGCAGCCGACAACCGGACGATTCCGAGCGCACGCCGCCGCAGCAGCCGGAGGCGATTTCCGCGCACGGCGCTTCCGATGAAGCTTCGACCCGCGAATTGCCTGAAGCTCTTGCTGCGGTGCAATCGGAAACGCCCGACGAAGTCGCGAGCAGCGACGGCACGAAGGGGCGCCGCACCCATGGAGGTGCGTTGCCGCGTTAGCCCCGACCAAACGCGATAGCCTCAGGCTATGCGATCAATTGACCGGTTCCCCGCCGAGGTCTAGTCTTTGAATAGTTCAAAAATGAGCGCTTTGGCACCAGGGATGGGAGGTCCAGTTGCGCGATGCGGGCCTTACTCGTGCTATCGATGCGGCAGGCGGTGTAGCTCAGCTGGCCCGCAAAATCGGCGTTGCGCAGCCGTCGGTATCGAACTGGAGCCGAGTACCTGCCCAGCGAGTGATTGCCGTCGAAACGGCGAGCGGCGTATCGCGCGTGGAATTGCGGCCCGATCTCTATGGCGAAAGCGCCATGCCGGACGATCCCGTCGATGCCGCGCGCGGCCAGGAATATGCGCTGCTCGCCGCCTTGCTGTCATCGGCACCGCCGAAGGCATTGCTCGACCAGATCGCCCGGCTCTCCGACAATGCGACGCGACTTGGACGTGCCCACGCCGCCGTGGCGGAGGCCGCATCGAGGGCCATCGCGTCTGACGTCAAACGCGAATATTCGGATCTCTTCGTCGGCCTTGGGCGTGGCGAGTTGTTGCCCTATGCATCCTATTATCTGACCGGCTTTCTCAACGCGCGTCCACTGTCGCGCCTGCGCGATGACCTCGCAGCACTCGGCATCGAGCGCGTCGAGGACAATTTCGAGCCCGAGGATCACGCGGCGACACTGTGCGAAATCATGGCGGGCCTTGCCGAGGGGCGGTTCGATGCGTCGGCGGACGCGCAGCGCGCCTTCTTCGAGAAACATGTGTCGCCGTGGATGGGCCGTCTGTTTGCCGACATGGAGACTGCGGAGAACGCAAGATTCTATCGGTCGGTCGGCGCGCTCGGCCGTCTGTTTATGGAAATCGAGGCTGAGGCATTTACGATCGCGAACTGACCTGAGGCGGATAGTCCGGGAGAGATGCGATGAGCAACGAAAAGGAAGCGAAGTTCGGTCGGCGTGACTTCCTGCGCAAGGTCGGCGTCGGCACGGTGGGGGCCGGGGCGACGCTGGCGACGCCGCTGATCTCATCCGCGCAGGCGGACAGCGAGAGCGAGGATGAGAAACGAAAGGCGCGCTATCGGGAGACCGATGACGTGAAGGAGTACTACCGCGTCAATCGTTATCCTGCTTGAGGGAGGCGGCCGTGCTGATCAAGCGAACACAACGCCAGCGTTCCGAAGCGCAATCCCGCGGATCGATCGCCGAGTCGCTTTCGGCGCAAGGCGGCGGTCTTGACCGCCGTGCCTTCCTGCGTCGATCGGGCCTCGTCGGCGGCGGTCTCGCCGCACTGAGCACGCTGCCGGTCGGTAGCGTGCGCCAAGCGGAAGCGGCAATGGCCGGTCCACTCACCTCGGGGGCGACCGTCCGCAAGAGCGTGTGCACGCATTGCTCCGTCGGCTGCACCGTGACGGCGGAGGTCCTCAACGGCGTCTGGATCGGACAGGAGCCGAGCTGGGCGTCGCCGATCAATCGTGGCTCACATTGCGCCAAGGGCGCCTCGGTGCGCGAGCTCGTCCACAGCGACCGAAGGCTTCGCTATCCGATGAAGCTTGTGGACGGCAAATGGACCCGCGTCTCCTGGGATACCGCGGTCAACGAGATCGGCGACAAGCTGTTGCAGATTCGCGAGAAATCGAGCGCAGATTCCGTCTATTGGCTCGGCTCGGCCAAGATGACCAATGAAGGCGCGTATCTGTTCCGCAAGCTCGGCGCATTCTGGGGCACCAACAACACCGACCATCAGGCGCGTATCTGCCATTCGACCACCGTTACCGGCGTGGCCAATACCTGGGGCTACGGCGCGATGACCAACAGCTTCAACGATATCCGCAATGCCAAGACCCAGATGATCATGGGCGGCAATCCGGCCGAGGCGCATCCGGTATCGTTGCAGCATCTGCTCGAGGGCAAGGAACTCCAAAAGGCCAACTTTATCGTCATCGACCCCCGCCTGACGCGCACCGCGGCCCACGCGACCGAATATGTGCGGATGCGGCCGGGCACCGATATCCCGGTGCTCTATGGCATGATGTGGCACATCCTCCAAAACGGGTGGGAGGACAAGGAGTTCATCAAGCAGCGCGTCTACGGTTTCGACGATCTCCGCAAGGAAGTCGAGAAATGGAATCCGGAAGAAGTCGAGCGTGTGAGCGGCATTCCGGGCGAACAGCTCAAGCGCGTCGCCAAGACGTTCGCCACGGAGAAGCCGTCAACGCTGATCTGGGCCATGGGCCAGACCCAGAAGACCGTCGGCACCGCCAACGTGCGGGCGAGTTGCATCCTGCTTTTGCTGACCGGCAATGTCGGCGGAGAGGGCATGGGCGCCAACATCTTCCGTGGCCACGACAATGTACAGGGAGCAACCGACGTCGGGCTCGATATCGTCACGCTGCCGTTCTATTACGGTCTGGCGGAGGGCGCCTGGAAGCACTGGTCTCGGGTTTGGGAGGTCGACTATGACTTCCTGAAGTCGCACTTCGAATCCAAGCAGACCATGGAAACCCCCGGCATCCCGCTCACGCGCTGGTTCGAGGCGGTGACGTTGCCGAAAGATCAGGTCGCGCAGAAGGACAATGTGCGGGCGGTGTTCGTGCAGGGACACGCCAGCAACAGCATCACCCGCATTCCCGAATCCCTGAACGGTCTGAAGGCGCTCGAATTGCTCGTGATCGCGGACCCGCATCCGACCACCTGGGCATCGCTTGCCGTAGAGGCCGGGCGCAAGGACGGCGTCTACATCCTTCCGGTTGCCACGCAGTTCGAGTGCAAAGGTTCGCGCGTCGCCTCGAACCGTTCGTTGCAATGGGGCGAGCAGATCGTCAAGCCGATCTTTGAGTCGAAGGACGACCTGGAGATCATCTATCTGATGGCGAAGAAATTCGGCTTCGCCGATCAGATGTTCAAGAACATCAAGGTCGAGAACAATCTGCCTGAAGCGGAAGATGTGCTCCGCGAGATGAACCGCGGCAGCTGGTCGACCGGCTATTGCGGGCAGTCGCCGGAGCGCCTCAAGGCGCATATGAAGAACCAGGCCAAGTTCGACATGCTGACGATGCGGGCGCCCAAGGACGATCCTGAAGTCGGCGGTGACTATTATGGTCTGCCCTGGCCGTGCTGGGGCTCGCCCGAAGTGCGGCACCCCGGCACGCCGTTACTCTACAACACCAATCTCCCGGTGATGGACGGAGGCGGGACGTTCCGGCCCCGTTTCGGCATCGAGCGCGAGGAGAAGCTTCCCGACGGCACCACGCGCAAGGTCAGCCTGCTCGCCGACGGCTCCTATTCGAAGGACTCCGATATCAAGGACGGCTATCCGGAATTCACCCTGGCGAGCCTGAAGAAGCTCGGCTGGGACACGGATCTCACCGAGGCCGAAATGGCCACGATCACGAAGATCAGTCCCGCCAACCCCGATACGGTGTCCTGGTCGCTCGATCTTTCCGGAGGCATCCAGCGCGTCGCGCTGAAGCATGGCTGCGTGCCATACGGCAACGGAAAGGCGCGCATGAATGCGTTCGGACTGCCGGATCCCGTTCCGGTTCACCGCGAGCCGATCTACACGCCACGCGTCGATCTCGTCTCCAAATATCCGACCTTGCCGGATGCCAAGCAGTTCCGAATACCCAACATAGGTTTCTCCGTACAGAAGGCAGCCGTGGAGAAGGGGATCGCCAAGCAGTTTCCGCTCATCCTCTCCTCGGGACGTCTCGTCGAATATGAGGGCGGCGGCGAGGAGACGCGCACCAATCCGTGGCTGGCCGAATTGCAGCAGGACATGTTTATCGAGATCAGCCCGGCCGATGCCGCCGAGCGCGGTATCAAGGACGGCGGCTGGGTTTGGGTCACGGGCGCCGAGAACAATTCCCGGGCCAGGATGAAAGCGCTCGTCACCGAGCGTGTCGGCAAGGGCGTTGCCTGGATGCCCTTCCACTTCGGCGGTTGGCTCGCGGGTAAGGATCTTCGTGGCAACTACCCGAAGGGCACCGATCCGATCGTGCTCGGCGAGAGTGCGAACACGATCACCACCTACGGATACGATCCTGCGACGAATATGCAGGAGACCAAGGTTACTCTCTGCCAGATCGCAGCGGCATAAGGAGCAACGACCATGGCTCGGATGAAGTTTCTCTGCGACGCCGACCGTTGCATCGAGTGCAATGCCTGCGTGACCGCCTGCAAGAACGAGCACGAGGTGCCCTGGGGCATCAACCGGCGCCGCGTCGTCACCATCAATGACGGCAAGCCCGGTGAGCGCTCGATCTCGATGGCCTGCATGCATTGCACGGACGCGCCTTGCCAGGCGGTCTGTCCGGTGAACTGTTTCTACACCACCGCCGACGGTGTGGTGCTGCACTCCAAGGACCTGTGCATCGGCTGCGGCTATTGCTTCTACGCCTGTCCGTTCGGCGCACCGCAATATCCCAAGATCGGCAACTTCGGCTCGCGCGGCAAGATGGACAAGTGCACCTTCTGCGCCGGCGGCCCGGAGCCCGATGGCAGCAAGGCGGAATACGAGAAATACGGCGCCAACCGCCTTGCCGAGGGTAAGCTGCCGCTCTGTGCCGAGATGTGCTCTACCAAATCGCTCCTGGCCGGCGACGGCGAAATCATCGCCCAGATCTATAAGGAGCGTGTCACCAGGCGCGGCTACGGCTCCGGCGCCTGGGGCTGGAAGACCGCCTACCGCGAGACGATCGAGTCCTGACAATCGGCGCGGCAGGGCGCGGCAATATCGAGGAGGAGGAGGCTGATGGCGTCTTTTGGAAGATATGTCCGCCTGGCACTCGGCGCCTGGGCGTTCGTGTTGCTCGTTGCCGTGTCGATGCCGGCGGCCGCGCAGCAGGTCAACCCGACCGCAAGCTCGGTGAAGGAGCAGCAGCTTCTCCAGGAACTCAGCCGGATCCAGGGCCGCGTCAGCATACCCGATCAGCGTTCGGGCGTGCTCGAGCAGCCGGCGGGCCGCGACTGGCGGGAATTCCGCAACGTGACGCTGCGCTGGGTCGGCGGCGTCGCCATCCTCGGCATGCTGGCACTGCTCGTCGTCTTCTACCTCAGCCGCGGCATGGTGCGGCTGCAGGGCGGCAGATCCGGCCGCACGGTGGAGCGCTTTTCTGCCTTTGAGCGCTTCGTGCACTGGATGACGGCGACCTGTTTCATCATCCTGGCGGTCTCGGGCCTGAACATCACCTTCGGCCGTCCATTGTTGCTGCCGCTGATCGGCTTCGAAGCGTTCTCCGAATGGTCGCAATGGGCGAAATATGCCCACAACTATCTGAGCTTCCCCTTCACCATCGGCGTCGTGCTGATCTTCTTAATGTGGATCGGGGGCAACATTCCAAACAAGGTGGATATCCAGTGGCTCAAGCAGGGCGGGGGCATGGTCGGCCACGATCATCCTCCGGCCTATCGATTTAATGCCGGCCAGAAGGCGGTCTACTGGATCGTCGTGATCGGCGGATCGGCGGTGGCGGTCACCGGCTATCAGCTGATGTTTCCGTTCTACGTGTCCGGCATCGAGGGCATGCAGCTCGCCCAGGTCGTGCACTCGACCGTGGCCGTACTGTTCGTCGCGGTGATGCTGGCGCACATCTACATCGGCACCATCGGCATGGAAGGTGCGTTCGAAGCCATGGGCACCGGCACCGTCGACGTGAACTGGGCAAAGGAGCACCACAGCCTGTGGTTCGAAGAGCAGAGCGCCCGAACCGGGCCCAATGACGCCCAACCGCAACCGGCGACGGCAGCGGAATAAGAGCCGGACTGCAAGACGTCGACGATCCGCCGACCGCGCCGCCCATCGCGGCGGCGGACGTTCAAGCCGCAAAAAATCTGCATCCTGCTCCGAATCTCGAAGCTGCGCTGGGCCGGATTCGATTACAGGCGGACTGCCGACGTGGAGAACGCCTGTTGAACAGGCTCTTGCAGCCCATTGAGCACCACCACGCCGGCGGACGCGATAACGATGGCAGCCGCGCAAGCCAGCACAAACGCCTTCATGGCAATCTCCCGGTACACGACGTCACCATCGCAATTATATGATGGCTGGCCGCGCGCACAACAGGGGTCGCGGGAGGCTCGCTGCGGGTTGTGTCGTCCCTGGCTATTGGGTGGAGTCCCTCGGAAAGACCAACGAGCGGTCATCGAAGTCCTGGACCGGAAGCCTGCCCAACTGATCCGTGTTTCGGATCTCTTGGACTGGGGGCATGCCTGTCCCGCCGAAGGGGAAGAGCGAGTGAGATTTGAGGACACTGGTCGCCGCACCTATCGCAACCAGGACGGCAATCACGGAAGGGACAAGGCGCGTCATGCGTCATCTCCATACGTTTCAGGTCGTCCCCCCAGACAATTGGACTAGGCCGAAATGCGCCACGGCGATGTGAATTGTCTCACACCCGCTCCGGAAGTTTTTCGATTTTGGGCGGCAAGCGCCATCTCCTTGCCATTGCGGACCCGCGTGTCAGGCGGCCTCATAATTTATGGATCTAACTTGAATATCGGGGGGTCTCGAGTTCAAATCTCCACGGCCAGCGAGTGTCGGTATCGGTGGTTGCGCATCCCAGATTTGAACCTGCGCTGGTCCCCAGCGAGGAGCCAGAGCCTCTCCGTCCTCGTCGTCTAAGGTCTCCCTGTCGTCCCGCGCGATCTCGCGATACTGCGTCCAAGGCCCGCCAGCAAGAGACCGTTGGGACAGTTGTCGTATCCGGACGCGCGGACGACAAGGCCCATAAGAGCGCTGCCGATGCGATATGGCCACCTGCCCAAACGCGCATATTCACCTCCCTGAGCATCATCGATACGCCGATAAAGCTGAAGATACTCATTGCCGTGTGTCGAGCCGGCGCTATCACGCGTTGGAATGATGAGAGTTGTGTGATGATCCTTTGCGCCATCGGCATAGCCGATCTCCCAAGGGTGCGCGATCGACCTCCGACACCGGGATGACAACGGCCTCAAGCTTCAAATCGGCTTTCCGTGCCTGCGAAGTCTTGGTTGCAGCTCCGCTCTGCTCTTGGATCGTGCTCATGTTCAACCCCTCGGCTGTTCAACTACGCCCGTCATGAAAAGCCGGTGCTGGCGGTGCATGCGCCGGCGGCTGCTCTACTGGGTTTGCCGCAGCGGCTTGAACGCAGCGCGCAGTTCGGCCGAGAAGACCTGCGGCTGTTCCCACGCCGCAAAGTGGCCGCCCTTTTCGAGCTTGTTGTAGTGAATCAGGTTCGGATAGGCGCGCTCTGCCCAGCTCCGCGGGGCTTGATAAATCTCGTCGGGGAAGGCGCTCACAGCGACGGGGATCTTGACGCCCCGGACATCAAAGAAGCCCCCTCCGGTCGAGATCTGCGTGGTGTCCCAATAGAGGCGCGCAGACGAGACCGCGGTGTTCGTCAGCCAGTAGAGCGTGACGTTGTCGAGGATGTCATCACGCGTGAGGCCCTCAGTTTCTCCGTCGAAGACACGCGCGATGAGCTTATAGCTGCGGATGTCGTGATCGATCATCCACGCGGCGAGCCCAACCGGCGAATCCGCGATGCCGTACAGGGTTTGCGGACGGTTTGACATCTCCAAGGCGTACGCAAGCCCCTTTCCGTAGAAATCGGCCAGTTGATCCCACGCTTTGCGTTCCTCCGTGGTGAGATCGGCGGGCGGCGTCTCGTGATACGCAAGCGCCTTTGAGATATTGGCCGGAACCGTGGCTGCCATGTTGGTGTGGATGCCAAGCAGTCCTGCTGGCCGCTGCAGGGCCATCACCTCCGACACAGCGTTCCCCCAGTCGCCGCCCTGTGCGACATACTTCGCGTAACCGAGGCGCTGCATCAGCGTCGCCCAAGCACGGGCGATGGTGACGGGAGTCCAGCCAGGCGCCTTCGGCTTGCCCGAGAAGCCATGGCCGGGCAACGACGGAATCACAACGTGGAAGGCGTCGGAGGCGCTGCCGCCGTGAGCGGTGGGATTGGTCAGCGGTTCGATGATCTTCAGCTGCTCGATGATCGAGCCCGGCCAGCCGTGCGTGACGATGAGCGGCAGCGCGTCTTCGTGCTTCGAGCGAACGTGAATGAAATGAATATCGAGGCCGTCGATCTCAGTGACGAATTGCGGCAGGGCGTTGAGCCGCGCCTCAACCTTGCGCCAGTCATATTCGGTTGCCCAATAGCGCGCGAGCTTTTCTGTCGTCGCAAGCTGAACGCCTTGCGACGCATCGCCGACCGTCTCCCGATCCGGCCATCGCGTCGCCAAGACGCGTCGGCGGAGATCAGAGAGTCGCTCTTCCGGCACATTGACGTGGAAGGGACGGATGGCGTCGGCGGGCGCTGCGGACAAGGGCGACGGAAGCAGGCTTGCGGTACCGGCAAGGACGATGCCCATCGCAGCCGCACCCAAAAGTCCGCGACGATCCTGGTCGATTACTTCAGTGGTTATGATGTTCTTCATGACACGCTCCTGATTTCAATAGCAATATTTGGTGTGAATACGCGGAGTGCTGGTTAGACGTTTAGGCGCTCGTGTTGGCGCACGTTGTACCGAGGCGCCGGGACTGCACTCGAAAGCTTGCCGTTCATGGTGCGGCGAGCCACCTCATAGCGATCCCATTCCGCCTGCGTGGGCAGCGAGGGAATAGTCACGGTCTCGCCGAGATCGAGGCCTGCCAATGCTGCGTCGACCATGTCGTCAGCTGACATCACGATCTCCGCGGGCAGTTGGTGAACCGGCTTGCCGGCAATGTCCCAAAATTCGATGCAAGCCGATCCATGTTGCGAGCAACCAGAATGAGGTCGTGGCCGCGCTTTGCCAGCCGGTCGGCGTAGACCGCCCCGATACCACTCGATGCGCCGGTAATGAGTGCGATGCCCTTCGTTCCTGTCGTGTTCATGTCCGTCTCCCGTGCGTTAAGCGACTACGTTGTGGAGGCTGGAGATAGACTCTGCTCAGTTATTCGGTATCTGACAAAATCGAGATGTATCCTTCCAAAAAACGGAAACAGACATGGATCGTTTTGAAGCAACGTCGACGATGCCGGCGGTTGCTGAGGCTGACAGCCTGTACGCTGCCGCGCACAAAAACGTCGCTCGCAACCATGAGCCGGACGGTCTGGGACCTCGAAGCGCAGCTTCGGACCAAGCTATTCGATCGCTCGAGGCGCGTACTAGTACCGACCGACGCGGTCGTTTCTCCGTCGCCGCGGCGAAGCGAATCCTTACCGAGGGGGCCGCCGAAACCTGCCCCTCCAGGAAAGAAAGCAACCCGTTGTCTCTCGATCTGGATAGCTACATATTGTCTCATACTGTGTGCCGGTTCTGGACTCTCTCCGGAGACGTGACGGAGAAACGCGATGTACGTGCCGCCCGCATTTAAGAACGATGATGTTGAGAGCATCCGTGCGACCATTCATGCCGCGCGCCTGGCCAATCTAGTAACGGCAACCGCTGACGGCCCGATTGCAACACCACTTCCGCTCTTTCTCGACGAAAACGAATGTGAGCACGGGGTTCTGTATGGGCACATCGCGAGGGCCAATCCGCAATGGCGTCTTCCGCCAGTTGGCGACGGTTTGGCGATCTTCATGGGGCCGGAGGCCTATGTCACACCATCCTGGTACGCAACGAAGCAGCAAACCGGAAAAGTCGTGCCTACCTGGAATTATGTCGCAGTGCATGCCTACGGCCCAGTCGAGTTTTTCCAGGAGTCCGAACGTCTGCGAGATGTGGTGACGCGCCTGACCAACAAGCATGAGCGGCCGCGGGCCAATCCATGGGTTGTTGCTGACGCGCCCGCCGATTACATCGCCGCGCAATTGCGAGGCATCGTTGGCGTGCGGATCCCAGTCGCGCGGTTTGAAGGCAAGCGCAAGATGAGCCAAAACCGTACTGAGGTTGACCGTGTCGGCGTTATGGCTGGGCTTGCGGCAAGTGAGGACCCGCAGGACCGGGAGGTTGCCACGCTCATTCAGCCTGCCGGGGCGTCACGTCGCCCGTAACGTCCATCAAGCCATTCGCCGCGCGGATTCAACGGCTACCTAGGAAGTCTCTGAAACGGTCTTACAAAAATTGCAGAGACATGGCAGAGTTGAGACCTTTCCTTCCGGATTTTGGAAGAGGTGTTCGATGGATCGGCTCGAAGCGATGTCGACCTTCCTGGCTGTGGTGGAGGCCGGCAGCCTGTCGGCTGCGGCGCGTCAAATGAGGACGCCGCTCACAACGGTCAGCCGCAAGGTTTCAGAGCTTGAGTCGCATCTGCGGATCAAGCTGTTCAACCGGTCGAGCCGTCAGTTGGCGCTCACGGATGCAGGCAGCTCCTATCTGGCTGCCTGCAAACGTATCCTCGCGGACGTAACCGAGGCCGAGCGTATGGCGTCTGGCGAATATACCGCGCCAACGGGCGAGCTGACGGTGACGGCTCCGGTTAGCCTTGGGCGTACGCACCTCATCCCCATCCTGGCGGACTTTCTCAAGACCTACCCTGATATCAAGACCAGTTTGATCCTGACCGATCGTGTGCTGAGCCTGTTTCAAGAGCAGGTCGACGTAGGCTTGCGCATCGGCACGCTGCCGGACAGCAGCCTGATAGCGGTGAGGGTGGGGACGACACGGCCCGTGGTTTGCGCCAGTCCTGCTTACCTCGCGGCTCGCGGAACACCGCGCACGCCAGATGATCTGGCCGGCCACGACTGCATCAGCTATCCGGCTATTGCGTCGCCCGATGTTTGGACATTGGTGGTCGGCAAGACGCCCGTCGCGGTGCCAATGCACCCGCGGCTCATTGTTAGTAACACCGAGGCTGCCTGTGACGCGGCGTGTGCGGGCATCGGAATTACGGTCGCCCTCTCGCACCACTTCCACGCGGCACTGAGGTGCGGGTCTTTGATAACTCTGCTGGATGAGTTCCAACCGCCGACATTGCCGGTCAACCTGGTCTACACAGCCGATCGGTTTTTGCCGATCAAGGTGCGCGCCTTTCTCGATTTCGCGGCGCCACGGCTAAAGCGGGTCCTCGCGGAGCTAAAGACGCCTGATCGCCAGACTGAACGCGCTTGACCGAAGAACTGTTTCGGGCCTCAATTGCCTTTACCGATTTTTCAAACGCGCTCTCCAACACGCGCCGGCCGATGGTGCCTAGTACGAAGCCGAGTAGCCGCCCTTTGAAATTCTTGCCATCGCGCACCACGGCGACGTCAATGTCGGTAGTGCCGTCGGGACGGCGCGTGAAAGTGTACGTATGACCTGAAGCGCCTCCCCAGACATTGGAGTCGGTCGTCGTGAGTACAACGTGGTTGGGATCGGACCAATCGTAGTGCAGGCGTTCCCAAATGCCGGTTGAACCTTCAGTGACGTCGGCGTGCGAAGGGCCGCTGTGATGCACCTTGAGGTACTCATCGGCGCTGTTACCGAAGAGCTTCGAACGGCCGGGCCCGAAGTCGATGAGTCCGGCGATGTACTGTTCGCGCGTTAAAGTGGTCGTTCGATGGAGGCGGATCGTCGACATGCGTGGCTTCCCTATTCCATAGCTACACTGGTTGACCAAGATTCAGTCCAAGGCCTCGTTATCCTTCCGGACAAGGACGCTGTCGCCCTGCCGGCTGATTTCCAGCCTGCTCGCATGATTGGCCGTCGAGAGAACCACACGCTGGCCCGGCGCAAGAACAGACACGACGCGGATCGGCGTTCCGGCCTCACCTTGCGCGAGGGTTGTGACGACGTGAAACCCATCCCGCTCGACCGTGTAGTAAGCGACGCCCGAGACCTCCCCAAGGTCGATGCTCTTGGCCTCGACCGGACGCAGACCATCGGCGCGGGTAGCCCCCAGGGAGGCCAAGGCGAATGCAGTAGCGAAAAGAATGTTGCGGATTGACATGATGATCTCCTCTGAGATGCGACAGAAAGCGCAGACGTTTGAGACGTGCGGCGATGCTCTTGATTACGGACGAACCTCGTCGCGACCAGCACCGGCTCCAGGTACCAGATGAGTTATTCGTGTCTCGTCGGGCTCCTCGCTGATCGATTCAGACGGCGGGAAAACGCCGTCGTAAATCGCACGAGCTTCTCGGATCAGGCGGAGTCGTTCGCGCTCGGCCTTTGAAATGAATCGGATTACCTCACCCATCTTCGCCTCCTACTGCCAATTGCCGCGCTCTGGCGGCGTCTCGGCCAGGAGATGGGGCGAGGACCATGCGTCAACAGGCGCGCAAATCGGAAAGAGCCCTTCCAAATTGTGGAAAGCCCAGGCCGAAGTTTCGGTCAGGCTGAAACAGCGCAAGCGTTCTAGGCTGGCGCGGCCCGATTTCCACGCCGCGTACCAGCCGGTGAATCGCCCGCTGTCACGCGGGCCTCGAGCTACCTGACGGAGGTATGAACACCTCGCTGGATCTGCCTTCTGGTGAGTTCAGCGAGCCAGCGTTCAATTTGATTGATCCATGATGCGGAAGTCGGCGTGAAGTGGACATGGTAATGCGGCCGGCGGTGGCGGATTTTTCATCGTCGGCATTCCGCTATTGTCGTTGGTGATGGACCCGGTCACCGCCGGCGGTCTGCTCGCGCCCTTGTTCATCGCGATGGATCTCTTCGCGCTGCGTTACTGGAAGCCTTCGACCTGGTCGAAGCCTGACCTTGTGTGCTGTTGCCGGGACTCGTGATCGGCATCGGGTCTGGCTACCTGGTGTTCCGCTTCCTCGACCACCGCGCGATCGCCATTGTGACGGCGGCGGTCACTTTGATCTTTGTCGGCCTATGGCTGGTTGCAGGCGCGGAGGTTGCTACTGGTCCGCGGTCGACGCCGAAGGCGATCACGGCCGGTCTTGCCTCGGGAATAACCAGCATGGTGGCGCATTCGGGCGGACCGCCCCTTGCGATGTATCTGCTGCCCTCGGCCTCAGCAAGGAAATCTACGCCGGAACGACGAGCCTGTTCTTCACAGTCGGCAACGCGACCAAGGCGGTGCCATGGCTGCTGCTGGTCAAACCGACCGCCGGCGCCTGGACATTGATGGCGATTTGCCTGTTCGCCATTCCCGGCGGCGTAGGGCTGGGTTGGCGACTTCACGGCTCGCTGGACCAGCGTCAGGTTTATCGTGTCTGCTATGGACTGCTGGTCGTGACGGCATTGAAGTTACTGTGGGACGGCGTTTCAGGCTATCTCGCTTGAGTGAGCGGGACTTCGGATACCCGGATGCGTCCATCTGTATCCAAAACGTCGGGGCCTTTCAGACTTCGGAAGGATTGCTTCCAAAATCCATAGGGTGGCAAGGCGGACTCTCTTCTCCATCTCATAAGGGCGTCCTACGAAGTTAGTACGCCAACCCATCAGGAGAAGTTCAATGACGAAAAGGACCAACTCTTATCGCCACAAACTGGTGCACGACGCCGGCGCTGACTTTGTCGCTTATCAACGCAACTCAGGCGAAGGCGTCTGGCAGACGGTCTCAGTTTGGATGATCCCACAACAGGTTTTTTGAAAATAGATGACAAGGAGGCCGCCCCCGAAGAAAAAGCCCTTCGCCCAACGCTTCGATAATTTCATTGCAACAGGCGTGAAGCACGTGAGCGCTGGAGGATAGCTGGGATTTGTTCGACCACGTTTTTGTGGAAACAGAGAAAGGATAGCACCAATGGACTTTGCCTACTTTGAAGCCGTTATGGCGTTCTTCGGCCTTGCGTCCATCGTGATCGGCTCGTTCGCCGATCGCCTTACGGGGCATATGCTCCGAGAGCCGCAGGCTACATCAACCGAACGCCCGCGCCGACACTCACAGCAAATGATGACGAAGTGACAGCAATTCGAGCCCTTCTCGCCTTCACACAATAGGAGGAATCACAATGCATCCCTTACGCAAACTACGGGAATCTGGTAACGCTACACCCGCTCAGGTGAGCGCGCTCCTTGCCGAAAACATCGTATTCAAGAGCCCGATCCTGGTACGGCTCGATCGAGGGGCGTGACGTCATCGCGGCGATATTCGCCCAGTCGAGCTCGACGCGTGGTTCCGGTGCCTATACGGCCGAGTTCAAGCTCGATGGGCGTACCACCTTCTTGCGATGGGAGGGGACCATGGACGGCCACAAGATCGAGAGCTTGGAGGTCATCGTGGACAACGAGCAGGGGCTGATAGTGGAGCGCACGATTGCCCTTCGACCGTATCCGGCGGTGAAACTGTTCCGCGACGCCATGTATGCATCGCTCAAGGATAAGCTGCCGCCTGATGTTTGGGACTACGCAACGCCGTAGTGTGAACACCACGGAGCGTTCTGCTCGTTACCTGAAGGCGGCTTCGGCGCGGACTCGTCCCGCGCGCCTTGACCGTGCTGGGGCTCGTGTCATTTGGAACCCTTCCTGAGAAATGACCTTGGAGGGCTGGATGGAGTCGCAGGCAACGTCAGCAGTTGGCGCTGAAGAGGGCTCACTCCAATGGAATCAGTTAGCTCACTGATAAGGTTTGGTCGCAATTGGAGAAGGATGGACGCTCGGTCGAACTCGCAGTCTCGGCCCCAATGATCGTCAGTGTGCTAGGGTCCCACTTGACCGGCGAAGGCGAACGCAGGCGGTCTCGCTCCCCAACCTGGCTGATAATCTGGCGCTCGTCCATGAATTCGTCTTCG
Source organism: Bradyrhizobium ottawaense (assembly GCF_900099825.1). NCBI lineage: Bacteria > Pseudomonadati > Pseudomonadota > Alphaproteobacteria > Hyphomicrobiales > Nitrobacteraceae > Bradyrhizobium > Bradyrhizobium ottawaense. The sequence goes on along the minus strand of NZ_LT629693.1, from coordinate 1,704,403 downwards.
ATTGGCTGCGCCATAAGATGAAGGTGGAGCAACCTCATCCGATGAGATCGGTCAGGCATTAAGACTGCGGTATGCCGCGGCGAGAGCTGATCGCGCGGTCGATAGGCTGGCTGACTGCTTCAAATTCGTCTGCATCTGCTCCTGCCGGTCGCTTCTCAATCCTTTCGTAATTTAATGATTAAAGGCGATTGAGTTAGTCAATTAATTAAGGCATATACTTGACTGACGTCGACTTGGCGGTTGCGGGAATACGGCGATGGCGGAAAACCTGAATGGCAGGGCTCGGACCAAGAAGAACCCCTTGAGCCCTGATCGGAGGTTTTCCCAACTGATATATGATCTCACTTACGTTCGAGAGCTTAGCGATGCGGTTCACCGCCAACTGGCCTCGGAGCTGGATCTTACCGCGCCTCAATTCAATGTTCTGCTGGTCATTGCCGAACACGCTGGAGCGGGAGGGATATCCGTAATAGACATTGCGGACTATCTTCATGTAACGGGACCATTTGTCACTCACGAGTGCAACAAGCTTGAACTAAAGAAAATGGTCATAAAGACTCCCAATCCAGATGACGGGCGAAGTGTGCTTTTGAGGCCAAGCGCTGAAGGTGAGAATAAATTACGTGGCATCTCCGGTAAGATGCAATCTTGTGCCGATCGGTTCCTCGATGGCGTCACGAGGGAAGAGCTTCGTAAGCTAACGATGACGCTCGGAAAGCTTATTCGAGGCGGCCAGGAAGCGATGGTAGAAACCACCCGACCGCGCAAGGCCCTGCGCTTTTGGCGCAGCGGATGACCGAAAGGTAAGGTCGTTCGCGTCGGCTTCCCTGAAACGGCGCAATCTGAAACTCAGAATTCGGCTGCGATTTTGGACGTCGCCCTCTGCAACTTCTCCTTCAGAGAAGCAATTTTCTCCACCATATCCGCAAGCGCGCGGCCGTCCATCTCCGCGAATATGAACTTGTTCAACAACTCTTGCTTCGATGTAAGCGACCCGATCTGCCGCAGCGCCTTGTCCGACAGAGACAGCAGGATGACGCGGGCATCTTCGCTCGATTCCAGCCTTCGGATCAGTCCTGCCCGTTCTAATAGCTTGGTCTGGGTCGTAATGAAGGAAGGATCAATATGAAGCAGCTTCGACACGTCCTTTCCAGATACGCCTTGGCCCCGGTCGAGTTCGGAGAGCGCCATCATAATCATCCACTGCGGGCCGCTGACACCCAGGCTCTTGGCCCAAAATTGGCGGATCTCGTCCAAGTGCACATTGATGGAGGCTAGATCCAACAGGAATCGGCGGACTATGTCCTCCTGTCGTCGGTTTTCCGGCTTTCCGTCGGATACGACAGCCGTCCGGCGAGCCAACCTCGTACCCTTGCCCATTTCAAGTCTCTCCATGTTCTTGGTTCATTAATTATATCAATTGATTGCGTGCGCATAGAGCGCCGTTGTCGCGGGTGTGGCTTCCGAACAACAATTGGCGTCCAATATTTAATTGAGTAACTCAATGGTGTTGATTATGTGAGCTACTTCTGCATTGTGTGCGTGGCGTTGGTTACTCCAGCGCCCCGCACAAGCGAGCAGTTCGGCCCACACAGGCTTAGCGGCGAGCAGCGGTTAGGGGGAGCGAACCGCGGAGACATTCGGCGGATCTTGGGCCCTGTTTCCAACTGGAGGTTTGAATGAACTCTATCAAGAGCCTTATTCTCGGCTCAGCGGCGTGTCTGATCGTCGTGAGCGGAACTCAGGCAGCCGATCTTCCCGTAAAGGCCAAAGCGGTCGAATACGTGAGGGTTTGCTCGCTATACGGTGCGGGCTTCTACTACATGCCGGGCACTGACACCTGCATCAAGTTCGGCGGATATCTACGCGCCGACGTAACCGTCAACGGCGGAATTTACGACGGTCCGTTCTGGAACGGCGAGGGCGCAATTCGCGACCGTTATGCGAACTTCTACAACGATCGCTCGCGTATGGCTCTGACCGTCGACACGCGGACCGCCACCGAATACGGCGTCCTTCGCACTTTTGGGCAGGCCGATTTCCAGTTCAGCACCTATGGTTCGACCAGCTCCCTCGGTATTGCGGCGAGTGTCAACCCGGGAGGTACCGCGGGCTTGGTGAACAATGATCAAGCCGGCGCTGGGTACACCGCCGTCGAGTTTCTTTTCATCCAGTTTGCAGGGTTTACGTTCGGCAAATCCGTGTCGGCATTCGCGTCGCCCTGGAATGGATATCCAGGCAATAACACGTCGTACCTGATCGGTGGGTACGATTCCGTGACTGGTATCAACAACGTTCAGTACACTTGGCAGTTTGGCAACGGTGTATCCGCTACCCTCGGTATCGACGATAGCAGCGCGAACCAACTCAACCGGACCCAAATCATCAACGCGATCGGCGGGGCGCCTGGAGGCAATATTGGGTTCAATGGCGGCGCAAGCTCCTTCCAGACAGGTGTTGGCACCGCTTACGGCGGCACGAGTGTGCCGGACTTCGTAGGCAATGTCAGGGTAGACCAAGCATGGGGCCTGTTCCAACTGTCCGGCGCGATCCATGACAACCATGCCGGATATTTCGCGAACGCCAACATTGTCGGAACCACCTTCAACGGCGCTGTTTCACAAGCAGGCGCGATTACGAGCGGCCATCCGGACGACAAGTTCGGTGGTGCTGTTTCGGCTGCGTTGAACATCAAGAACCTCCCGACCGGAGCGGGAGACGACCTCAAGGTCGACGCGACCTGGTCCTTGGGTGCGACAAAGTACGTACTCGCAACCAGTGCGCCGACTCCTGCTTCCTTCGACATCTACGATGGCAACAGGTTCGCGATGGGCGTGACGACGGATTCCATTTATTCCGGCGCAAGCGCGGCAAACGGCAACGGGATCACGCAACTGCAATTGACGCGGGGTTGGGGCTTCCGCGGGGCATTCACTCACAACTGGGATGCTAACTGGTCATCGAGCTTGTTCGGGGGCATCGCCGGAGTCAGCTACAATCAAACGGCAAAGCAGCTCTACTGCAACACATATGTAGCTAACGCCGGTGTCGCGATTCGCGGCGGCGGCGTGACCAGCGGCGGGGGCACCGGCGGTGCCTTTGGCGTTGGTTCAGTTTGCGATCCTGGCTTTACTGTTTCGCAAATCGGTCTGGTCACTCGCTGGACGCCAGTTAAGAATCTGACGTTCAGTGCTGAAGCGATGTACGCCTACCTGAAGACCAATATGGAGGGTAACATTACAGGTACTCCGTCGTCAGCTTTGCCACTTCCGACCGCAACCTACGTGTTCGGAAGTAACGGGACTGCATCGCTCAATCTTCGCGTTCAGCGCAATTTTTGATCCAAAACCATAGCGCTTGTCACCCCCGGCCGCAAAGCCGGGGGTATTTATTTGACTAAATCAATTGTTGCAATAAATTGACTGTTGTGTAAAATGACGTCGCGTGGCTTGGCCCAAACGGTTGGGGCCCGCGTTATACGAACAGGGGAGATCATCTAGGACCTATCTTCATTTTCTACCTCCAAAACCTCCGGCAATGCCCTGCCGGAGGTTTTTCATTCAGGAAAGCTGCGACCATCTTGCCGCCGACGCATTCGCCCGGCCGAACGTGGGCACCGCTCGCAAGTTCGACCCCGCTCGCAATCCCGCAATTCGCATTTTGCTGCGACACGCTGCGTTCGTCGATGGCAGCGACTATTTCTCCCGACGCGCGCTTTCGAGCAGCGTCATGCAAGCCTCGAGACAGGCTGCGGCGATCGCCCGGCCAAGGGGACTCGGCTTCTTGTTCAGCAGCCTATGCATCACCACGCCGTGCAGCATCATCATGACCGGATACGCGATGTGCGCGGCCCGGCTTTCATCGACACCGGCGCGCACGATATGTGTGGTGTATCGTTCGATCTCACCTCTCTGCGCATCTCCTTTGACACGCTCCATCCAGCCGCGCCCGTAGAGCAATTCATAATCGCGGGGGTGGTTGGTGCCGAACTCGAGATGTCGTGCGCAGGTATCCTGGAAGTCGCGCGACTTTGCGAGGTGGGCCGAGAAGCGCTGAAAGGCGAGCGCGCGCAACGCCGTCAGCAGCGCCTCCCGGTCGGCGTAGTAGCTATAGACCGTCGGCGTCGTGGTGGCCGCTTCCGCCGCCACGCCGCGGATCGTCACGGCGTCCTCGCCGCCCGACTGCCACAGGGCGTCGGCGGCCTTCAAGATCCTGTGAGGTAGCTCCGGATCGGCAATTCGCGGCATCGGTCCTCTTGCTTTTACGCTGTATAAGTTTTACGTTGTGTAAATAATAACCCCGTTCTCAGGAGCAAGCAAATGGCCCTTTCCCCGAAACTGATCGGACCCGCTATCGCCTTGATCACCGGCCTGATCACCTCGACGAGCATGTCGTTCGTCGGTCTCGCCATGAACTATGGCTTCCAGCCGGATTTCGCCATGCGCTGGTTGAGGGCCGCAATAACGAGCTATGTCGTGGTCGTGCCGATGTTAGTGATCGTCGTGCCGCGGATCCAGCGCTTCGTCATGCGGCAGGCCGGGTTGCCTGCGCGCTAAGGTCAGGTCGCAGCATAAAAAAGAAACCCCGGCGCAAGCTGGGGCCGATTCGCGATCGCCCCGGGTCGTACCCCGGATTAATACTTGCCCACCGAGCCGTTGTGTGAACCGGATGGATGCGTCCTTTCCTGAGATGCTGGAATGGGGGTGGCGCCCCTGGCCTGACAGCGAGGAGTATTCCTACTTCTTCATGCGCGTGCTGGCGACCGCACAAGGTGGCGCGGCCTCTATCTCTGAATGTATCTCAGCTTCAAAAAATATCGTGCCCGGGGACGGCGCGAGCTGGTTTCGTGCATGGAACCGACTAGCTGAGACCAACCGAGCCCGCGCTGACCAGGCGTTCGAACGCGGAAGCCTTCAGGCCGCCGCCTCAAATTGGTTAAGGGCATCGAACTACCATAGAACTTCCGAACTCTTTCTATCGGCGGAAGACGGAAAGAGGAGAGCTGCAATCCTCGATATGCGCAAATGTGCGCAGTCATATCTGGGGAATTCGTTTCCCAAAGGTGAGATATTGCAGATGCCTTTCGGAAAACGCACGATGGAAGCGTACTATCTGCGCGCGAACGGAATAGCGCCGCAGCCGGTTGTAGTTTGCGTAGGTGGCGCGGATGATTTCAAGGAAGACCTGCTATGCTCGGTTCCACGAATTGCATCCGAGAGCGGCTATTCTGTTCTGCTCGTCGATGTCATCGGTTCGGGAACAGGTATTAGGGATGCGAACGGAATTGAACCGGTCGTCGAGGTCGAGGATGTGATCGGCCATTGGATCGATCATCTTTGGGACCGATCCGACGTGGACGGTTCGAGATTGGCCGTATACGGAATTGGATTAGGCGGAGCCTATGCAACCCGATGTGCCTCGCGCGACCGCCGTATTGCTGCTGCAGTGTGCGATGGTGGCTTATGGGACTACCGCGAGCGCATGTTCGTGGAGAGACGGCTGAGGAAACTCGATGATACGCTTATCGATTCTCGGCTAACCGCGCGACTTATGCTCGCTGGGCCGCTACAGACCATAGACTGTCCTTACCTCGTTACAATGGGAGCTCAAGACAGATCAGGCGTCCAGGATGCTTCGGCTCTCCTCGATGCTGCGCGTAGCGCAGGACTAGCCGCTCATTTGAAGGTGTTTGCACCGGAGGAAACGGGCTCGTTTCCGGACCACGTTGATAACCCGGCTTTGGTTCACGAATACGTTTTTGACTGGTTGCGAGAAGCGATGCAGCTGACGAGGACCCGAGACGTCAGGATCGACGGTCAGTCCGATGAGACGTATTAGGGAAGGACGGGTATTGCTAGCGTGCTTCGCTCTGGTGCTTTCATTGAGCGGCTGTGGAGAAGCCGACCAGGCAGCGGAACACCAATGTCGTTCTTTGGATGCCCGCAGTTCGGTACTTAAGATACTTTCCGACGATGAATATAACGCGCTGGTGACGTTTGCTCTCAAAAACTCGAGTTCGCTTGACGCAACGATGCGTGCTGAGAACTCGGAGAGTGAAAAATTGGAAATTTTGGCCCGTGCAAGAAAAAGCGCGGTTTACAGCCTGGGTGGCACGATACTCCTGAAGTCAATGGACAAAGCAGCGCGAGAGGTGACTTGCATTGGAGTATTGTCCGTTACCGTTTTGGATACGAGGGCGGAAAAAGAAATAGAATTCAGAGTGAAGCAAACGGCCGACAGCACGCCACTCGTTTCGGTCAACCCTTTTCGTTTCAAGGTACAACCGTTCTAAAAAACCCGGACTCTTCGGTTTGCTTGGCCGTCTGCTGCACTCTTAAAAACACCTGCCGCAGCGAGCGCAGAAGCGGAGCTTACGTCATCGCCACATGGTGGCGCTGCAGAGCCTGCGCGCCCGCCGCCTTCGGCTCATCGAGCGTTTTCTTCCCGTTCACTACCGCTTCCAAAGCGTGGCGCCCACGTGGATCCGCGTGCCGGACCGACCTGCCGCAGCGTACCATCCGAGCACCTCGACGTTCCGAATCTGCCCCTTGGAGGTGCTGAGCGTCTCAGGATTGCGCCGGCCCACGCCGCGTGAACGCAGCGGCATGAAGTTTCACGAAATCGCGCATGCTCGTCGGTTCCTTACCGGTGAGCTTGTACATCGTGTCCGTCATGCGGTCGTAACGCCCCTGCTTGTTCAATTCCGTCATGGCCGAGAGATGGCTGACGACGTGCTCGGGAAACCGCGCCTGCCGAAGGCCTTCGCTCCATGCCGGGAGTGGGACGTCACGATACCGGATGGGCCTGCCGAGCGCCTCGGAGATGACACGCGCATAGTGGTCCAGATCGGCTGATTCCGGCCCCGTCAGATCGTAGACTTGTCCGATATGGGGTGCGGGGTCGTCGAGGATAGCAGCTACCGCACGCGCCACGTCGACCGCCGAGATCGGCGAGGTCTTGCCGCTACCCATCGGCAGCGCCAATGCGTCGGAGGCCCGCACGCCGGCGGCGGCGAGCGTAAGAAAGAAGCCCTCAAGGAAGACGGTCGGCCGCACCGTGACGACCGGCAGTCCTGACCAGGACAGAGCCTGCTCCGCCAGCCAGTGCAGCTTGTGCTGCGGGCTGTTGGTGGTCTCGCTGATGCTCATCTGCGAGACCGTCATCTGCGACATGTTCACAAAGGCTTCGACGCCGTGATGGCGCGCCACCGCGGCGGTGTTGATCGTGGCTTCCAAGTAGGCCGCAGAGACAGACATTCCGAAATAGATGCGCGCACAGCCCTCGATGGCGCGATGCATCGACGCAAGGTCTGTGAGGTCGCCCTGCACGACCTCCGCACCGAGCGATCGTAAAGCTTCGGCGCGCTCGTCCTCACGCCGAACGAGGGCGCGCACCTTGTGCCCCTTTGCGAGCAGGAATTCAGTGAGGTTGCGGCCGATGCCGCCCACGGCGCCGGCCGCTCCGGTTACGAGAATCGGGTTGTCGTGTTTAGGTTTCGTGTTCATGTCGTTCTCCTTCGGTTAAGTTCAAACCAGGGTTACGTTCAAAAGGACCGACCGACCACGCGCCGCCTAACGCGGATGCCGCTGATTTTTGAGGTGGGCTGAGAGCGCTGAACGGCAAGCGCGCAACGTCTCCCGGTTGGCAAAATAGCGGTAGGCGATCGGCGCCGCGGTGCTTCCGCGGCCACGTCGTGGATCGTCACAATCTCCTTGCTGCTTGGCCCCCTTGGCGTCGGTCTTCAAGATCCCGTGAGGATCTCCAGAACGTTGGTTCGCGGCATCGGGCCCCTTGCTTTTACGATGTATAAGTTTTACATCGTGTAAGTAATAATTCCGTTCTCAGAGAAGCGCAAGCGAACGGATAACAACTAAACGTTATCGAGCACGTCAGCCTCTCTCACGACAGGATCACTGGGATGAACCATCGTAAATTATTGATTGCGGGCCTGTTTGCCTCCTGGCTTGCGGCAGCCGGGATCTTTCTGTGGTACGAAGGCATTCCTTTCAGCATCGTCAAACCGACTTCGAGCGCCGTGCCTGCGCGGCCAGTGTCCGTCTCGGCTGACGTGGTGAAGGAACATGAATTCGCGATTTCGCGGGTGGGGCTCGGCACGGTCCAGGCTTACAACACCGTGACCTTAAAAGTGCGCGTCGATGGCGAGGTAAAAAAGATCGCCTTTCGCGAGGGCCAGGATGTACAGGCCGGTGACTTGATAGCGCAGATCGATCCGCGCCCTTACGAGGCGCAACTGCATCAGGCCGAGGCCGACAAGGCGCGCGACGAAGCGCTACTCGCCAATGCCAAGCTCGATCTTGACCGTTACAGCAAACTCGCGGTCAAGGAGTTCGCCACCCGCCAGAGCGTCGATACCCAAGAAGCGCTGGTCGCGCAGTATCAAGCTGCGATCGCCCATGATCTGGCGGTGATCGACAACGCGCGCGTGCAGCTAGGCTATACAACGATCGTCTCGCCGCTCGCTGGCCGCACCGGCATACGCCTGATCGATCAAGGCAACATTGTTCACGCCTCCGATTCCGGAGGACTCGTCGTTGTCACGCAAATGGCGCCGATCAGCGTGATTTTCGCTTTGCCGCAGAAGTATCTTCCCGAGATCATCGATGCGATGCGGGGCGGAACGCTCGTCGTGTCGGCATATGATCAGGACGACCGCGTCAAGCTTGGCGAAGGCCGTCTCGAACTGATCGACAACCAGATCGATCAGGGCACAGGCTCGATCCGGCTCAAGGCGATCTTTCAAAATCGTGACGGGCAGCTTTGGCCCGGCCAATTCGTCAGCGCCCATTTGCTGCTCGGCGTCCGCCGCGGACCGATAGTGCCGGATGCCGCGCTGCAATCAGGACCCAACGGCAGCTACGCTTACGTTGCCCGGCGGGACTCCACGGTTGAAATCCGCCCCGTGCGGATCGCTGCCAGCCGCAACGGCGAGGCGCTGATCGAGAGCGGCCTCGCTGCGGGTGAAACCATCGTCATCGACGGCCACTACAAGCTCCGGCCCGGTACGCGCATCGTGGCTGCGGCCCTTCCAGCGAGCGGACGCACTGCCTCCACGGCGCAGGGTCCAAAATAAAGAGGTGCGTGATGAATATTTCCGAACCCTTTATCCGACGGCCGATCGCAACCGCACTGGCGATGTCCGGTCTCGCGATGGTCGGCCTCGTCGCGTATTTGCTTTTACCGGTCGCGCCGCTGCCGCAGGTCGACTTTCCGACTATCCAGGTGACGGCCCAGCTGCCAGGTACGAGCCCCGAGACGATGGCTTCCTCGGTCGCCAGCCCGTTGGAGCGGCAGTTGGCGCAGATGCCGGGCGTAGCCCAGCTCACCTCCGTGAGCGGCATCGGAATATCGGTGATCTCGATACAGTTCGACCTTGCCCGCAATATCGACGCCGCAGGTCAGGACGTGCAAGCCGCGATCAACGCCGCTGGCGGACAATTGCCGAAGAATTTGCCGTCACCGCCGACCTATCGGAAAACCAATCCGTCGGACGCGCCTGTGATGGTGCTGGCAATGACTTCGGACACGCTGCCGATGACGACGGTAAGCGACTTTGCCGACAACATCTACGCGCAGCAACTCTCCCAGGTCGACGGGGTCGCTGCCGTGCTGATCGCCGGTGCGCAAAAGCCCGCGGTGCGCGTCGAAGCCAATCCGATCGAACTCGCGGGCCGTGGCCTAAGTCTTGAAGACCTGCGGTCGGCGATCGCGACAGCCACGCTCAACGCTCCCAAGGGCACGCTGAACGGGCAGCGCCAGGGTATTACACTTGAGAACAACGATCAGCTGTTCAACGCAGCGGGCTATCGCCCGGTCATCGTTGCCTGGCGCAACGGCTCGCCGGTCCGGCTCGGCGACGTCAGCACTGTGGTGGATGGCGCCGAAAACATTCGCGGGTCCGGCACTTATAATGGACAGCCGTCGGCCATCCTCATCATTCAGCGACAACCCGGTGCCAACGTCATCCACACCGCCGAGCACATCAAGGCCGCGTTGCCGCGGCTGAAAGCCTCGATCCCCTCCGCTATCGACGTCCACATCGTCACCGATCGTACCCAGACGATCCGCGCCTCGGTCGAAGAGGTTCAGTTCACGCTGATGCTCACCATCGCGCTGGTGGTGATGGTGATCTTCCTATTCCTGCGCAACGGGTGGGCGACGGTGATTCCCGGCATCACGGTTCCATTATCGCTGGTCGGCACATTCGCGGTGATGTATGTGCTCGGCTACAGTCTCGACAACCTTTCACTGATGGCATTGACGATCGCGACGGGCTTCGTCGTCGACGACGCGATCGTGATGGTCGAGAATGTGGCGCGTTACCTGGAGCAGGGATACTCGCCGCTGGCGGCAGCGCTGAAGGGCTCGCGCGAAATCGGCTTCACGATCATCTCGATGAGCCTGTCGCTGATCGCGGTGTTCATTCCGGTATTGCTGATGGGCGGCATCATCGGCCGGCTGTTCCGTGAATTTGCCGTCACCGTGAGCGTGGCGATCCTGGTATCGACCGTCATCTCGCTGACGTTGACGCCGATGATGTGCGCGCAACTGTTGCAGGACGAAAGGCACAGGCAGCACGGCCGGCTCTATGTTCTCAGCGAGAAGTTCTTCGATGGCATACTGGCGGTTTACGAATCCGGTCTGCATTGGGTGCTGCGTCACCAGCGGCTCACGCTGATGGCGACCATCGCGACCATCATCCTGACCGGCTATCTCTATGTGCTGATCCCGAAGGGCTTCTTTCCGCAGCAGGACACTGGATTCATCGTCGCCGTATCGGAATCCTCGCAGGACGTTTCCTATCCGGCCATGCTGGAGCGGCAGTCGCAATTGGTACGTATCCTGATGGCGGATCCCGGTATCGACGGCGTGATGTCCGCGGTGGGCGTCGGAGGCGTCAACCAGACCATGAATAACGCCCGTATGTTCATCAATCTCAAGCCGCGCAACCAGCGCGATGCGAGCGCGAGCCAGATCATCGATCGGCTGCGGCCGAAGCTTGCCGCCGTGCAGGGCATTGCGCTGTTCATGCAGGCATCGCAGGACATCAATGTCGGCGGACGTGCGAGTCGCACGCAGTATCAATTCACGCTTCAGGACAGCGACCTCGATGAGCTCGATCACTGGGCACCGATCCTGCTTCGGACCTTGCAGGGAATTCCGTTGCTACGGGATGTTGCGACCGACCAGCAGATCGCAGGTCCGACGCTGCGGCTCGAAATCAATCGAGATACGGCATCGCGGCTCGGCGTCGCCACGCAGGCGATCGACGACACGCTCTACGATGCGTTCGGACAGCGCAAGGTCGCGCAATTCTTTACGCAGCAAAACAGCTATTGGGTGATCCTCGAGGTCGATCCGCAGTTCCAGCTCGATCCAAACGCACTCGACCTGATCTACGTACCCTCCAGCAGCGGACGCCAGGTGCCGCTGAGCGCATTGGTCGAACAAAAGCGCACCGTGCGGTCGCTATCGGTCAGCCATCAGGGCCAGTTCCCCGCGATCACACTGTCATTCAACCTGACAGCAGGTGCCGCGCTCGGCCAGGCCGTTGAGGCGATCGAGAAGGCAAAGCGGGATCTCAACGTCCCGGCCACCCTGATCACCACGTTCGAGGGGAACGCCCAGGCCTTTCAGGATTCGCTTAAAACCCAGCCTCTCCTGATTCTCGCGGCACTGATTGCGGTTTATATCATCCTGGGAGCGCTCTATGAGAGCCTGATCCATCCAATCACGATCCTGTCGACCATCCCCTCGGCCGGCGTCGGCGCCCTGCTGATCCTGATGGCATTCAACCTCGAGCTCAGTGTCATCGCGCTTATCGGCATCATCCTGTTGATCGGCATTGTCAAGAAGAACGCCATCATGATGATCGATTTTGCGATCCATGCCGAGCAGACTGAGGCCATGGACCCGAAGGATGCGATCTTCCAGGCGGCGCTAAAACGTTTTCGCCCGATCATGATGACGACGTTCGCGGCGTTGCTCGGTGCCCTGCCGCTTGCGCTCGGGCACGGGACCGGCGCGGAGATCCGCCAGCCGCTCGGATATGCAATCGTCGGCGGCCTGCTGGTATCGCAATTCCTCACACTCTACACGACGCCGGTGGTCTACCTCACGCTGCACCGCTTCAGCCGCAAGCGAGACAGCAAGGTTGCTCTACGCCCGGTCGACGCCGCGATTGCAGCGAAATAAAGGAGTGAATTGTTCGTACGCGTCACGGGATGCTTTGCCGCTGGCAACCGATGCTGGCAACATGCCGGTTGCCGAGTAAGCGTTGCGCCTACGCTCGGGACTCGATCGGTTTCAGTTGCTGGATATACTGATAGCATCGATCGACAGTAGTGAGGTTACCTTCGTGTTAGAGCCAATTTCGGCTGGGACCAGTCGTCTTGTACACCGGGGTTTGGCGGCGCCAAGCCGAACCTTGCGCGCCGGAAAAATCGCGAACGGTGCGATAGCTAACTCGGCTAGCATCAATGCTGCGAAGATCGCACTCTTCAGGTCCGGCGGTTTGTCTCGCCCCGAAAGGTAGCGCAGATGGTTCAGTGCAATACTGCGACCAGCGAATCTAGGCCATGGACATTGTTGCGCTAGACGACCTCTTTCTAGCCTTAGCTTGGAAGCAGGTGGACGTCCGCGAAAGCGCGACCTTGACTAAATTCATGCTCAACCTGACGTCCTATCGCGGCTCGAGACCTTGGCACGCTCCGGCGAGGATCGTCGCACACCGGGACCCGGATGCACATGAACGGCCTTGGCGGTCAGCGGTTCACCGCATTCCGAGCAGACCATGACGGGATCGAACATCTTCTTGCAGTTCTTGTGCTCGTGCAGCAGCGGCCGTCCGCGCGAGTCGACCATGTGGATGTTGCCCCAGTGCACGATTGACATGATGATCGGATAGAGGTCGAGGCCCTTCTGCGTCAGGATATACTCGTAGCGCTTGGGCGCTTCCTGATAGGGAATCTTGCGCAGCACGCCGAAGCGTACGAGTTTCTTCAGCCGGTCGGCCAGCAGGTGCCGGGTAATCCCAAGCGACGACTGGAATTCGTCGAACCTGCGGATACGAAGAAAGCATTCGCGCAGGATCAGCAGGCTCCAGCGGTCACCGATAACCGCCACGGTGCGGGCCAGCGAGCACGGCTCCTCTTCGAGGGCATCCCATTTCATCAGCGTCTCCAGCGATCTCCGACGACAATACAAATAAATTCTAAATCAGAACTCATGACATTTCAATAGGATGCCGTAGCTGAGCGAATTGCATGATGAACATCATGTTGACAGTTCTAAAAGAGAACTCTATCGATTGCAGGACAATCAATCGGGCGGCAAACAACCGCCGCTGGTCGAAGGAAAGGGCGTTCCATGGCTGCTCCGCTCAAAGTCGAGTTTCACTTCGATTTCGGCAGTCCCAACGCCTTTCTTGCCGAATTGGCGCTGCCGGCGATCGAGCAGCGTACGGGCGTCAAGTTCGACTACGTTCCGGTATTGCTCGGCGGCGTCTACAAGGCGACCGGCAACATGTCGCCCGCCGAGTCGCTGCGCGGGATCAAGAACAAGCCTGAATACAACGCGATCGAGACCCAGCGCTTCCTGCGCCGCCACAGCATCACGAAATTCCAGCTGAACCCGTTCTTTCCCGTGAACACCCTGACGCTGATGCGCGGCGTCGTCGCAGCCGATCTCGAGGGGCTGTTTGAGCCCTATTTCCGCGCGGCCTATCACCACATGTGGGTGGAGCCCAAGAAGATGGACGACCCGCAGGTATTCCGCGATGCATTCCTGGCTTCCGGGCTCGACATCGATCGCATCATTGCCCGTGCCCAGCAGGACGACGTCAAAAAGAAGCTGATCGAGAATACCAACAGCGCGGTGGCGCGGGGCACGTTCGGCTCGCCGACCTTCTTCGTCGGTGACGAGATCTATTTCGGCAAGGACAGTCTGCGCGAGGTCGAGGAACAAATCCTGGCACAGTTGGGCACGACGCAGCGCAAGACCGCGTGAACATACCTCAGGGTCCTGAGCGAATCGGGCCCGGAAAGGGCCTTGGCAACGGGAGGTGTTATTGGTGAGTTGGCAGCAGGCCGCAGCCGAGATCGTGAATACCCTGCCGCACCGTATCCACGAGGTGATGGACTCCCATGTCGTTGCTTCACCTGACCGGACGGCGCTGATCGACGACAAGGCCAGCCTGACCTATCGCGAACTCGATCGGATGGTCGGGAGCACGGTGGATGCGTTGCGGGCGCTCGGCATCCGCGCTGGCGATCGCCTGATGCTTGTCAGCGAGAACTCGATTCCGCTCGCCTGTCTGCTGTTCGCCGCAAGCCGCCTCGATGTCTGGGCGATTGTCGCCAATCCGCGGCTGTCGCCGCGCGAACTCGACCAGATCAGGGATCACAGCGGCGCCAGGCGCATGCTCTTCACGGCTGACATTTCGGAAGAAGCGGCCGCGCACGCGGCGCGCTGCAACGCGCCGGTGCAGGATACCGGGGCGCTCCGCGGCATTGGCGTTTCCGCGCTGAACCAGGTAACGCAGCCCGAGCCGGTCGAAGCCGATGGCGCCCGCCAGGTCGCGGTCCTGATCTACACCTCCGGCACGACCGGAACGCCCAAGGGCGTCATGCTCACGCATCGGAACCTGCTGTTCTCGGCCAGGAGTACCGCGACCTTACGCAGCATGACGGCCGAGGACGTGCAGTATTGCGTGCTGCCGATCTCGCATATCGTCGGTATCTCGCTGCTGACGATGACGCTGATGGTTGGCGCGGTGACCCGGCTGGTCAGCAAGTATAGTCCGGCCGGGCTCGCCAAGGCGCTGGCCGAGGAAGGCATCACGATCCTCAACGGCGTGCCCGCCACCTATCAGCGCCTGCTGGAACACAAACAGACGGCGGGCTTGCCCAAACTGGAGCGTGGCGCGTTGCGGCTGATGGGCGTCGCGGGGGCGCCGCTCGATCTCGAACTCAAGGCGCGGGTGGAGAAGGAACTTGGACTTCCCCTGTTTAACGCGTTCGGTATCACCGAATGCTCGCCCGGGATTTCCAGCGTTCGGCCGGAGGCGCCGCGCAGCGACAATTCGGTCGGTACCCTGATTTCGGGCATCGAGGCCAGGGTCGTCGCGCACGACGGCGCCGTCGTGGCGAACGGCGCGATCGGCGAATTGCATGTCCGCGGGCCCAACGTGATGCGCGGCTATTACCGCGCGCCCGATCTCACGGCGAAAGCGATCGATCCGGACGGCTGGTTCAACACCGGTGACCTCGCGCGCTTCGAAGGCGATGCATTGTTCATCGTCGGCCGCACCAAGGAGATGATCATCCGTTCCGGCTTCAACGTCTATCCGGCCGAGATCGAGGCGGTGCTGAGCACTCATTCCGACGTGGTGCAATGCGCCGTGGTCGGGCGGCCGGTCGAGGGCAATGAAGAGATCGTGGCCTTCGTTCAGCTGCTGAAGGGAACCGGGGCTACCGTGCAGGACCTGATGGCTCATGTCGCGCCGCAGCTCACTTCCTACAAGCGGCCATCCGAGATCATCCTGATGGACGCGCTGCCCGCCACTTCGACGGGAAAGCTCCTGAAACACAAATTGGCGGAGTCGCTGCGCAAATGAAGCGGGCGAGATCGCTTCACCCCTAGCAAATTCGGAGAAGACCCTTGCAGAAGAGAAACAGAACAGTCGCGGTAATCGGCGCTGGCGATTTTATCGGTGGCGAGATTGCCAAGAAGTTCGCCTCCGAAGGCTTCACCATCTTTGCCGGCCGCCGTAACGGCGACAAGCTCGCGCCGCTGGTCAAGGAGATCGAGGCCGCGGGCGGCGAGATCCATGCCCGTTCGCTCGACGCGCGCAAGGAAGAGGAAATCGTCTCCTTCCTCAACGACGCCGACAAGCACGCGCCGCTGGAGGTCTGCATCTTCAACATCGGCGCCAACGTCAACTATCCGATTCTCGACACCACCGAGCGGGTGTTCCGGAAGGTCTGGGAGATGGCGTGCTATTCCGGCTTCCTCGCGGGACGCGAGGCGACGCGGCTGATGCTGCCGCGCGGGGAGGGCAACATCTTCTTCACCGGCGCTACCGCGTCGCTCCGCGGCGGCTCCGGTTATGCCGCGTTTGCCAGCGCCAAGTTCGGCCTGCGTGCCGTGGCCCAGGCGATGGCGCGGGAGTTGGGACCGAAAAATATCCATGTCGCCCATCTCATCATCGATTCCGGCGTCGACACCGAATGGGTACGCCAGCGGCGGATCGAGGCGCTGGGGCCGGATGCGCTGGACAATCCGGACCTGCTGATGCCGCCGTCGTCGGTCGCAGCGTCCTACTGGCAGCTCTATCAACAGCCGAAGAGTGCCTGGACGTTCGAGCTGGAAATCCGCCCCTTCGGCGAAAAGTGGTAGGGAGCATCTGCCATGGAGCTCGCGCTTTCACCCGAGGATGCCGCGTTCCGCGATGAGGTGCGCGCCTTCATCGCGGATAATTATCCGGCGGAGATGCGCGTTGCCAATCCCGAGACCGATTTGAGCAAGGAGCAGATGTTGTTGTGGCATCGCATCCTGCACAGGAAAGGCTGGATCGCACCGCTGTGGCCCAAGGAGTTCGGCGGACCTGGCTGGTCGATTACCAGGCGTTTCATCTTCGAACAGGAGACGACCCGTGCCGGCACCATGCCGCCGCTGGCCTTTAGCGTCACCATGGTCGGACCCGTCATCTACACCTTTGGCAATGAGGCGCAGAAAAAGAAGTTTCTGCCCCGCATTCTGTCGGGCGAGGACTGGTGGTGCCAGGGCTATTCCGAACCTGGATCGGGCTCTGATCTCGCCACCGTCCGTACCAAGGCGGTGCGTGACGGCGACAACTATGTCGTCAACGGCCACAAGACCTGGACGACCTTGGCCCAGCACGCGGACTGGATTTTCTGCCTGGTCCGGACCGATCCGACCGCAAAGCCGCAATCCGGCATTTCGTTCATCCTGATCGACATGAAGTCGCCCGGCGTTACCGTGCGTCCGATCATCACCATCGACGGTTCGCACGAGGTCAACGACGTATTCCTCGAAAACGTCCGGGTCCCCGTCGAGAACCTGATCGGCGAGGAGAACAAGGGCTGGACCTACGCCAAATTCCTGCTCGGCAACGAGCGCACCAGCATGGCCGGCATTGGCCGCTCGACACGGTACATCGAGAAGTTGAAGAAGATCGTGAAGGCCGAAATTCCGGCCGATGATCCGGCGCACCTCGAATTCCTCAAGGAAATCGCACATGTCGAGCTCGACGTACTGGCGCTGGAGGCGACCGAACTGCGCGTCGTGGCGCAGATGGCTCGTGGCATCGATCCGGGACCGGCGGCGTCGCTGTTCAAGATCCGCGGCACCGAGATATTCCAGAACATCACCGAATTGACCCATCGGGCGATCGGCAACTACGGCTTGGCGATCCGTGAGCATCCGGTCAGCGCCAATCATTTTATGCCCGGCCCGGACTTCGGACATACCGCGTCCGAGAAATACCTGAACTCACGCAAGCTCAGCATCTACGGCGGATCCAACGAGATTCAACGCAACATCATCGCCAAAGCAGTGCTCGGTCTCTAGGGATCGGCAAACAGGGGAATCGGATGGATATCCAGTTCACGGAAGAACAGGAACTGCTGCGATCCAGCGTCCAGCGGCTGTTGCGCGACCAGTATGATTTCGACGCGCGCCGCAAGATCGTCGCGAGCGAAGAGGGCTTTAGCCGCAAGCAATGGCAGGCATTTGCCGAACTCGGCCTGTTCGCTGCATCGTTCTCCGAAGACGTCGGCGGTCTCGGCGGCGGGCCGCTATCGACCATGATCATCATGCAGGAGTTCGGCCGTCACCTCGTGATCGAGCCGTTTGTCGAAACGGTCGTGCTTGCGGGTGGCCTGATCGAACAGCTCGGCTCCAAGGAACAGAAGCAGCGCTTTATCTCCGACATCATTGCGGGACAGACGACCTGGGCGCTGGCCTGGACTGAAAAGGGTTCGCGCTTCGACCTCGCCAGCGTCTCGACCACGGCGCGCCGCGACGGCACGGAGTATCTGCTGAGCGGCGAAAAGACGGCCGTGATCGCCGCGCCTTGGGCGGATTATCTGATCGTCTCTGCCCGCACCTCCGGCCATCGCCATGATCGTGGCGGCGTCAGTCTGTTCGTGGTCGATCGCCGTGCCGCCAATCTCGACCTGCAGAGCTTCAAGACCATCGACGGCCGCCGCGCCGCCGAAATCAGCCTGCGCGACGTCAGGGGAGAGTTGCTCGGCAGCGAAGGCGAGGGCGTGGGCGCGCTGGAAGCCTGCCGCGACCGCGCCATCGGCGCGCTCTGTGCGGAAGCGGTCGGCGCGATCGCCGAGTTGAACGCCGCGACGCTGGAATACTCCAAGACCCGAAAACAGTTCGGCGCGACGATTGGCTCCTTCCAGGTGTTGCAACACCGGATGGTCGATATGTTCATCGCGCATCAGGAAGCGTTTTCGTTGATGCAGCATCTCAGTCTCAGCCTCAGCGCCGGCAAAGCCGGTGTCTCGCGGCTCGCTTCCGGCGCCAAGTCGAAGATCGGTTATGCCGGCAGGTTCGTTGCCGACCAGGCGGTGCAGCTTCACGGTGGCATGGGCATGACCGACGAGTTGAATGTCGGCCATTACTTCAAGCGAATTTCTTCCATCAACATCCAGTTCGGCGATCCCGCGTTCCACGTGTTGCGCTACGCGCAGCTCGACGCGGCCGCCTAGGCAGAGAGGCAAGCATGACCACAGAAGCAGTTATCGTTTCCACCGCCCGCACCGGCGTCGGCAAGGCTTATCGCGGCGCGCTCAACAACACCGAGGGCCCGACCCTGGCCGGCCACGTGATCGCCGAGGCAGTCAAGCGCGCTGGCATTGCGCCCGGCGAGGTCGAGGACGTGGTGATGGGCTGCGCCATGCAGCAGGGCACCATGGTGATGAACGTCGCTCGCAAGGGGGCGATCCGCGCAGGCCTGCCGGTGACGGTCGCCGGCACTACGATCGATCGCCAATGCGCCTCCGGCCTGCAGGCGATCGCGGTCGCTGCGCGCTCGGTGATGCATGATGGCGTCGAGGTCGCGATCGGCGGTGGGATCGAGTCGATCAGCCTGGTGCAGAACGAGCACATGAACCGCTTCCACGCGGTCGATGACGAGCTGATGGCGATGAAGCCGGAAATGTACATGTCGATGCTGGAGACCGCCGAGGTCGTCGCGTCGCGCTACAACATCGGCCGCGATCAGCAGGACGAATATTCGCTCGAATGCCAGCGCCGCGTCGGCGCCGCGCTGCAAGGCGGCCGCTTTAACGACGAGATCGTGCCGATCACGACCAAGATGGCGGTCGTCAACAAGGATACCAAGGAGATCACCTTTCAGCAGGTGACCCTGGCAAAGGATGAAGGCCCGCGGCCTGATACGACGGCGGAAGGACTTGCAAAAATCAAACCGGTGTTCGAGGGCAAGACCATCAGCGCCGGCAACGCCAGCCAGCTCTCTGACGGCGCCTCGGCCTGCGTGATCATGAGCGACAAGATCGCCGCGCAGAAGGGCCTGAAGCCGCTCGGCATCTTCCGCGGCTTTGTCGCCGCCGGCGTTGAGCCGGACGAGATGGGCGTCGGCCCGGTCGTCGCGATCCCGCGGCTTCTGAAACGGCACGGCTTGAAGATCGACGACATCGATCTCTGGGAGCTGAACGAGGCCTATGCGGTGCAGGTGATCTACTGCCGCGACAAGCTCGGCATCGACCCGGAAAAGCTCAACGTCAATGGCGGCTCGATCGCAATCGGCCACCCCTATGGCATGACGGGTGCGCGGCTGACCGGCCACCTCCTGATCGAGGGCCGGCGGCGCAAGGCAAAGTACGGCGTAGTGACCATGTGCATCGGCGGCGGCATGGGCGCGGCGGGTCTGTTCGAAATCGTCCACTGATCGGAAAATGGAGTTTTCACGTGAAGACAGCAATCACTGAACTGTTCGGCATCCAGCACCCGATCATCCAGGGCGGCATGCATTATGTCGGCTTCGCCGAGATGGCCGCAGCCGTATCGAATGCCGGCGGCCTTGGCATCATCACCGGTCTGACCCAGAAGACACCCGAACTGCTCGCCAAGGAAATCGCCCGCTGCCGCGACATGACCGACAAGCCGTTGGGCGTGAACCTGACCTTCCTACCGAGCTTTACCGCGCCGCCCTATCCGGAATACATCGCCGCGATCAAGGAGGGGGGCGTGAAGGCCGTGGAAACCGCCGGCCGCAGCCCCGAACAATACATGCCAGCGCTGAAGGCCGCCGGCATCAAGGTGATCCATAAATGCACCTCGGTGCGGCATTCGCTGAAGGCCGAGAAGATTGGCTGCGACGCCGTTAGCGTCGATGGCTTTGAGTGCGGCGGCCATCCCGGCGAGGATGACATCCCGAACATGATCCTGCTGCCGCGCGCCGCGGATGAACTGAAGATTCCGTTCGTGGCCTCGGGCGGCATGGCGGATGCACGCAGCCTGGTCGCCGCGCTGTCGATGGGTGCTGCCGGCATGAACATGGGCACGCGCTTCATCGCCACAAAGGAAGCGCCGGTCCATCCCAATGTGAAGAAGGCGCTGGTCGAGGCCAGCGAACTCGACACTGTGCTGGTCATGCGTGCGCTACGCAACACTGAGCGCGTGTTGAAGAACAAAGGGGTCGACCACCTCCTCGAGATCGAGCGCGAGAAGGGCGCGAGCCTGAAGATCGCTGACATCCACGAACAGGTCGCGGGCGTTTATCCGAAGGTGATGCTCGATGGCGAAATGGATGCCGGCGCCTGGAGCTGCGGCATGGTGGTCGGGTTGATCCACGACATCCCGACGGTGAAGGATTTGATCGATCGCATCATGGCCGAGGCTGAGCAGATCATCCGCCAACGTCTGGTCGGGTTCCTCGACGGCGTCGAACCGGCAAAGGCGATGAAGGTCGCATGACGTGAGCCGCGACCGAACCTGACGGCCTGAGAAACAACGCGCACGGCGCGAACCGGTGCAAAGGGAGAGAGACATGAGTATCAGACTAGGTTTCGCGGCCGCATGCGTGACCGCTTCGCTGCTCGCGTCATCAGCTCTGGCCGCCGACGAGCTCGGCGTCACCGCGACGGAAATCAAGATCGGCGGGATATTTCCGTTCAGCGGTCCGGCGTCTTCGATCGGCCTGGTCGGCAAGGGCGTGGTGGCCTATGTGCAGTTGATCAACGATCGGGGCGGCATCAACGGCCGCAAGATCAATTACATCGCGATGGACGATGCCTACAGTCCGCCGAAAGCGGTAGAGCACGCCCGCAAGCTGGTCGAAAGCGACGAGGTATCGTTCATCTTCGGGCAACTCGGCACGCCCGGAAATTCGGCGACGGCGAAATATCTGAGGGGTAAGGGCGTTCCCTCGATCGCGATCGTCAGTGGCTCCAGCAAATTCACCGAGATCGCTGATTACCCGCTGACCACGACCGGTCTCGTCAGTTACCAGACCGAGGGAAGAATTTACGCCAAATTCCTCGACAAGGCGTTGCCCGGCGCAAAATATGCGATTCTTTTCCAGAACGACGATCTCGGCAAGGACTACGTCAGCGCCTTCAAATCGTTCCTGAAGGGAGAGTTCGACAAGCGTGTCGTCACGGCGGCCTATGAGGTGACCGAGCCGACCGTGGACTCCCAGGTCGTCAATCTCAAGAGCTCGGGCGCCGAGGCGCTGTTCATTGCCGGGACACCGAAATTCGCCGCGCAGGCGATCCGCAAGGTTGCGGAGATCGGCTGGAAGGCCAAGGTCATCATCAACTTTCCGTCGGGTTCGATCGGCGGCACTTTGAAGCCGGCCGGCCTTGAGAATTCCACCGGCGTCATCGTCGGAACCATCAACAAGGACCCCACCGATGCGAAGTGGAGTGGCGACGAAGGCATCCAGGCTTACAAGGCATTCTTTGCCAAGTACCTGCCGGGCGCGGATTTCGAGAACACCAGTTATCTCACCGGCTACATGCAGGGCATGATCCTTGAAGCGGTACTCCGGCAGTGCGGCGATGACCTCTCCCGACAGAACATCGTCAAGCAGGCCAAATCGCTCAGTCACGTCGTGCTTCCCACCGCCTTTCCGGGAATCGAAGTGAACACCAGCGAAACCAGCAACATGATCTGGAGCCAGATGCAGTTGCAGCGCTGGAGCGGCAGCAGCTGGGAACCGTTCGGCGGGATTTTAGACGCAAGCTCCGAGTGATGCATGAGAGGATGGGGAGCCGTGAAACACGCCCGAGGCCCCATTTCGCGATTACTGCCACAAATGGAGGACCAGCATGACTAAAGCCGGGTTTCATCAATATCCGCCGATGGATCAGGTGATCTTCGGAAAGCCGGCCGGCCAGGCCTTGCGCGAGGAAGCCGAGAAACGCGGTGCCAAACGCGTGTTCCTCATCGTCAGCAAAACGCTGAACACGCAAACCGACGAGATCGAGAAGATCCGCAACGCGCTAGGCGACAGATATGCCGGTACCTTTGACGGCGTTCCGCAGCATACGACGCGTGCGTCGGCCGTTACGGCGACGGCTGCGGCCGCAGCGGCGAAAGCGGATTTGATCGTCGCCGTGGGCGGCGGCTCCGTGGTTGATGCGGCTAAGATCGTCCTGATGTGCCTTGAGCACAATATCACCGAGGAATCCGGCCTCGATGGATTCGAGCTAGTCTCGACGCCGGAGGGGCCGCGGCCCGGTCCATTTCGCGCTCCGAAGGTCAGGATGATCGCGATCCCCAGCACGCTCTCGGGTGGCGAGTATAACTCCGGAACTCTCGTGACGGACTCGCGCAGGAAGCTGAAGCAGATATTCAGTCATCCGATGATGATGCCGCTGTCGATCATCCTGGATCCGGAAATCACGCGGCACACCCCGCAGACGCTGTGGCTCGGCTCAGGCACGCGTGCGATGGACCACGGGATCGAAGCGGTTTGCTCGCCGAGAGGCAATCCTCTGGTGGAAAGTGTGTGCCTGCGCGGTCTGCGGTACCTGTACGACGGCCTGCTGGCCACGAAGGAAAATCCGGACGATCTGGAAGCCCGGCAATTCTGCCAGCTTGGCTCCTGGATGTCCGCCTTCGGCTTGCAATGCCGCGTTCCGATGGGAGCAAGCCATGCGATCGGACATGTGCTCGGCGGTACCTGCGATGTTCCGCACTACCTTTGTACAGCGGTCATGATGCCGAGCGTGCTGAAATACAATCAACCCGTGACGGACGAGGCGCAAAAGCGAATAGCCGAGGCCTGGCGAGCGCCGGACGCCAGGGCCAGCGATACCTTCGCCCAATTCATCGGCCGATTGGAATTACCCGGCCATCTTTCGGAGGTCGGCGTGACCCAGGACAAGTTTGAACTGATCGGTCGTAACGCGATGCTGTCGGTGTTCACCCGAGCGAACCCAAGGACCATCGAAGGGCCTGAGGATATCGTCGACATTCTCAGGCTTGCTGCATAGAGGCGGTGCGGCCCGAGCGGGCCGGACGACGCAGGATCCCTTTTGCATTCAACGCGAAGCATAGATCGTCGGACAGGAGCAACGGCCGCATGACCCTTCACCAATCTCCAGCTGTTCTCTCTGAAGGCCCCCAATTCGCGCCACGGGAAATCCGGATCGAGAAACGCACCGACGGGACGCTCGTCCTGCGGTCCCCGATCGCGTTCGAGAACCCGCAATGGTCGATCCTGGATTTCATTCCGGAATGGGCGGAGAAGGCGCCACAACGCGTATTTCTTGCCCAGCGCGGCGGCGACGGCGAGTGGCAGAAGCTCTCCTACGCCGAACTATGGCAACGGGTGCAGTCGATCGGGCAGGCCATGATCGATCTGGGCGCCAGGCGCGGCGACAAATTGGCCATCCTCTCCAGCAATTCGATCGAGCATGCGATCGTGATGTTCGCGGCGATGTCGGTCGGGGTCGTCGCCGCTTCGATATCGCCGAACTATTCGCTGATGCCGGGCGGACTGGCTCGCCTGCAGGACATCGCAACGCTGCTGCAGCCCTCTTTCGTCTTCGTGCAGGACAGCGAGGTCTATTCGGGCGCACGCAAGATCCCGGAGCTTGCGTCCGCGACATGGATCGCAGCAGATCAACGGCCTGGAATTGTCTCGCTTCAGCCACTTTACCTGACGCGTCCCGGCGCGGAATTCGAGCAGGCCTTTCGTTCGATCGACAAGGAGGCTGCCGCAAAAATCCTGTTCACCTCGGGTTCGACAGGGCTGCCGAAGGGCGTGATCAACACGCACAAGATGATGGCAAGCTCGCTGCAGATGGGGGCATTGCTGGTGTCGCCTCGCGAGGCACCGGTACAGGTCGAATGGCTTCCGTGGCATCACACGATGGGAAGCAACGTCATCCTGAACGGCATTCTGAAGCATGGCGGTACGCTCTATATTGACGAGGGGCGTCCGGTCCCGCAATTGTTTCACAAGACGATTGCCAATCTAAAGGACGTATCGCCGACCGCCATGTTCAACGTGCCGGCGGGATACACGCTGTTGTGCGAAGCCCTGGAAACCGACCAGGATTTGCGTACCAACTTCTTCCGGCAACTCGATCGGATGAGTTACGCAGGAGCTGCGATATCGCGGACCACGCTGGACAAGCTGTATCAGCTGGCAAAGGCCGCGACAGGCAGGCCGATTCCGGTGATGTCCGGTTACGGTGCGACCGAAACGGCTCCCACGATCAGCACCACGCACTGGGCAACCGACACGCCGGGCGAGTTGGGCCTTCCGGCTCCGGGGGTGGAGTTGAAACTCATCCCCGCCGGCGACACCTATGAGGCTCGCGTGCGCGGCCCGAATGTGACACCAGGCTATCTGGGCCGGCCGGATTTGACGTCGGCGGCGTTTGACGATGAGGGTTTCTATCGGGTCGGCGACACCATATCCTTCATCGATCCTGCCAACCCAGGCCGCGGACTGTGCTTCACCGGCCGGGTTTCCGAAAATTTCAAGCTCGCCAACGGGACATGGGTGGCTGTCGGCAATCTGAGAGCCGCACTGCTGGCGGCTACGCACGGTGTCTTGCAGGACGTCGTCATTGCCGGCGAAAATCGCCACTCATGCGCCGTGCTGGGTTGGCTAAATCCGGTCGTGGCCAGGAAGCACGCTGCCAATGCCGACAGCAACCTCAACTGCGACCCGGGCGTGATCGCCGTTCTCCAGCAAAGTTTACGGCTTTACAATGCCGGTGTTGGAAGCAGCGAGCGCATCTGCGCCCTCACGCTGCTCGAGGAGCCGCCTTCGCTGGCGGCCGGCGAGATCACGGACAAGGCCTACGTCAATCAACGCGCCGTCCTGATCAATCGGGCGGCGCAGATGGAACTTGTCTATTCGTCCGAACCGTGTGGCCAGGTGGTGGTCATTTAGGAGACAGGGAGAGATCCCGACTTCGGCAGTAACGAAACAGGAGCGGTCGAAATGGCAAGTGATCAGATCGAGATCGACACCGGGACCAGCGAGCTATTGTGTGAAATCCGCGATCGCGTCGCGCTCATCACGCTCAATCGCCCCGAAGCGCGCAACGCGCTCTCTGACCATCTGACGCCGGCCCTGCGGCGGATGATCAAGCAATGCGGCGATGACCCTGCCGTCGGGGCGTTGCTGATCACGGGCGCGGGCGCGGCCTTTTGCGCCGGCGGCGACGTCAAGGGCATGGGCAGCAATTCCAGCAAGGCTGAAACGCCGTTTGAAGAACGCGTCGCCGACCTGCGAACAAGGCAGCGCACTTTGACTGGCGCGCTGGTGGCGGTGAGGAAGCCGACGGTCGCAGCACTTCCAGGTCCCGCGGCCGGCGCCGGGATGGCGCTCGCGCTCGCCTGCGATATCCGCATTGCCGGTGAATCCGCGATCATGTCCACCGGATACGCTCGCATCGGGTTGACGGGCGATTACGGTGTCGCGTGGTTGCTGACCCGGTTGGTCGGAACCTCGCGCGCGCGGGAACTGATGTTCCTGTCGGAGAGGATCGACGCCCGGCGTTGCGAGACACTTGGTCTCGTCAATCGTGTGGTGCCCGACACGGAGCTTCGCGAGGCAGCGTTTGCGCTCGCGAAGTCGCTGGCCGAGGGACCGTCGATCGCGCTCGCCTACATCAAGGATAACCTTGACCATGCCTTGAAATCAGACTTTCTGGATTCAATGGATCAGGAAGCGGAAAACATGGTGCGGTCGTCGCGGACGGCCGATCACAAGGAGGCTGTGGGCGCCTTCATCGGCAAGCGCAAGCCCGCATTCGCGGGGCGTTAGACCCGTCCGTCCCGCCAGCTCACACCGAATTTGATTGCGTTATATTATGGATATCATCTAACATGATAAAATCAAAACCGAGCGTTTGGTGTCCAATGCTGTTCAGAATCCTGTCACGGCGATGCAAGTCCCTACGAGGCGTCAGTGGCTGACAAACCGATTGCCATAGTGACGGGTGTCGGTCCGGGCACGGGCTCCGCGATTGTCCGGCGCTTCGCCGCAGAGGGATTTCGTGTCATCGCCCTGGCGCGCTCGCCGGACCGCATCCGCGCGCTGGAACAGGAACTCCCCGATACCCACGCGATGATTTGCGATGTCTCCAGCGAGAGCCAGATCGCAGACACCGTTGCCAACATACGCAAGTCATACGGCTCCCCGAATGTCCTCATACACAACGCGGTCGGGGGCGGGTGGGGGACATTTCTCGAGATCGAGCCAAAAATGCTCGATCGGAATTTTCAAGTGAACGTGATGGGCCTGTTGTATCTGGCGCGCGAAGTCGCGCCGGACATGATCAAGGCAGGTAACGGCGCCATCCTCGTCACCGGCAACACCTCCGCCATTCGCGGCAAGGCGAATTTTGCGGGCTTTGCCCCGACCAAGGCGGCCCAGCGCATTCTATCGGAATCGATAGCGCGCGATCTCGGACCGCGCGGTATCCACGTCGCATACGTCCTGATCGACGCCGTGATCGATGTACCGCGCATGCGCGAACGTCTGCCGGACGCACCGGACGATTTCTTTATCAAGCCATCCGCCATCGCCGATGAACTGTGGCACCTCTACAAGCAGGATCGCTCGGCATGGTCCTTCCTCAGCGAGCTTCGGCCCTTCGGGGAAAAATGGTGAGCATGAGCATGCTTGAGAGCCGGCGATGCGCTATGTAAAGGGCCATGGGCTGCAGACCCGGGGCCGGATCGTCGAGGAAGCCTCTTGTGTTCTGCGTCAGGCCGGCGTCGACGGCGTGAGCGTGGCCGATTTGATGAAGCTCGTCGGTCTCACGCACGGTGGCTTCTACTCTCATTTTGAATCGCGCGAAGCTCTGGTTATCGAGGCGTTCGCCTCGGCGATGGATCGAACCATGGTTCAGTGGCGGAGCCACACGAAGGGGATGCCGGCCGACGAGCAGTTCGACGCGTTCATTGAAGCATATCTGAGATCGGGCCATCGTGATGATCGGGCACACGGTTGCGTGCTGCCGGCGCTCGGTACCGATATCGCCCGTTCGAGCCGGAAGGCGCGCGGCGTGTTTGCGAGGAAGCTTGACGAAATGATCGGCGTGATCGCCGGGTTGTTGCCGGGGAAATCGCAAAAGCAGGCGCGCCAGATCGCAACAGGCGCGCTCGCAACCTTGATGGGCTCGATCGCGCTCGCACGAGCGGTCGGCGATAACAAGCTGTCCGATGAAATTCTTGGAGCCGGCCGGCAGGCTCTAAGCGGTCAATCCGCCAGGCGAAAACCGCTGACAGCATCCGGAGTCCGGCGACCGAACAAAAACTGCAAGGAGACGAACGATCATGACTGAACATGTAAAAACCGAAATCGACGCCGGCATCATGACATTGACGCTGGCCCGCGCCGACAAGAAGAACGCCCTGAGCAACGCCATGTATAGCGCGATGTCGGATGGGTTGGAGCGCGCGGAGAGGGATCCGGCTGTCCGCGTCGTTCTGTTCCAGGGCGACGGCGACAGCTTTACGGCAGGAAATGACCTGGCCGATTTCAGCGCCCAGGCCAACGGCAAGGACACCGGCGAGCCGCAGGCGCATCGGTTCATCAGCAATCTCGGCAAGGCCACCCGTCCGCTCATTGCCGCCGTGCAAGGCAACGCGGTCGGCGTCGGCACCACGATGCTGCTTCATTGCGACCTGGTGTTCCTGGCCGACACCGCCAAGCTGATGACGCCGTTCGTCAACCTGGCGCTGGTTCCGGAGGCCGCCTCCAGCTGGCTGCTGCCGGCGCGGATCGGACATGTCCGCGCCTACGCCATGTTTGCGCTGGGAGAACCGCTCGATGCCGCTACCGCATTGGCCTGCGGCCTCGCCAACGCTGTGGTGCCGGTCGCAGAGTTGCGCGCCAAGGCGCGGGCAGCGGCCGAAGCCCTCACCAAACGGCCGGCTGGCTCGCTGAACCACACCAAGGCATTGATGCGGGATATTGACAAGATCGCCGCCCAGATCAGCCGGGAAGGCGCATTGTTTCGCCAGCGCCTGCAGACCGGCGAAGCGCGCGAGGCCTTCGCGGCGTTTGCCGAGCGCCGCAAGCCTGATTTTTCGAAGGTCGCGGGATAAGGTCGCGAAACCACCGAGAAGTTTCTGGCCGCCACTTCGGAGGCCGACCACTGGATGCGCAAGAACCCAAACTGGCGGCCTAGATCGGTACCCGCTGGATTCTACCGAGCCGGCTGCTGGTGGAATGGGAGCCCCAATAGGCTGGCGCGTCCTGGAAGGCCAGCGGCGATCCAATTGCCTGTTAACTCCCCGCAGATCCCTGTTCGTCCTGATAATTTCCCTGTTAAGCCGCTTAGGGAAATCGTCTGAACGTGGCTGCGGCGCAGCGGTTTTCTCAGCTTAGAGGTCGCAATCCAGCCTGAAAATTGCAATTTTCCCTGAAAAAGTCCCTGTTTGCAGGGAAATTGGCTGGAGACCGGTGCGATCACCACTGCGTCGCCAGCCGCGCTTTCCGGCGTTCTCTGCGCTGGTTCGCGAGGGCCAAGCATGCGGTCGCCGCTTGCTTATTGCTCCAACCAAAGGGCGTAGTTTGGCCAGCGGCCGCAATCAGAAAATGTGAGGAACGACTGTCAACTATTCCGCGGCGGCGGGGGCTATCCTGGCGCCACCCTCCAGAGCTGCGGCAATCGCGTCGTCAACCCGTTCGAGCCAGATGAATTCCAGTTTGCTGCGCGCGCCCGCCGGGATTTCGTCGAAATCGCGCCGGTTCCTTGCGGGCAGCATGACGCGGGTCAAGCCTGCGGCGGCGGCGGCGACCACCTTCTCCTTGATGCCACCAACCGGAAGCACCAGGCCCCGCAGTGATATCTCGCCGGTCATGGCGGTGTCGCTGCGGACCGTGCGATCCGTGAGCAACGAGGTGAGGGCGGTAAACATCGCGACACCTGCGCTCGGGCCATCCTTCGGCGTCGCACCGGCGGGTACGTGGACGTGGATATCGCTCTTCTCGAAGATGGCGGCATCGATGCCGAGCTGCGATGCCCGGCTCTTCACCAGGGTCAGGGCGGCCTGCACGCTCTCGCGCATCACCTCGCCAAGCTGGCCGGTGAGGATCAGCACGCCTTTCCCGGGTATGCGCGAAGCCTCGATAAAGAGAATGTCGCCGCCGACCGGCGTCCAGGCCAGCCCGGTTGCCACCCCGGGAATGCTGGTGCGCATGGCGATCTCATTCTCGAACCGCGGCTGACCGAGCAGGGGCGCGATGTCCTTTGCGGTGACAATCACACGGCTCGCACTGCCTTCCGCGACCTGGACCGCGACGTTGCGGAATACCTTGCCGATCTCGCGCTCGAGATTGCGAACACCCGCCTCGCGGGTATAGCTCTTGATGATCAGTCTGAGGGCATCCGGATCGATCTCGACCTGTTCGGCCTTCAGCCCGTTGGCCTCGAGCTGGCGGCGAACCAGATAGCGCCGCGCGATCTCGAGCTTCTCGTCTTCGGTGTATCCCGCGAGACTTATGATCTCCATCCGATCCAGCAACGGCCCCGGAACACTGTCGAGCATGTTTGCGGTAGCGACGAATACCACGCGCGAGAGGTCGAACGGCACGCCGAGATAGTTGTCGCGGAACGTCGCATTCTGCTCGGGGTCGAGCACTTCGAGCATTGCGGCGGAGGGATCGCCCTGAATTCCGCGTCCCATCTTGTCGATCTCGTCTAGCATCATCACGCAATTGCGCGCGCCGGCTTTCTTGATCGCCTGAATGATGTTGCCCGGGAGTGCGCCGATATAGGTGCGGCGATGACCGCGGATCTCGGCCTCGTCATGCACGCCGCCGAGGCTGACCCGGACGAACGGTCGCGCCATCGCGCGTGCGATGGACTGCCCCAGGGAGGTCTTGCCGACGCCAGGCGGTCCGACGAAGCAGAGGATAGGCGCCTTGCCGCCCGGTGACAGCTTCCTCACAGCCAGATATTCGATAATCCGGCTCTTGATCTTTTCCAGGCCGTAGTGGTCTTCGTCGAGAATTCGTCGCGCCTCGGCAATGTCGATCGGCTTTTCTTCCGGCAGGCTCCAGGGCAGCTCGATCAGCCAGTCGATGTAGCTTCGGACCATGCCGGCCTCCGCGGCGGCCTCCGGCATCCGTTCATAGCGGCGGAGCTCCTTTCGCGCCTGGCCCTCGGCCTCTGGCGGCATTTTGGCCCTGACGATCGCTTCGTTCAACTCCGCCACCTCCTGCGCCTTCCCGTCGCCTTCGCCAAGCTGGCGCTGGATGGTTGCCATCTGCTCGCGAAGGATCGCCTCGCGTTGACGCTCGTCGAAGGTGGCCTTGGTCTGCAGCCCTATCTCCTGGCTGAGCCGCAGCACCTCGATGCGTTCGCCCAGATGGCGCGAAACCTTGTCCATCCGCAGCGCAAGATCGACCGTCTCGAGGATTTCCTGCTTTTCCTGCGGCTTGATGTCCATGTAGGAGGTCGCAAGATCGGCCAGGGTTGCGGGCGAGGTCGTGCCCTGCAGCGCCGCGATCAATTCCGGCGGCACCTGCGGCAGCAGCTGCGCGGCCTCAAGGGCCTGCCGTTGCAAATTCAGGAAGCGCGCCTCGATCTCCGGGGAGCTGGTCGTGGGCTCCGGTATCTGAAGAACACGGGCCGTGAGAAACGGCGTACCCGGGAGGTAGTCAAGCACGCGCATGCGTTGCACGCCCTGGCAAACGAGGTGATGGCTTTCGTCGGGTCCGGTGAGGTAGCGAACGATATTGGCGACGGTGCCGACGCGGTACAAATCGTCGGGGCCGGGTTCGCTCACCTCCGCATCGCGCTGAAGCAGGATGCCGATCTGGCGCTGTTCGCGCACCGCTTGCTGTGCGGCGGCAATGGATTTCGGCCGCGCTATGGTAATCGGCATAATGACGTCGGGAAACAGCACGGTATTGCGCACCGGGACAATGATGAGAGCATCTCCCGGAATCGGAGCGGAATGATCGGACGACGACACTGGCGCTGAGCTTGATACATCGGAAGAGGACATGCCGAACTCCTCAGCTGGATTTTCCTAGCCGCAACCCGACGCAGCCGTGAGCGGCGAAGCGGGTAATGGTGTAGCGGCCCGTTGGTAGCGGGATGCGGCGCTCGAACCGGCCTTGCGGCAGTTCGAGGCGCAGAATGCGGGCATTGCGGAGTTCCGCGGGCAAGGTGCGGCGTCCACTGATCACAAGCGCTCCCTTGTCGAGCAGCGCCTCGACGTCATCGGGGTCGACCCCCGGCAGCGCAATCAGGATGAGGATCTCGTCGTCTGTCTCGATCACGTCGATGGGCGGTTCCCAGCACGGCTCGCGCTTGCCCGTGAGCGGCTGCAGATTCAGGAATCGCTGGTGCAGGCGCTCAGCCCGGGCGAGCGTCTCGATGGCATCGGAAAGCATCCAGTTGATGGGATCCTTGGGCGGCATGGTATCTCTCCAAGTCACATCGATCCGGACGCGAGGTTACCGATGTTGCTGCCGGCCGTAAACCGGTTCCGGACAACGTTCACGGCTGCCCGCGCGTTCAGTATGGCGCTGCCAAGCGAACTGATCCGCGGCCCGAGGGCGTGGCGCGTTCAGGCGATCCGTGCTCAATCCATGTCGCGAAAGGCGTGACCGTTGGCTTTGATTTTCTTCACAAGGTCCGGTGGCAATTCCGCTTGCGCCGCGGTGCCATCGAACACCCATTCCTTGGAATCGGCCAGATCGGGAAGACCGGCTCCCTTGTGCACGTAGAGGCCAACTGACGGCTTTTCCGGATTCAGGTAAAGATCGAACTCTTGCATCAAGATGTCTCCTCTTCCGATTCGCAATTGACGAGGTGGCAGTGCCTGCATCGTACGGACGAAGCGTTCCGAGCTGCTCTAATCGGACTTCTTCGTTCCCGGAGCCAGCACCACAGACGCCTCGGTTGTCAGCATGAGAAAGGCGATTGTTTCCTGAAAGTAGAGGCGGACGGTCGTCTCGGAATGGCTCAGATAGCCGATGGAGATGTCCTGGCCGAGGGTGAGGTCAAAATCGCCGCCACGGGTGGTGAGCACGACGCCTCCCTCGATCGCCGGCGCCCAGATGATCTTTCCGTCGACGAGACGCTGGATATGTTGCAGGACCGGATACCCGTCGTCGGTTGCTCCGCCGATCGCGGTGTACGGCTCCGTGCCCAACACGAGCGTATAGGGTCCATTGACACCCGCCAGCCGCAATTGACTCACCGCCTGCGCGACCACGCCTGGATAACCCTTCACGTTGGCGGGAAGCGTCAACGCCGGATTGCTGGTGCCCTGGCGGATACCCTGAATCCCAGCGGCGGCGTACCCGTCGAAGACCGCGCGATCCTCGGCGAATGCGATCTTGCGCGCCGCTTCCTTCAGCGGCGACCAGTTCGAATCGTTTGCGCCGCGTTCCACGTCGTCGATCGCCTCGCGCGTGAGCTCGAACGGAATGCGGAATTCGACCAGCGCCTTTGTCTCGCGTTGCGCCGCTTCGATTCCGTCGCCCGGTGTCTGGATCGGTCGCTGATGACCGGTAGCTACGGCCGCGAAATCCGCGCCCTTCGGGCCTTCCACATCCACGACGCGCCGCGCCGCCAGGTGACGCTTGATGGTTCGGGAGGCCTCCTCTTCGATCTGGGCCCATGCCGCGGCGGAGATGGGGGCGAGTCCCCGATGAAGATTATTCATGTCCAGTCTCTCCCTTCAGTGAGCCGATACCGAGCGAGCCATCGGACGGCGGCATTTGCGGCTTGGGTGCGTCATCAATCTTGCGCCCGTCCGAGGACGGTTCCGCGGCCGACGGCGGCGCTTCCCCGATCGCGACATTGTCCAGGAACGTCGCCGACGGCACAAAGAACAGCGTGCCGGTCACGGCGCGGCTGAAGTCGAGAAGGCGGTCATAGTTGCCCGGCGGACGGCCAACGAACATGTTGACGAGCATCTGCTCGATCCGGTGCGGGGACCTGGCATAGCCGATGAAATAGGTGCCAAACTCTCCCTTGCCGGCGTCGCCGAACGGCATGTTGTCGCGCACGATCTCCAGTTGCTCTCCGTTTTCGACGATCGTCGTCAAGGCGTTGTGCGCCGAGGTTGGCTTTATGGCATCATCCAGCTCGATGTCGGACAACTTGGTACGGCCGATAATTTTCTCCTGCATCTCGACGGGCAGCTCGTTCCATCTCTTCAGGTCGTGAAGGTACTTTTGCACGATCACATAGCTGCCACCGGAAAATGCGGCATCTTCCTCGCCGATGATGGTGGCCTTGACCGCAGCCGCTTCCACCGGATTCTCCGTTCCGTCGACGAAGCCGATCAGATCGCGATCATCGAAATAGTTGAAGCCGTGAACTTCATCCGTGGCGGAGGCGGCGCTGCCGAGCCGCGCCATGATCTGTGTAGCCAGTTCGAAGCACAGGTCCATTCGCGTGGAACGAATATGAAAGAGGATATCGCCCGGCGTCGCGACGGCGTGATGACTGCCGCGGATCTCGCGGAACGGATGCAGGTCCTTCGGCCGCGGCTCTCCGAAGAGCCGGTCCCATGCGTCGGAGCCGAATCCCATGACACATGACAGCCTGCCCTCGAGGTCACGGAAACCGACCGCACGTAAAAGTGCGGCCAGATCGCTGCACAAGGCCCGCACGATGTCATCGCATTCCGGCTCAGGCTTGATTGTGACTACCAGGAAGACGGCGGCACGCGTGAGCTGTGCAACAACTGGTTGCGGATTCGTGGACGACACACTTCGCTCCTCATCGGGGGGGGGCGGGAGGGAAATGCCCGACCCACCACCATGCAACCATTTATCCCAGATCGACAGGTCGGCCGGACCTCTCCTCTTCCAGCGTCACGGCAATCTCTGCATTGGCGGAAAGACGGACCTTTGGGCCCTCAACGCCGGCCACGAAGCCGAGTTCGATGTAGTGATGATGCCCCTTGTGC
Source organism: Bradyrhizobium ottawaense (assembly GCF_900099825.1). NCBI lineage: Bacteria > Pseudomonadati > Pseudomonadota > Alphaproteobacteria > Hyphomicrobiales > Nitrobacteraceae > Bradyrhizobium > Bradyrhizobium ottawaense. The sequence goes on along the minus strand of NZ_LT629693.1, from coordinate 1,669,963 downwards.
GTCCCATCGCCGCTGTCGCGCCTTTTGAGTTCGATGCGATCGCCGACGACGCGATCAACTGTGCCGACATGGACACCATCGGCCCCGATGACCTCCATTCCTGCTTCGATCTTGTGCTTCATCATGGCTTCCTCCTTCGTTGAACTCATCGCATACGACTGCGACGCCCTGGGCATTCTCACGCCGATTCGAACTCATCGACATCCGTCGTCTGTGGCCTCTTGCCATTGAAAGTGAGGCCTCCCTTGGTCGCGGAGATTTTCACTGGCGAACCGTCGCGCACGTCGCCAGCCAGGATCATCTCGGCGAGCGGGTCCTGCACATTGCGCTGGATCACACGCTTGAGCGGGCGCGCGCCGTAGGCCGGATCCCAGCCCTTGCTCGCGAGCCAGTCCCGCGCCTTCGAATCGAGCGACAGCTCGATCTTGCGATCCTCCAACAGCTTTTGCAGACGCGCGAACTGGATCTCGACGATCCGACCCATCTCGCTCTTCTGCAAACGGTGAAAGAGGATTATCTCATCGACGCGGTTCAAGAATTCCGGACGGAAGTGCGCACGCACCAGCGCCATGACCTGCTCGCGCACCGCGCTGGTATCTTCACCTTCCGGCTGATTGACAAGATACTCCGCCCCGATATTGGACGTCATGATGATCAGCGTGTTGCGGAAGTCGACGGTGCGGCCCTGGCCGTCGGTGAGACGTCCGTCATCCAGGACCTGCAACAGAACGTTAAACACGTCCGGATGCGCTTTTTCGATTTCGTCAAACAACACCACCTGATAGGGCCGCCGGCGCACCGCCTCGGTAAGGGCGCCGCCCTCGTCATAACCGACATAGCCGGGAGGCGCGCCGATCAGCCGCGATACCGAATGCTTCTCCATGTATTCGGACATGTCGAGGCGGACCATCGCGGTCTCGTCGTTGAACAGATACTCGGCGAGGGCCTTGGCAAGCTCGGTCTTGCCGACGCCGGTGGGACCTAAGAACATGAACGAGCCCATCGGGCGGTTCGGGTCTTGCAATCCGGCGCGCGCACGACGCACGGCGGTCGCCACCGCACGCACGGCCTCGGCCTGGCCGACGACGCGCCTGCCGAGCATGTCTTCCATCCGGAGCAGCTTGTCCTTCTCGCCTTCGAGCATCCTGTCGACGGGAACACCGGTCCAGCGCGACACTACTTGCGCGATATTGTCAGCGGTCACTGCTTCGCTGATCGAGGAATTCTCGCTGGCCTCGACTGTAGCGAGCTTCTTCTCGAGATCCGGAATGCGGCCGTAGGCAAGCTCGCCCGCTCGCTGGAATTCGCCGCGGCGCTGCGCGTTGGCGAGTTCGGTGCGAAGCTGCTCGAGTTCGCTCTTCATCTTCTGCGCATCGGAGAGCTTGCTCTTTTCCGCCTGCCATTTCGACGTCAGGTCAGCCGACTTCTTTTCCAGGTCGACCAGGTCCTTCTCGAGGGTCTGCAGGCGGGTCTTGGAACCGCGGTCGGTTTCCTTCTTGAGTGCTTCCTTTTCGATCTTGAGGCGGATGATCTCACGGTCGAGCGAATCCAGCTCTTCCGGCTTCGAATCGACCTGCATCTTCAGGCGTGCCGCCGCCTCGTCGACGAGATCGATGGCCTTGTCGGGCAGGAAGCGGTCGGTGATGTAGCGGTTCGACAACGTCGCCGCAGCAACCAGCGCTGAGTCCGCAATGCGGACTCCGTGATGGAGCTCATACTTCTCCTTCAGACCGCGCAGGATCGAAATCGTGTCCTCGACGGTAGGTTCGGACACGAACACCGGCTGGAAACGCCGGGCCAGGGCTGCGTCCTTTTCGACATGCTTGCGATATTCATCGAGCGTGGTCGCGCCGATGCAATGCAGTTCACCGCGCGCCAGCGCCGGCTTGAGCAGGTTGGAGGCATCCATCGCGCCGTCGGCCTTGCCGGCACCAATCAGCGTGTGCATCTCGTCGATGAACAGGATGATGCCGCCCTCGGCGCTTGTGACCTCCTGCAGCACCGCTTTCAGCCGCTCCTCGAACTCGCCGCGATATTTGGCGCCCGCAATCAACGCGCCGAGATCGAGCGACAACAGCTTCTTGTCTTTCAGGCTTTCCGGCACGTCGCCGTTGAGGATCCGCAACGCCAGGCCCTCAACGATCGCGGTCTTGCCGACGCCGGGCTCGCCAATCAGTACGGGGTTGTTCTTGGTACGGCGGGAGAGCACCTGGATGGTGCGGCGGATTTCCTCGTCGCGTCCGATCACGGGATCGAGCTTGCCTTCGCGCGCTGCCTGCGTGAGATCGCGCGAATATTTCTTCAGCGCGTCATAGGCGTTCTCGGCCGAGGCGCTGTCGGCTGTGCGGCCCTTGCGCAGCGCGTTGATGGCCGCGTTGAGGTTCTGCGGGGTGACGCCGCCCTTGGCGAGCAGCTTGCCGGCTTCGCTGTCCTTGTCGGTCGTGAGCGCCAGCAACAGGCGCTCGACAGCGACGAAGCTGTCGCCGGCCTTGTCGGCGGCCTGCTCCGCCGCGGCGAAAGCGCGCGCGGTCTCGGGCGCGAGATAAATCTGTCCCGATCCAGCACCGGTCACTTTCGGCAGCTTGGCCAGGGCATCCTCGGTGGCTTTAAGGATGGCGCGGGAATTACCGCCGGCGCGGTCGATCAGACCTCCGGCGAGTCCTTCGCTGTCGTCCAGCAGCACCTTCAGGATATGGAGCGTGGAAAACTGCTGGTGGCCCTCGCGTGTGGCGAGCGATTGCGCCGACTGGATGAAGCCCCGCGTACGATCGGTATATTTTTCTATGTTCATCGTGGCACCTCACGGCAACAATGCGGTCGATCAAGTTTGCTACATGTCACGCATTCGCGTCGTCGACCGATGACGGAACGATGACATCCATCATTCGATATTCGCCCGCCGTAGCGCTAGCCGAAAAAAGGCGAACGGTACTTTTGCAGATGCTCCTCATCGTGTGATCGTTTCACCGGATAGTCAATGACAGAAGTTTGTTTGCCGATGCGTCGGCATGCTCTTGCGATATGCGCTGCCGCTCGCTCTGTTAATTGAAGAAGCTGATGTCGACCCAAGCGTGTGGGCGATCTTGACGCGGACTTTCTTTGGAGACGACACGCGTCGTGGAGATGGTACGCGGTCGCGCGGCGCCTCTGCAACAGACAGTTTGTCCGATCGGTCCGGACAAACTGTCCATGACGCAGAAAATTCGAATCGTAAGCTGTTGATTTCGCTTCACGCCCGAGATGGCACGTCTGTTGCTAATCATTCTCCGGCGTCGGCGGTGAACAGGTAGAAAATGATAGCGCGAGATTCTCATCCGTTCCTCTCGCTTCACCGAGAGATGAACCGGTTGTTCGATGTGTTTCACGACAGGCTTGGCGGCTTGATGCCGGCCGGTCTGCCGCAGGGCCACATGCAGGGCCACATGATGCCCAGCATCGGCGTGAGCGAGACAGATCAGGAGATGCGGATTAGCGCTGATCTGCCGGGCGTGAGTGAGGACGACATCAGCGTCTCCCTCGTCGACGACATACTCACCATTCGCGGCGAGAAGAAGCTCGACGAGAAGGCGACTTACCACATTATAGAGCGCTCGCGCGGCAGCTTCCTGCGTTCGTTGCGGTTGCCGTACTCGGTCGAGACCGACAAGATCCGAGCCGACTTCGCCAATGGTGTGCTCACGGTGACGCTGCCGAAATGCAAGGACAAGGAAACAAGCCGGAAAATTCCGGTTCACTGCGGCCAGCCATCTGGCTCGCCGCTGCCTTCCGAACAAGCGATGCAGCGACAAAGCGAACGTCCTGCGGGCAGCGATCCAGACGAGTAGCGCGACGGCCGGAATGCTTATCGAACATAATGGGAGAGTCTTACTGTCATTGTGTGCAAAATCGCTCAGGGGCGGCTTGCAGCTGGGAACCAAATCTGGCGCAGCGCGTGAAGTGTTGGCAGAATACCGAGCGATAAATCAGAACGAGGGAGTACCGTAATGGGTAAAGTCATCGGAATTGATTTAGGAACGACGAACTCATGCGTTGCTGTCATGGATGGCAAGAACGCTCGGATCATCGAGAATGCCGAGGGCATGCGTACCACGCCTTCGGTCGTTGCATTCACGAGCGATGGTGAGCGACTGGTCGGACAGCCGGCCAGACGGCAGGCCGTGACCAATCCCACCAACACGATCTTCGCAGTGAAGCGACTGATTGGCCGTCGCTATGACGACCCGATGGTTGAAAAGGACAAAAGCCTTGTCCCTTACAAGATCGTCAAGGCCTCGAATGGCGACGCCTGGGTCGAGGCCGATGGAAAGACCTATTCGCCGTCTCAGATCTCGGCGTTCATCCTACAGAAGATGAAGGAAACGGCCGAAGCAAATCTTGGCGAGAAGGTGACCCAGGCGGTCATTACCGTTCCCGCCTATTTCAACGACGCGCAACGTCAGGCGACCAAGGACGCCGGCAAGATCGCCGGTCTGGAGGTCCTGCGCATCATCAATGAGCCGACTGCTGCCGCGCTCGCCTATGGGCTCGAGAAGAAGAAGCAGAGCAAGATCGCGGTCTACGATCTCGGCGGCGGTACGTTCGATATATCCATCCTGGATATCGGCGACGGCGTGTTCGAGGTCAAATCCACCAACGGCGACACGTTCCTCGGCGGCGAAGACTTCGATATGCGTCTCGTGAACTATCTGGCCGACGAATTCCAGAGGGAGCAGGGCATCAATCTGCGAAACGATAACCTGGCCCTGCAACGCCTGAAGGAGGCTGCGGAGAAAGCCAAGATCGAGCTGTCGACAACCACCCAGACCGAGATCAATCTGCCGTTCATTACGGCGGATGCGTCCGGTCCGAAACATTTCGTGGTCAAGCTTACGCGCGCGAAATTCGAATCGCTGGTCGAGGATCTCGTGCAGAAGACCATCGAGCCGTGTCTTAACGCACTCAAGGACGCGGGACTCACGGCCAAGGACATCAACGAAGTGGTGCTCGTCGGCGGCATGACCAGGATGCCGAAGATCCAGGAGGTCGTGCAGAAGATCTTCGGCAAGGAGCCGCACAAAGGCGTCAATCCCGACGAGGTAGTTGCGATCGGCGCGGCCATCCAGGCCGGCGTGCTTCAGGGCGACGTCAAGGACGTACTGCTGCTCGACGTCACGCCGTTGTCGCTCGGACTCGAAACGCTCGGCGGCGTGTTCACTCGCCTTATTGAACGAAACACCACGGTGCCGGCGAAGAAGAGCCAGGTTTTCTCGACGGCGGAGGATAACCAGAATGCGGTCACCATCCGCGTATTTCAGGGCGAACGCGAAATGGCCGCCGACAACAAGCTGCTCGGCCAGTTCGACCTGATGGGCATTCCGCCGGCGCCGCGGGGTACACCGCAGATCGAGGTGACGTTCGATATTGATGCCAACGGCATCGTTAACGTCTCGGCAAAGGACAAGGGTACCGGCAAGGAACAGCGCATCCAGATTCAGGCATCCGGCGGGCTCTCGGAGGCCGACATTGAAAGGATGGTCAAGGACGCGGAGGCGCACGCGGTCGAAGACAAAAAGCGCAAGGAAGCTGTCGAGGCAAAGAATCACGCCGAGGCGCTTTTGCACGCGACCGAGAGGACGGTTGGAGAGCACGGCTCCAAGCTGGCGGATGGCGACCGTCGTGCAGTTGAGAATGCCATGGCCGACCTTCGGGAGGCCTTGAAAGGCAATGATGCGGCGCTGATCACGGCGAAGGCGAACGCTCTGCAGCAGGCGTCGGTTAAACTCGGAGAGGCCGTCTACGCGCAGTCGCAGCATTCGCCCGGCACCGCGCCGCCGTCAGGCAACGAGAATGTCGTCGATGCCGAGTTCACCGAGATCGACGACGAGGACAAGAAGAAGTCGGCGTGACGTCTCGACGACCTGATGTTGCGCCACGTCCAGGTTTCCCTGCGCGAATGCCGAGCAGGCGTCGCGACGTGAACGATGGATGTGGCGCGATATCCTGCCGCTGAGATCAGGAGAGGTAGGTCATTGAGAAAATCGGACAGCAAGGTGCGTGTGACAGTCACGCAGGACGGTCCCTACGTGGTAACGGGCGGCGTGAAGCTTTCCGAGCAAATCATCGCGACCGGCTCCGATGGATCGTCGGAGGACTGGATCGAGAGGGAGTTGCCGCCAGCCGCGCCGAAGTTTGCGCTGTGCCGGTGCGGGCATTCAGACAAGAAGCCGTTCTGCGACGGCTCCCACACAAGGATCGGCTTTGACGGTACCGAGGTTGCGGAACGCGCGTCATACCGCGACCGGGCGAAAGTATTCGACGGTCCTTCTCTCGCTCTCCTCGACGTCGAGGGCTTGTGCGGGTTCGCGCGGTTCTGCGACCCGAACGGCCAGGTGTGGAGCCAGGTTACGCGTACTGACGATCCGGAAGTGCGGGCGACGTTCATTCGACAGGTCCAAAATTGCCCGTCGGGACGCCTGGTGGTGTGGGACAAGGAGGCCGGGGCTGCGCTCGAGCCCGAACAGCGGGCTTCGATCGGACTGATCGAGGATCCGGCGGAAGCTTGCAGCGGCCCAATCTGGTTGCGCGGCGGAATTGCGCTTATTGCGGCGGACGGCGAAGAATATGAGGTCCGCGATCGCGTGACACTGTGCCGTTGTGGTGGGTCCAAGAACAAACCGTTCTGCGACGGTACGCATGCCGCCATCAAATTTCGCGCAAAATAGCGTTCGCGTGGAAGTCGTCGGATCGAACTGCGGCCGCGACACGCGCGCTCAGGCGTCGTTCGACCTCATTGCGGCCGAAAGAACATCGAGGGGGTGAACCGAAGATATAGCCATTCCTGCCGCAGACGATTCGAATTCGTCTGATCGAGCGCGTCGAAAAATGTGGGCTTCGCAGCGCTGATTCCGATCCTTCCCACCCACGACATGCCATCCTTTTCTCAATCGGGAGTTTTCCTAATGCGCCGTTCGACTGTCCTTTCCGCTATTGCCGCCACCATGCTCACCGCGTGCGTCGGCGCTGCCGACGCGCAGCAGCCTGCACAACGGGTGCAGGTTGGTGTGCTCGAGTGCCGCGGGGGCGCCAGCATTGGCTTCATCGTGGGATCGGTGACCAATCTCGGATGCGCGTTGCGCATCAATGGTATCCCGGAAGATTACTACACCGCCGTCATCCAGAAAGTGGGTATCGACCTCGGCTTCACCGAGAATACCGCGCTGGCCTGGACCGTCTTTTCGCCGGTTGCACAGCCAGGGCGAGGCGACATCGCCGGTAATTATGTGGGTGTCGACGCCAGTGCCGCAGCCATAGTCGGCGTTGGCGGCAACGTGCTGCTCGGCGGTTCAAACAATTCCATCGCGCTGCAGCCGCTAAGTGTGGAGGGCGAGACCGGCATCAGCGTCGCTGCGGGCCTGGAGAGTTTGGAACTCCGGCTTGGGCGGTAGTCGACTTCTCGAGGGCGCTTGTCGGTACGCTGACAAGCGCCCACAAAGTTGAGGAGCGGGACAGCGACCCGTCGCTGACATCAGAAATTTGGCGTTTCGGCCTTTAAGGCGAGCATACCCGGGAGACCAGACATGGAACCAAGTCACGGCGGCAACGGTCAGCTCGACGATGGAAAACCTCGTTTGACCGAGGACGATATCGCGCGAGCTCTGCTTGGTCCCAGGGGTGTTCCGGGCAAGCCGGATACCGCCAGGATGACGCCCCAGCAGGAAAAGAACATGTCGAAATATCTGGACCCGGGGCATACGTCCTAGCGCGAACCAGGCGTGAGCATTCGTTGCGAGGAATCGTTCGGAGCCACTCGAACCGAGCGGCCGTCACGCCGGCGCAAGCCAACGCTCTGGTTCATGGCATTCCATGCGCCGAGGATCCCCTTGCCGAAGGCCGGTACGACCGTCCCGACTGAAGCGAAGCTGCATCGACGGACGCCGAATTCGTCGATGTTGCGTCATGGCGGTCAACGATGAATGGATTGGTGCATGGTGAAGGGTGTTGCAAAAAATTCTGTTTTGAGCCCTCATGATTCCGGGCGAACCAACGTTCTTGCGGGGTAGGTCGTGAGAAATCCGTACGAGGTGCTCGGCGTTGCCACGACGGCTTCTTCGGCCGATATCCAGAAGGCATACCGAAAACTGGCAAAAAAGCTGCATCCGGATCTCAATCCCGGTGACAAGGCGGCCGAGGAGAAATTCAAGGAGGTCGCCGGCGCCTACGATCTGCTGGGGGATGCTGAGAAGCGCAAACGTTTCGACGATGGCGAGATCGACGCGACCGGTGCCGAGCGACCGCAACAGCATTTCTATCGGGATTTTGCCACGTCGGATCACGGCCATCCTTATACCGACAGTTCCGGCTACGCCGATTTCATGGATTCGGACGACGCTTTCGCGGAGTTATTGAGACGTGGTGATAGGGCGCGCGCGAACCGGCGCGGGCGGGATTTGCACTACCAGCTGGCAATCGATTTTGCGGAGTCGATTACCGGGGCGAACAAGCGTCTGACACTGCCGGATGGCGGCACCCTCGACGTGACCATTCCGCCCGGCCTGGTCGACGGGCAAATCCTCCGTCTGCGGGGCAAGGGAGCACCCGGCTCCGGCAAAGGCGGTGCCGGGGATGCCTTGATTGAGGTGGAGGTCCTGCCCGACCATCGCTTCACGCGTGAGGGCGACGACATCTCGCTGGAACTGCCGGTCTCGCTCTCCGAGGCCGTGCTGGGCGGGCGGATTCGCGTTCCGACACCCACCGGCGACGTGACCATGGCCGTGCCGAAGGGATCGAACACCGGTACGACCCTGCGCTTGAAGGGCAAGGGCGCGCCCCGCCGCAGCGGAGGCCACGGAGATCAGTTCGTCAGGCTCAAGGTAGTTCTGCCCAAACCTCCGGACCCTGAACTTGAGGCATTCGTTTCGAATTGGGATAAGGGCAAGGCATTCAACCCGCGCGAGGATAGCGGATCATGATCATGACCAAGCAGGAGTTCCTGAGCAGTGCGGGCCTCCAGGTGCAGACGCTGGATCTCTGGCTCGAGCAGCGGTGGCTCATTCCAGAGCAGACCTCCGCCGGCGCGAACTTCTCCGACATGGACGTCGCGCGGGCACATTTCATCCGGGACCTGAAAACCGACTTCGGCGTCAACGACGAGGGCGTCGACGTCATCCTTCATCTGGTGGATCAGATGCACGGCTTGCGCCGGATGCTCGAACAGTTGCACAACGATATCCAGGCAACTTAGCCGCAGGGCTTCGACCCCATCAATTGCGCGCCGAAATGACACGGGAGACCACCATGATCGAAAGGGCAGCGCCGCTCGCACACGGCGAAATCGATGTTCTCATTCTCCAGGCCCTGGTGCGCAAGCTTGTCGCAAAGGGCGTGCTCTCGCCAGACGACGTGCGAGCCATGCTGTTCGATGCCGCAACACGTCTGGACCTGGTCGGCAGCGATCTGACGCCGGAAGCCGCCCACGTCATCGTCGAGGAGGACCTGGCGCCTGCGTTCCTTGGGAGTTGACCAGCCGTCGCAATTGCGGGCGGCAATGATCACCCGAGCAGCGTCATCCGCACGATAACGCCGGCCAGACGGCGCGCAAAGCGCAAAGCGTCATTCAGCAACGAACGAGGAGAAGCGTGATGACTTTGAAGGAACTTGCCGACGCGCTCGAAAAAGTCGATGAAGAGGCCTTTGCCTCAATGCTGCTGGAGTACGAGCTCAACCACGATGACGGACCAATGCAGGTCAAGACGATGATCATCGATGCGCTTCGTTTTTCGGATCAGCACGGAATGGTCACATCGCGTCCGCTGCTCGATGAAGCCGATTAGGTCTGGTCGTCGAGGCATCGGTCATTGACGATCGCAGCGGCGTCCAGAGCGACACCTGCTGCGGAGTCCGCGGCATCGCTCCAGGCCTGCTATAGCGGACTGCTTTTACCTTCGAGGCGCCGGGTCAGGCGACGGAGATCGACCACCATCCGCTCATGGGTGCCCATGCCGATCTCCTCGACTTTAGTGGGCGGTCACCGCGAACACGATCCGCCGGCCCTCGACCAGGGTGACTTCCGCTTTCGCCGTGACGCGTTGGCCGACTGGCGTCGCTGCGATGTGGCGGATGTCGACCGCGGTGCCCAGCGCGCTCTGGCCCGGTTCGAGATAGTTGCGAATGGCGTTCAGCGCGGCATTCTCCATCGCAAGGATCATCAGCGGTGTTGCCAGGACGGGCGGCAGGATTGAATCCTTGAACCGATTCGCCAGATATTCCGGCGCGACGACGAGCGTGAAGGCTCCGTTGGCTCCCACTGGAATCTCAGGCATTTCTCGCCTCCTGTCACCTTGTTGATCACGATGAAACGTCTTGCTTCATCAACTCGGGAGCGGCAATCGTGTTGTCGATGGGCACGTCTCGCGGGTTTCCTGGTCCGCTGCAGACGTTGCGGTCTCAGCGATCGAGCGACGCATCTGCCGTCGAAGCTGACCATTTTCTTAACTGCCAACGCAAGATCAAAAGATCGTCGTCGGATGTGGCGATCGCGGTTCACGAACGGAAATGGACAAGTTGTCCTGGCGAGCGTGGACAGATTGTCCAAAACCGGCAAGGACGACTCCAAAGTCATTGATATTGTGATCTGTTAAGACTGGCACGCGTGTTGCGTAGCGAACGGTCGAGCAACAGGAGGAGCAGGCCAGCGGACGAGCGCGACGAACACGGGTGACGCGGTGTCTTGCGGCTGCCGAATTCAATCGAGAACGCGTGCGTGCTTTTGAGCCGAGCGCCACGGTTGAGGCATCGAACCCAAGGGTGAACGTTCCCGATTGAGGCCACAAATCCCGGCCACATGCGATTGCGAAGGCCGCCTTTGGTGCCGCCCGCGGAGCAGTGTATCAACCGCTGCATCGGCATCGCCGATCGGCTCTTGTCTCCGTCGATGCTTTACGTTTTGGGCGAGTTCGTCCTACTATCGCGTGCAATGCCGGAGCCTGCGCCGGAAGGAGGCCAAATGCCTTTGGAGACAAACGGCAAGACCGATGAAACCGTAGCGGATCCGGAGTTCGGCCCGTGGCTGGCGCAGGCCTCCATTCTGGTCGTCGACGATGAGCCGGGCATGCGCAATTTCCTGGTTCGGGTGCTCGGTCCGCGTTGCAAGCGGATCGAAGAGGCGTCGGACGTCAAGCAAGCATCGCTCAAGCTCGACGAGCAGCATTTTGACGTCGTTGTCCTCGACAACATCATGCCTGGAAAGAACGGGCTCGACTGGCTTGCCGAACAGCGGGCGACCGGGTTCTTTGCCGACGTGATCCTGATGACGGCCTACGCCGATCTCGACACCGCGATCGAGGCTCTGCGCGCCGGTGTGGTCGATTTTGTCCTGAAGCCGTTTCGCTCCAACCAGCTGCTTAACGCCGTTGCACGATGTCTCGACCGGACGCGGCTGCAGCGCGAAAATGACGTGCTTCGCCATGAATTGAAGTCGACACCACAACAAGTCATTTTGCGCAACAAGATGCTTGGCGACTCCACGGCGATGCGAAAGGTGCGCGAGATCATTGCGCGGGTCGCTCCCTTGCCGACATCGATACTATTCACCGGTCAGTCGGGGACAGGCAAGGAGGTCGCCGCCCGCTCGCTCCATTCGCTCTCCAACCGGGCGGACAAGCTTTTCGTGCCAATCAACTGCGCGGCAATACCCGCGGACATGATCGAGAGCGAGCTGTTTGGACATTTGAAGGGTGCTTTCACCGGTGCCGGCAGGGCGCGTGAGGGGCTGTTCATGCATGCCCAGGGCGGCACCCTGTTCCTCGATGAAATCGGCGAACTGCCTTATGCACTGCAGAGCAAGCTGCTGCGGGTTCTCGAAGATCGCCGTGTTCGGCCTGTTGGTTCTGAGCGCGAGGTCCCGTTCGACGCCCGTTTCGTCTTTGCCACCAATGCCGATCTGCAGAGCCGTGTGGAGTCGGGGACGTTTCGGCCCGATCTCTACTTTCGGATTAATGTCATGCAAATTCATTTGCCTCCATTGAAGGATCGCGGCGAGGATTTGCAGAATCTTGCCGCACTGTTCATGCGCGAGTTTGCGCAGCAGCTCGGTATGCCGCCGGTTCCGATCGACGAGAGGGTGCGGGCGTCCCTTTCGCGCTATGACTGGCCCGGCAATATCCGGGAGCTGCGTAACCTCATCGAGCGAACGGTTATTCTTGGTGGATTTCCGGGAGAGTTCGAAATGGCCGTCGAGCCAAGCGACCGCGACGGGCAGAGTCTGGCGGAGGTCGAGCGACGGCACATTCTATCCGTGCTCCGCGAGGCCGGCGGCGACCGGGAAGAGGCCGCGCGCCGGCTTGGTATCTCGCGCAAGACCGTCGACCGCAAATGCGCAAACTGGCATGCGTAAGACCCCGGCCGTAACGGCGGGCGGGAGACGCTCGGTCCGGTACCGTCTGCTGGCGATTGCGCTGCTGCCGATGCTGGTCATTCTGCCGCTGCTACTTGGCATTTCCATCTATCGCTGGGCTGCAAGGTTCGACGCCACGCTGATCTCCAAAGTCGATGGCGACTTGATCATCGCTCAGCAGTATATGGCGCGAATTCTCGAGAACACCGAACAGCAGTTGGTGTCCTTCAGCGAATCGGCGCGGTTTCGCGACCTTCTCGTGGCCGGCGACACTCCGAGCAGCGATCTTGTGGCGCTGCTCAAGGAGAAAGCCAGTGTCCTCAAGTTCGATTTTCTTTATGTGGTTGACGGCGACGGGCGCATCCTCGCCAGCGAACAACCTGTTGCTTCACCGTCCATCCGATGGGATTGGCCGGTCGTCAGCTCGGCGTTGAGCGGCCGTCCGAAGACGGACATTGACGTATTCGAGAGCAAGGATCTTGCGGCATTGTCGCCTGAGCTTGCTCAGCATGCGCGTCTTGAGGTGCTGCCAACTCCTGAACGCATGGACGCCGGCCGCACACTGGAGACGCGTGGCATGATAATTCATTCAGCCAGCGCCCTGACGCTGCCCGGCGGCCGACGCGCGGCTCTGGTGGGCGGCATCCTGCTGAATCAGAACCTCGCTTTCATCGACACGATCAACGACCTGGTCTATCACGACGCCAGCCTGCCCGAAGGCAGCCGAGGAACGGCGACGCTGTTTCTCGATGATGTCCGCATCAGTACCAATGTACGATTGTTCGAGGGTCGCCGGGCCCTCGGCACGCGCGTCTCGTCGGTCGTGCGTGCTGCCGTGCTTGACCAGGGACGGACATGGCTCGGTAGCGCCTTTGTCGTGAACGACTGGTATATTTCTGCATATGAGCCGATCAACGACGGTTATGGCCGGCGGGTCGGCATGCTCTATGTCGGGTTCCTCGAGAAGCCGTTTACGGAAGCAAAGCGCGAGACCCTGCTGGGAATAGCGATCGCTTTCCTGGTGGTCACCGCCGCGACCGTTCCCTTGTTCCTGAAATGGGCCAGCAGCATTTTCAGGCCCCTGGAGAGCATGACCGGAACAATCGCTCGGGTCGAAAGCGGCGATCTTGCCGCACGAACCGGCTATGTCCAGGACAAGGACGAGATTGGTCAGGTGGCGCTTCATCTCGATCATCTCCTCGATCAAATCCAGGAGCGCGACGCACAGTTGCGCTTATGGAATGAGGAGCTCAACCGGCGTGTCGAGGAGCGCGCGCTCAAGTTGCAGCAGGCCAATCGGCAATTGGAGACGACGACCAAACAGCTCATCATGTCGGAGAAGCTTGCCGCGATCGGTGAAATCACCGCCGGCGTGGCGCACGAGATCAATAATCCGATCGCGGTGATGCAGGGAAATCTTGAGGTGATCCGCGACCTGATGGGCGATAAGGCCGCAGAAGCGAAGACGGAGTTTCGGCTCATCGACGAGCAGATGCATCGGATGAGCGAAATTGTCACCAAGCTGCTGCAGTTCGCCAAGCCGCAGGAGTACGCAGGCTACCTGGAGCAGCATGACGTAGCGGACATTGTCTCGGACTCGCTGCCGCTTGTTCAGCATCTGCTGAAGAAGACGACAATTTCCGTCGAGAGAGAAGACCATGCGTCTCGCCTCGTTCGGATGAATCGAACCGAACTGCAGCAGGTCCTCGTCAATCTGATCGTGAACGGCATTCACGCCATGCCGGATGGCGGTCGGCTCGCCTTGCGGACGTTCGACCTCGATATGGACGGACGTCCGGGTATGGTGATCGAGGTTGCGGATACGGGGGCCGGTATGACCGCCGATGTGATGCAGCGGGTTTTTGATCCGTTCTTCACGACCAAAAGGCGCGAAGGGACCGGGCTTGGTCTTTCGATCAGTCAGATGCTCGTGACGCGGCAAGGCGGCAGGATCTCGGTCGAGAGCGAGCTTGGGATCGGAACAACGTTCACTGTCTGGCTGCCCGAAGCTCCCTGAGGCTGCCTGTCGTTGTCATGGACAATTTGTCTGTTGCCACTTCGTCAATTTGCCCGCCGTCGGATCATGCGGACTTCCAAGCCATTGATATTGCTGTTGCCCGAATTGGCACGTCCATTGCTCTGAAGTTGGCGTGCCTGTTCTGGCGCGCCTGCCGCTTGGACGCATTGCCTGGAGTAGGCCACGAGGCGGTCAAACGGGGTGGAACGCGATCACGAAAAATCAGGTAAATAGCTCTGTCGTATCGCGCATAAGACGTGAAGGGAGCCTGACATCAGGAGCGACTAGCGTTATCCTGTTCACCTTGATGGAAACAGTTGGATCAAGGTGGCCAGAGGACTCGGAATCCGAGCCACAAACACGTCAACGAATAGAGGCGCACACCATGTCACGCCACAACGAAATGCCGCCCATTCCGCCCGCTAATCGCAGCCCCAAGGGACCGGGTGGAGAGTCGGAGGTCAAGAAGGATACGTCATTCACGAAGAAGGTGGACAACACGGCAGAGCAGGGCGAGACCGCCAACATCAAGCAGAACACGACAAACGCCGGGTTTTTCAAGGGTCGTCGGGTAAAGTAAACAACCAGGCACCTGTTGCCTGAAGCCGCCTGAGACGGTGCCATCACGGTGATGGCGTTGCCGTCGTCGCTCAACAGCGGGTACGGGAGAAACCCGTCTGCGCTTGCGACGAACCTGACCGTAACGTTGAAGGCTCCGCAATTTGCCACCCGGGTCGACTCCCTGATCAGGACTGAGGTGCCCGTCATGAAAACCGACACGGAGCTTCGTCAAGACGTCGAGAAGGGACTCGCCTGGAATTCAAGGGTCGATGCGGGCCACATCACCGTAACCGCCCGCAACAGGGTGGTCACACTTGCCGGCCGCGTACAAAGTTACGCCACCAAATGCGAGGCCGGGAGCGTGGTGAAGCACATTGCCGGCGTCGCGGGACTCGCCAATGATCTGGAAGTGACGCCAGAGGGAACGCAACCAAACGATGCCGATTTGACACAGAGCGTATTGCAGGCCCTTGAGGCTAACGTTTTTGTACCGTCGAAGACGATCAAGCCCGTCGTTCACGACGGCTGGGTCACGCTCAGCGGCAAAGTACTGTACTACTACGAGAAGCTGGACGCGGAAAATGCCGTGCGCCCGTTGCGCGGAGTCAAAGGGATAACCGATTCAGTCGTGATCGATAATCCCGATGGGCCGCAAGGCCTGAGCCAGGAGATTATCGCCGACGCGCTCTCTCGAAATGCCCGTCTCGATACGGATCGGATCACTGTGAAGGTCAACGGTCGTACCGTGGTCCTCGAAGGCGCGGTTCGGTGTTTGGCCGAGCGCGATGAAGCCGAACAGGCGGCTTGGGCGGCGCCAGGTGTGAGCACCATCGAAAATCATCTTGCGGTCAGCTGAATGCCAGTGCTCTGCCGCCTGTTGGCGCCACAACGGCAAATTTGGCGGCGACGAGTCCAGCCGCCATCTGTAGCCACGCTGTCGAGCCTCGGACTTGCGAGATTGTCCGCGCAAGGATCGCCCGCGATGTCAATCTACCATCAGCGCCCCGGGAGGTGTCGCGATGACAGCGAATGACGCTCTCGCCGAAAGGAAAATGCTCATCTGGCGCGCAGGCCGCCCAACCCCGTCGTCGCGCACCGTGGCGGAAGAGAAGGGCGTTGCGTTGACCTACGATGGGACGACCTACGCCGTGATGATGGCAACGCCTGCCCATCTTCATGACTTTGCCGTCGGCTTTAGCATCACGGAAGGGGTCGTGGAACGGGCCGAGGAGATCAGCAGCGTTGAGCTGGTCGAGAGCGAACTCGGCGTCGAAGTTCGCATGTGGCTTGTTGCGGACCGCTCCAGATCGTTCGTCGCTCGCCGACGTGCGATCGTGGGGCCGGCAGGTTGCGGGCTCTGCGGGATCGAAAGTCTTGAACAGGCACGTTTGGTCCCGCGGCGGGTGGCAAGCCGTTCGAAGTTTCGCGCCGCTGACCTGCTCGGCGCGATGTCTGCGCTGGCGCCCTTGCAGTGCCTCAACCAGAAAACCCGCGCGATGCACGCTGCCGCTTTCTGGGACGTCTCCGAAGGCATCGGTTTGGTGCGAGAGGATGTCGGTCGCCACAATGCGCTCGATAAGCTTGCCGGCGCGCTGATCGGCTGCAACAGGGTTCGATCGAATGGCGCCGTCCTGCTCACCAGCAGAGTCTCGGTCGAGATGGTGCAGAAGACGGCAATGATCGGTGTTCCGGTTCTTGTCGCTGTTTCCGCGCCCACGACGCTTGCGATAGAGACCGCTGAGCAGGCCGGAATTACCCTGATCGCCGTCGCGCGCGACGATGGATACGAGATCTTCACCCATCCGGACCGCATCGTGTTCTCCGAACGGCGGTCTTTGTCGTCCAGCGCTGCGGACTTCGGCATTGGCTGAACCTGCGTCCTCAATCCTTCAGACATAGACGGATCAGGCCGGCGACGCCTCCGAGCGCGATGACACTGGCGGACCAGATCGCAGCCATCCAGGCGAGCCTTTTCCAAAGTGGCAGTTTGCGTTCCATCAATGGTATCCGTGAACGCCCGCCTTGCCCCGGAAGACCCAATAGGCCCAGCCTGTATAGGCAAGGATCAAGGGGATGATGACGAGCGCGCCCACCAGCATGAACGACTGGCTCTCGGGCGGCGCGGCGGCGTCCCAGATCGTCACCGCGCGAGGCACGACATAGGGATACATGCTGATGCCAAGCCCAAGGAAGCCAAGCAGGAATAGCGCAAGCGCCATCAGGAAAGGAAGCCGCTCGAAATTGCGGCCGAGGCTCCAGAAGAAAGTGGCCGCGCAAATCGCTACGAGCAGCGGCACCTGGGCCGTCAGCAAAACGCCGGGCATGGCGAACCAGCGCCGCCAGTAATCATAGCCAAGGAACGGTGTCGCCGCGCTCACCGCGGCGAGCGCGACGAGCGTTCCGGCACCGAGCCAGAACGCGGCGCCGCGCGCATGTTGCTGGCTCGTCCCTTCCGTTTTCCAGACGAGCCAGGTCGCACCCAGCAGCGCATACCCGATCACCACCGCCGCGCCGGTCAATAGGCTGAACGGGCTCAACCAGTCGAGCCATCCGCCTGCATAGGCGTCGTTCTCGACATGAATGCCCTGCAGGACTGCGCCGAGCGTGATGCCTTGCGATAGCGCCGCGACCACCGAGCCCAGCGAAAATGCAAAGTCCCATAGCGGCCGGTGACGCGCGTCGCGCCAGCGGAACTCGAAGGCGACACCGCGGAAGACGAGGCCCAGCAGCATCGCGATCATCAGCGGATAGGTCGCCGGAAGAATGATGGCATAGGCGAGCGGAAAGGCAGCGAACAATCCGCCGCCGCCCATGACCAGCCAGGTCTCATTGCCGTCCCACACCGGCGCGATCGAGTTCATCGCCTGATCGCGCTCGCTGCCGACCGCCAGGGTCGGGAACAGGATGCCGATGCCTAGGTCGAAGCCGTCCATGACGACATAGGCAATCACCGCAAAGCCGATGATCACCGCCCAGACGATCGTGAGGTCGATGCTACCCATGGCGCTCACTCCCCCGCCGGCAGAGGCACGCCGACGCCTGACGCTGGCGTGATGCCGGCCGCGCGCTGCGGCAGGTTCGGCGGTTCCGTTTCGTTGCGCTCGGGCGCTTTCGCCATCAGGCGCAGCAGATAATAGGTTCCCGCTCCGAAGGCGCTGAAGTAGACGATCACGAAGGCAAGCAGCGACGCCGCCACGGCCGGGGCGGCAAGCGGGGAGTGCGATTCCGCGGTGCGGAGCAGGCCATAGATCGTGAAGGGCTGACGGCCGACCTCGGTCGTGACCCAGCCCGCGATCACCGCGACGAAGCCGGCTGGCCCCATGGCGACGGCGACGCCATGCAGCGCTGGCCAGTCGTAGAGCTTCCTGCGGGCGCGGGCGAGCAGGCTCCAAAGGCCGACACCGAGCATGGCGAATCCCAACGCCACCATGATCCGGAACGACCAGAATATGATTGGGGCCGGGGGCCATTGGTCGCGCGGGAAGTCGGTAAGGCCGGGAAGCGGTGCGTACGGATCATGCTTCAGGATCAGCGATCCGATATGGGGCACGGCCACTTCGTAACGGACACGGGCCTCGTCGTTGCTCGGCAGGCCGAACAGGATCAGCGGGGCCCCATTGGGGCTCGGCTGATAGTCGCCCTCCATTGCCAGCACCTTGGCCGGCTGATGTTCCAGCGTGTTCAGTCCGTGCGCGTCTCCGACCAGGATCTGGATGGGTGCCACGATCGCCGCCATCCACATTGCCATCGAGAACATCTTGCGAGCGCCTGGATTGGTGCGGTCCTTGAGGAGGTGCCAGGCGCCGACGCCACCAACGACGAGCGCGGTGGTGAGATAGGCCGCGATCACGGTGTGGACGAGGCGATAGGGAAAGCTGGCCGTGAAGATGATCGGAAGCCAGGAGCCTGCCGGTACGAATTGCCCCTTGGCGTTGATCGCAAAGCCCGCCGGCGTCTGCATCCAGCTGTTCACGGCGATGATCCAGGTGGCGGAGATGAGCGTGCCGAGCGCGACCATGCAGGTGGCGAAGAAATGCAGGCGCTTGCCCACTTTGCTGATGCCGAACAGCATGACTCCGAGGAATCCGGCCTCCAGGAAGAAGGCGGTAAGCACCTCATAGGCCATCAATGGACCGACGATCGGTCCTGCCTTGGTCGAAAACACCGACCAGTTCGTACCGAACTGGTAGGACATGACAACGCCCGAGACGACACCCATGCCAAACACGACCGCGAAGATCTTGAGCCAGTAGCGGTAGAGGTTGGCGTAGACGCCATCTCCCGTCTTCAACCAGAGGCCCTCAAGCACCATCAGGTAGCTTGCGAGCCCTATGGAAAAGGCCGGGAAGACGAAGTGGAAGGAGACGGTGAACGCGAACTGCGCGCGCGCCAAGATCACCGGATCGAGATGCCCAAGCAACACCGCCTCCTTCTTGAAATGCCGAAGCTCTCCGCAACAAGCGGTTTCGACAACTAGGTAACGACACGAACCGGGATCGACTTGGCGGCAGGCGTACCGCTGATCTTGTCGTAATAACCGAGAGGCAAAAGGGGATTCAGTTCGGGGTAATATCCCGCGACAGCCCCGCGCGGCATCGGATAATCCAGCACCGTCAATCCATCCACGCGACGCTGGACACCGTCGTCACAGATGGTTTCGAGCGTGACGCGCGATCCCGACTCCAGCCCCCGCGCGCTTCGGTCCTCCGCATTCATGAAGAGCACCATGCGATCGTTGTAGACGCCGCGATAACGGTCGTTATAGCTGTAGATGGTCGTGTTGAACTGGTCGTGCGAGCGGACTGTCGCCAACCGCAACATCGTCGGGTCGGCAACGGGAACGTTTACCTCGAGGCCCGGCAACAGCAGGAAATTCGCTTTGCCGTTGGGCGTGGGCCAAACCAGCCGGCGCGGCGGCACGTCGAGGTGAAGGCCCTTTGGGTTTTTTATCTTCTCGGAGAAATCGCTGTAGATCTCCGGATAAACGGCGGCGATCTTGTCGCGAATGAGATCGTAGTCGTGAATATAGCTTTCCCACGGGATCTTGCTGTCCGGAAGCGTAGCGCGCGCCATCCGGCAGACAATTTCGACTTCCGGCAGCAAATCAGGGCTGGCAGGCTTCAATACGCCACGTGACGCCGTGACATTGGACATCGAATCTTCGATCGTGACGAACTGCTCTCCTGCCGACGTGTGTATCATCTCGGAACGGGAGATCACCGGCAGGATCAGCGCGTCGCGCCCATGAACCAGGTGGCCCCGGTTCAATTTGATCGCGATGCCGACCGTCAATGCCAGCTTTCGCATGGCGGCATATGATCTTTCGGTGTCGGGAACGGCGCGAACGAAGTTGCCGCCCATCCCGATGAAGACCTTGGCGACGCCGTCATGCATCGCTTCGATGGATTCGATGGTGTGGTGGCCGTGCGCGCGGGGTGGCTCAAAGCCGAAGACGTCGCGCACGCGATCCAGGTACTCCTCGGACGGCTTTTCATCGATGCCGACCGTCCGGTCGCCCTGGACGTTCGAATGGCCGCGAATAGGTGAAATGCCGCCACCGGGCTTGCCGAAATTGCCGCGCAGCAGGAGCAGATTCACCACCTGCTGGAGCAGCCGCGAGCCATCCTGATGCTGGGTCAGGCCCATTCCATAGCAGATCATTGTCGCGCGCGAGCGGATGTAGATGTCGGCAACGCGGCGAATCTGTGCCTCGTCGACGCCGGAGACCTCGACGATGTCTTTCCACTCCTGGGCCAGCACTTCCTCGCGGATGGCTTCCAAACCGACCGTATGCGCACGGATGAATTCGTGGTCGAGGACCTTCTCGCCTTTGGCGTCGCGCTCGAACATCACCCTCATCATGCCCTTGAGAAGGGCGAGGTCACCGCCAATGCGGATGTGAACGAATTCGCTTGCTATCGGACTCGATCCGAACGTCGCCATCTGCAGGATGTCCTGCGGCTCGGCGAAGCGTATAAGAGCCCGCTCCGGCATGGGATTGACGGCGACAATCGGGACGCCGCGCTTTCGCGCTTCAACCAGATTGGTCATCATGCGCGGCGAATTGGTGCCGGTATTCTGTCCAATGACGAATATGGCTTCAGCGTGCTCGAAGTCCTCCAGTACCACGGTTCCTTTTCCAACCCCGATAGAGGGGGGCAGGCCGCGGCTCGTGGGTTCGTGACACATATTCGAGCAGTCGGGGAAGTTGTTGGTGCCGAACTGGCGAATGAAAATTGCGTACAGGAATGCAGCTTCGTTGGGTGTGCGACCGGACGTGTAGAATTCGGCGTGGTGGGGACTCTCAAGCGCCCGCAAATGACTTCCGATCATGGCAAATGCCGCGTCCCAATCGCACGGCACATATCGGTCGGAAGCAGCGTCGTAGCGCATCGGCTCGGTCAGGCGCCCCTGCATTTCGAGCCAGTAGTCCGACTTCTCCATCAGTTCGGACACGGTGTATTGCTCAAAGAATTCCCGGGTGACCCTTCGCTTCGTCGCCTCGAAGGCCAGCGCCTTGGCGCCGTTCTCGCAGAAATCGAGTGTCTTTTTGCAATCCGCGTCGGGAAAGGCGCAGCTCGGACATTTGAAGCCGCCCGGCTGGTTCATCGCGAGCAAGGCGCGAGAGCCCTTGGTGACGACGCTCTGCTCGAGCAGCACTTTTGCGGTGGCGGCTGCAGCACCCCACCCACCGGCGGGGTGATGGTAGGTCTTATAACGAGGCTTGCTGTCCGTCATGGTCAAGCGCTCCTGAAGCTGCTGGCGGCTCCCAGTAAATCACGCTATCATATTGATTTCCATGGACAATTTGTCCTCTGTCACTGGACAAAATGTCCATGGACCACGTGAGTTTGAATCTTTAAGTCTTTGAGATTCCGATCGTCTGCCGGAGTGGCGCGGCTGTTGCTTTGCGCGCGCGATAGGGTTCGCGATCAAGCGCGGCGACCGAAAGGGACAATCCAGGTAACGATCATGCAGAAACGAGATGACAGCGCCGAAAGAGCGAGGCTTTCGCGGAAGCCGACATGATCGTTCGTTCCAAGCCCAGCTTCAAGGATATCGTATTTGCGGTCAACGGCTCGATCCTGCCGCGGATCACGCCTCAACTCATGACGATTGCACTCGTCAGCGTGATCGCCATCTTCGCCGCACGAGAGCATCCTGGCATCTTCGCGCGGATCAGCGCCATTCCCTTTACCTTGATCGGGATTGCACTGTCCGTCTTCATGAGTTTCCGAAACAACGCCTGCTACGCCCGCTGGTGGGAGGGCCGGGAGCTTTGGGGCGAATTGATCATCGCCTGCCGGTCGTTTGCGCGTCAGGTCTCCACGTTGGAGGACGACGATCGGCGCTTTCTTCTCCGCGGCTTGTGCGGCTTCACCGCCGGACTGGCGGCCCGCCTGCGGGGCGAAGACGAACTGGTGGCGATCAAGCATTGGTGCGATATTGGCGCTGCTTCAGGCAGCCCCAACCGAACGGATGCCGTGCTCTATCAGATCGGAAGATATTGCCTGACGCTGGTGCGCCAGGATCGGATCGGACAAATCCACTATTCAGTCCTCGAAGGTCAGATCACCGTACTCTCCAACGTACAGGGCGGATGCGAACGCATCGTATCGACCCCCGTGCCGTTCGCCTATTCCCTGCTGCTGCACCGGACGGCCCTCATTTTCTGTCTGACGCTGCCGTTCGCGCTTGCCGGATCGCTGGACTGGTGGACGCTTCTGCCCGTCCTGCTCGTTGCCTACACCTTCTTCGGACTCGATGCGCTCGGCCATCAACTCGAGGATCCATTCGGGCTGGAGCCCAATGCGCTTCCGCTGGACGCGATGAAGCGAATGATCGAACGCGAGATGCTCGCGCTGCTGGGAAGTCAGGACCTGCCCCCGCCGATCGAACCCCAGAAGAATGTGCTGAAGTGATCCGGCGCAGCGCCCGGTGGATGGCGATGGATCGCGAGCCCGAGCGGCTTCTTGCTGTCCGCGCGTTCGACCCCGCGCGCCGGCGTATCACTATTCCCTGATACCGCCTCGAAATTCCCCGTTTCCCGGGGCAAATGCTGCTTCCAGACCCCATAAATAGCGAGATTCCCTACAAGATTTCGATTCCAGCGGAGACGGGCGCGATCCACCCGTCGCCGGCCGGCGCCACCGCCAAACGCCCGTTGTATTCTGCGGCTATTCCTCCATATTGGAGAATCCTTCGATTGTTACGGCCGGACCCTCCGCTCGGCGGACAATCGGCATCTATTGGTGTGTGACGATGACTCGCTCCAATCGGACTGACCATATCCGGATCACTTCCCACCCGGCGCCGGGCGCGAAGGTTGAATTCCCGATCCACTGGGGCGCAGCGACGGCGCGCGAACGCGGGCCGGTCATCGGCACGGTTTCACGTCCGCAGGACCGTAACGTGATCGGCACCCATAGCGGCTCCTATTCGATCTATCGCGCGCTGGCGGTCTCCTCAGGCGAGCTCGATCCGATCCGGCGTCCTGACCTGACCAATACCCAGCCGGCGGCGGTGATCGGGCCGTTCCCGCAATGGACCGATCCAAACAAGATCGTCTCGCTCGACCCGTGGGGGCATCTCGCCGCGGTAGAATTTTCGAAGCAAATCGCCGAGGGCATCGACATCCGCCCGAGTATCGCCGTCACCCGCGCGCGGCTCGATCTGCCGGAGTTGCAGGCAGCGATCACGGCGGGCCGGCTCAAGCGCGACGGCGATGTCGTTCACGAGAGCGGAAGTGTCTCCGTCGTCAAGATCGCGATCGACCCGGTGTGGTATCTGCCGGGAATTGCGGCGCGCTTCGCCACCACCGAAAATAACCTGCGCCGGCAGTTGTTCGAGCAGACCGCGGGCATGTTTCCCGAACTGGTGACGCGGCCCGACCTTCATGTGTTCCTTCCGCCGATCGGCGGCACCACCGCCTATCTGTTCGGCGATGTCACCAAGCTGCCTGATCATCGCACCCGCATCACCTGCCGCGTGCATGACGAATGCAACGGCTCCGATGTGTTCGGTTCGGATATCTGCACCTGCCGGCCGTATCTGCTGCACGGCATCGAGGAGTGCGTGCGGGCCGGGCAAACAGGCGGGCTCGGCATCATCATCTACAACCGCAAGGAAGGCCGCGCGCTCGGCGAGGTCACCAAATTCCTGGTCTACAACGCGCGCAAGCGGCAGGAAGGCGGCGACGCCGCGGCCCAGTATTTCGAGCGCACAGAATGCGTCGCGGGCGTGCAGGATGCACGATTCCAGCAGTTGATGCCTGACGTCGTGCACTGGCTCGGCCTGAAGCGGATCGACCGCTTCGTTTCCATGAGCGACATGAAGTACGACGCGCTGGTAAGCCAGGGCATCGACATCGTCGAACGCGTGCCGATCCCCGACGATCTGGTGCCGGCGGATGCCCAGGTCGAAATCGTTGCGAAGAAAGCCGCCGGCTATTATTCGCCGGATGAACCGACCCAGCGGGACTTCGTCGGCCGCTCGCTCGACAAATATTGAGCGCGGCGGTGTCTGTCGAAAATCCCGAGACGGCGGCAGCGTTGTCGTTGCTGAACGCCGGAGCGGTTCGCCAGCGCGCCCATCGGCTGCTGGCGATCGGCCTCGAGGACGGGCTTGCGAACTTTCGCATCCACCTCGATCGCATGGACGCGACCGCTGAACTGGTCGCGGAGACCACGCGCAAGGCCTATCCCACGCTGGCGATACCGTTTCATTCGCGCTGGCGGCATTTTGCGATTGACGGTGTCGATCGCTGGATTGAGTTAGCCGACCGGATCGCATGGCCCGATCCGGCGGCGCGGGCCCGTGCCGAATTCGATCTCGCCATGGTCAGCGTCTTCCTCGACGCCGGCGCCGGCCCGTCGTGGCGTTACCGCGATCCCGTCAGCGGATCGGCGATCGGCCGCTCGGAAGGATTGGGACTGGCGAGCCTTGCGATGTTCACGAGCGGCGCCTTCTCGTCCGATCCCAAAGATCCGCTTCGGGCCGATGCCGAGCGGCTTACGAATTTCACCGTGGCCGACCTCGAACGCGGCATGCAGGTCTCGGCGGACAATCCGCTGGTCGGCCTCGATGGCCGCGTGAATTTATTGCGCAGCCTCGGCAGGTTGTCGGCCGCAAAGCCAGGTGTGTTCGGACTCAACGATACGCCGCGGCCCGGCGGGCTGTTCGATCGGCTGGCAAAGCTTGCCGCTGATCGCAGGCTTCCGGCGCCGACAATATTGTCGGAGCTTCTGAAGGAGCTCGGGCCGATCTGGCCGTCGCGGCTGACGCTCGGCGGGATTGCGCTCGGCGATTGCTGGAAGCATCCGATGCTGACGACCGGGGACGCGACCAGCCATCTGATGCCGCTGCACAAGCTCTCGCAGTGGCTGACCTATTCTCTGATCGAGCCGCTGCAGCGCGCCGGCATCGATGTGACCGATATCGACGGGCTGACGGGCCTCGCCGAATATCGCAACGGCGGACTGTTCGTCGATCACGGCGTGCTGACGTTCCGCGACGAAGGTGATGCATCGCGCGAGCACGATGTGGCTTCATCCCTTGTCGTGGAATGGCGGGCGTTGACGGTGGCATTGCTCGATCGCGTTGCCGACGGCGTGCGGCGCCGTCTCGGGCTCGACGCCGACGCACTGCCGCTGGCGAAAATTCTCGAAGGCGGCACCTGGGCGGCGGGCCGGCGGCTGGCACGCGATCGCCGCGCCGATGCGTCGCCGCCAGTAAAGATCGTCAGCGACGGCACGGTGTTTTAGAGCATGATCCGAAAAAGTGGGCACCGGTTTTCCCTCGCGACAAACGCGGAACGCGTTTGCGCGGAGATCATGCTCAAATTTAAAAAGCAGGGATCCTAGGTCATGGAAGGCGTCACGATCGTTAGCCACCCGCTGGTGCAGCACAAGCTGACACTGTTGCGCAGCAAGGACACCTCGACCAAGTCGTTTCGCGAACTCCTCAAGGAGATCGGGATGCTGCTGTGCTACGAGGTGACCCGCGATCTGCCGCTCGCCGATGTCGAGATCGAGACGCCGCTGGCGAAGATGAAATCGCCGGAGATTTCAGGCAAGAAACTGGTGTTCGCGCCGGTGCTGCGCGCCGGCGTCACCTTCGCGGACGGCATGCTCGACCTGGTGCCGACCGCGCGTGTCGCCCATATCGGGCTCTATCGCGAGCCAGAGACGTTCACGGCGGTGGAATATTTCTTCAAGGCCCCGAGCGATCTGCACGAGCGGCTCGTGATCGTGGTTTCTCCCGTGCTGGCGACGGCGAACCTGTCGGTCGCTGCGGTCGACCGGCTCAAGGAGCGGGGCGCCAATGACATCCGCCTGGTCAGCCTGATCGCTTCGCCGGAAGGGATCGAGCGCATGCGCGGCATTCACCCGGACGTTCCGGTCTGGCTCGCCGCCATCGACGAGGGGCTCGACAAGGACGCCTTTATCGTGCCGGGCCTTGGCGACGCGGGGGACCGCGCCTACGGCACCAGGTGACGGGAAGCAACGGCTCAGCTGTTATCGTCGGATACATCCGGCAGCTCTGCGAGCCTCGGAATGAACCGGACGACCACGTTGGCTTCCTTCAGCATCGTGCTGGCGATGGCGAAATCCTGGGCCCAATTGGAGTTCGGACGGTCGAGTTCGTAGCCTATGACCTCCGTGATCCCCGACTGAATGATCGCCTTGGTGCATTCGACGCAGGGAAACCAGGGCACGTAGATCGCGCAGCCCTTCAGCGCGATGCCGATGCGGGCCGCGTTGAAGATGGCGTTCTGTTCGGCGTGGCAGCTCCAGATGTATTTTGCGCCGGTGATGCGGGAGTGACGTTCCTCCACCGCATCGTTCACGCCGCGCGGCAGGCCGTTGAACCCGGTGGAGCGAACTTCATTGTCGGGCCCGACGATGACGGCGCCGACGCGCCGTCCTTTTTCGATGCTCCATTCCGCCAGATGGTGGGCCAGAAGCATGAACCGCTCATCCCATTTGCTGTCTCGCAATTCGGCTCACCCCGACGTTATCGTGCGCTGCAGCATCAAATAGGCCCGGATAACAGTCAAGACCCCGTTAACGGGACGCCGGACCGGTGCACCTGGGAGCTAACGGCGGTCGTATTCGTCCGGTCCCATCGCCCACAGCCACTGGTCGTGGCCGAGGGCGTAGTTGCGGTTGTTCTGTGCCGGATTGCGGTTGACCATCGGCCGCATGAACATCGGATGGGTGGCGCTGCGCACCTCGTGCTCGACCGTGAACAGGTGCTTGCCGCTTGCGAGATCGACGAGGTCGCGAAACCGGTACTGGTACGGGTTGTCCTCGCTGAAGATCAGGTTGCGTTCCGCGAGCCGCCGGTGCGGTCCGGAAAAATTCGTGATGTAGATCTGCACATGGTGGCCGTCGTATTCGCCCTGCGACCGGTCGCTCTCGCGGAACCGCAGATGCTGGCCGTGACCGGTCTTCACGACCGCGACGGGGCGGTCGCCGTTTCGCAGTTCCGCCGGCATTCCCATGATCTCGGGATAGAAGGCACAGATCGCCGGTGCCGTTCCGACCGGCACCTCGAATTCGACATGGGGAATGCCGAGCGTGATGCGCCCGAAACGATCTGCGTCCGGCTCGTAACAGCGCACGCGATTGCCCCACGGACAGATCGCCTCGACGTAGTCGTTATGCTCGGTGAATGCGAACGCCGTGCTTTCGAGCTTTTTGGCGACGGAAGCGAGCCGGTCGAGCAGCGCCGCGCGGCCTTCAATGACCAGTCCGGTATGGCCGCGCAGAACCTGCGCTCTGCCTTCAGGCAGATGAAACTGGCTCTTGCCCACATTGATCCACATGTTGGTGTCGGACACCATCAGATAGGGATCGCGGGTCAGCCCAAGCCCCGTGACGTAAAACAACATCGCCAGCCGCTGATCGGGGACCTGGACGTTGACATGTTCGAGATGGATGGCGTTGCCGAGGTCTTCGGCGGCACGATCGGACGCGGCTCGGGGTATGGATGCAGGCAATCCATACTAGGATAGGGCGACGGACTATTCCAACCATTCAAGGGTACCATTTGAAACATGGCTGCTATTGCCTTCACGGCTACCCAGTTCCATACAACCGGCATGACCGAGCCATTGTTGGGGCGCAGCATCAATCGTCTTGAAGACGCGCGCTTCGTGCGGGGGCGCGGACGTTACATCGCCGATCTGGCGACGCCGAACGCGCTTCACGGCGTTGTCGTTCGCTCGCCGCATGCGCATGCGCGCATTCGCCAGATTCAAGCCGATGCGGCACGCCGGATGCCCGGTGTCGCCGCCGTGCTCACCGGATCCGATCTGGCTGCCGACCATATTGGCCCGCTGCCCTGCGCGGTGACCCAGATCCCGATGACAACGCCGCTGGTGGTGCCGCCCTGTCACGCGCTGGCGCGCGACGTGGTGCGCCATGTCGGCGAACCCGTCGCCTTCGTGGTCGCCGACAGCGCTGAGAGCGCACGCGATGCCGCCGAAGCTGTCGTCGTCGACTACGAGCCGCTGGCGCCGGTCGTCGCGATCACGGCCGCGGTCACGTCGGGAGCCCCGTTAATCTGGCCGGAAGCCAGCGACAACATCGCGTTCCGGTTCAACCGCGGCGAGATCGGGCCGGTGGAAGCCGCGATCGGCCGTGCCGCGCATGTCGTGGAATGCGAACTGGTCAACAACCGCGTGGTCGCGGCACCACTGGAAACCCGCGGCGCGCTCGGGGAGTTCGACGCGTCGAGCGGCCGTCTGCACCTGACAGCCTCCGCCGCCGGTGCGCATGCGATCCGCGATCTGCTCGCCGACTCCGTGTTTCGCATTCCCCGTGAAGCGTTGCGCGTCAGCATTCCCGACGTCGGCGGCGGCTTCGGGATGAAGAACGTGCTCTATCCGGAATGGGTGCTGGTATTGTGGGCGGCGCGCCGCCTCGGCCGCGCGGTCAAATGGATCGGGGATCGCGGCGAGGATTTCGTGGCCTCCGTGCATGGCCGCGATAGCATCATCCGGGCGCGCCTGGCGCTCGATCGCAACGGCCGCTTCCTGGCGCTCGACACACAAGTGCTCGCCAATCTCGGCGCCTATGTCTCGACGGTAGCGCCTGTGGTGCCGACCATGGCGATGGCAAGCGCGATGGGCGGCGTTTACGACATTCCGCTGATCGCATTTCAGGCGCAGGGCGTCTTCACCAACACCACGCCGGTCGACGCCTATCGCGGCGCCGGCAAGCCCGAGTCGAACTATCTGATCGAGCGCCTGATCGACATTGCAGCAGCGCAGCTCGGCATGGAGGCGCTGGCGCTGCGGCGCAAGAACATCGTCAGCCGGTTTCCCTACGCGAGCGCGATGGGGCTGACGGTCGAGCAGGGCAGCTTTGCACACGCGATCGATCACGCGGTCGCTGCGGCGGAAGGATTCAAGGCGCGCCAAAAGAGCTCGCGCGCGAAGGGCCGATTGCGTGGTCTCGGTTATGCCTGCTTTCTCGAAACCGCGCGGGGCCAGCCCAACGAAGTCGCCGAGCTTGGTTTCGGCGAGGACGGCCTGATCGATCTGAAGGTCGGCACGCATTCCAATGGCCAGGGCCATGAAACCACCTACGCCCAGATCGCGGCCCATGCGCTTGGCTTGCCGCTGGAGCGTTTTCGATTTCGGCAGGGCGATACCGACGATCTCGACAGCGGCGGCGGGCATGGCGGCGCGCGCTCCATGCACCAGGGCGGCACCGCACTGCTGATGGCGGCCGAAGGCCTGATCGAGAATGCGCGGCGGCTGGCGGCGCGGCTGCTGCAGACCGGCGTCGATGCCGTCAATTACGAAGCAGGCCTGTTGCGGGTGGCCGCGACCGGGCAGGAGATCAGCGTCGACGAGGTGGCGCGCGTCTCGTACCAGCTGGCGAGCGACGACGTCGCACCCGGCCTGGCGCACAGGGCAACCCATCTCTGCGACCGCTACACCTTTCCCAATGGATGCCATGTCGCCGAAGTCGAGATTGATCCGGCGACCGGCGAGGTGAAACTAGCGCGTTACGTGATCTTCGATGACTACGGCCGCCTGCTCGATCCGCGCCTGACGCTGGGGCAGGTGCATGGCGGCGTGGTGCAGGGCATCGGACAGGCACTATTCGAGCACGCGCTGTACGACGTCGAGACCGGCCAGATCCTTTCGGGATCGCTGATGGACTATGCGCTGCCGCGTGCCGACGATATTCCCTCGTTCGAGGGCAGTCTGACACCTGACTTTCCAAGTAAAGCCAACCGGCTGGGCGTGAAGGGAAGCGGTCAGGCCGGCGCCATTGCCGCGCCCGCCACCATCATGAATGCCGTGATGAATGCACTGACGCCGCTGGGGGTAACGCATCTCGACATGCCGGCGACGCCGTCGCGCATCTGGCACGCGATCGAGGCGGCGCGCTTGCGATAATCCGGTCTGTTCAACGGTTCTCGCCGCCAGCGGCAAGATGATTGCGAAAGAAGCCGACAATGCTGGCGTCGAATTCACGGTGAAAGGCCGTCCGGTCGAAACCGGGCGGATCGGTACAGAAGCGCGGCAGGTTGGCCGCGAGTTGCGGTGAGCATGGCGAAAGAAACGCAAAGTGACCGGCCGGCACGGTGTGAATGTCCGGCTTGCCCGGCAATTCATCGGCGACGCGCGCCGTGCCATCCGGACCCACGCCGCCACCTCCCCGTTCGGACCGCCAGAACTGGAGCGGAATTTTGATAGCAGCCAGATTCTGTTTCGTGAAAGCGATGCTCGCCGAATCCGCAATCACCGCGGCCCGGATACGCGCATCATGCGGCGGGTCTGGCGGTGTTTCGCCGTTGTGAAGTTGCGCGCACGTTCCGGTCGTATCCGTGCAAAATCGTGCGACCCTGCCAAAGTCCGGCTTGGCTCCGGCCAGCACCAGCCCGGTGTAGCCGCCGAATGAAAAGCCGAAAAAGCCTATTCGGGCGGGATCGATCGACGCCTTGTCCTTCCAGTCGTTCAGCATGAAATCGAGCAGGCGAACGATATCTTCCGGGCGTGACGCCCAGGGGGAAAGCGTGTCGCGCTTCGATGAGTCGCTGAAGGTATCGCCGGGATGGTTGATCGCGGCCACGACAAAGCCGGCGTCGGCCAGCGCTTCTGCCGTGTCATGGTGGACCCCGAACCAGCCGCCACGGCCGTGCGAGAGAACCACCAGCGGCAGCTTTGTCCCCACGATGGGACAATCCTTCACGCCTTGAAGCGAATCGGTCCAATCCACCGCAAGACTGCCGAGTGGAACGTTCTGCGGCGCCGCCGCGCAGGGATACCAGATGGCGCCCGCCAAACCAGGGCCGGACTCGAGAAGCTGGATACCGGCGGCACGCGCGGGAGAGCCCAGGCAACAGAGTATGACAGCGTAAGCCCACCACTTCCAAAGCATCAAGGCAGCCCCCATCCGGCAAACGGAATTAGCCTGATAACGACGACAGAACTGTGTCGAAATTGGTTGTGCCGAGCCGGCCATCACGGAAACGCCTGCGAGACCGTGGGAGACGCCAGAATGGTTGACTCGATGTCCTCAATTGGAGAACGCTTCCGTCAAGTAAAACAAAAGGGATGGACTGATGGGGGGAGTTCTGGAGGGCGTGCGCGTCCTGGATTTCGGGCGCTATATCGCGGGGCCATATTGCGCGACCTTGCTGGCCGAATTCGGCGCTGAGGTCATCCGCGTCGAAAAGCGTGACGGCAGCGAGGATCGCTTCGTCGCGCCCGTCGGCGAAGGCGGCGAGGGCGCGCTGTTCCTGCAGATCAACCGCAACAAGAAGTGCATCACGCTCAATCCGATGAAGCCCGAGGGCCAGGAGGTGATGCGCCGGCTGATCGCCACCGCCGATGTCGTCGTCGCCAATCTGCCGCCGCAGACGCTCCAGGCAATGAAGCTCGATTACGAGTCGCTGAAGGCGATCAAGCCGGATATCATCCTGACCACGGCGACCGCGTTTGGCGGGCCCGGCCCGTGGTCCGATCGGGTCGGCTTCGACGGCGTCGGGCAGGTGATGTCGGGCGCGGTCTACATGACCGGCAAAGGCGATCCGCCGTACCGGGCCGCGGTCAGCTGGGTGGACTTCGGAACGGCGCTGCATTGTGCGTTCGGCACGCTCGCGGCGCTGATGGAGAAAGCGAAGTCCGGGCGCGGCCAGATCGTCGAGGGCGCGTTGCTGGCGACCGCGCTCTCCTTCACCAATGCGACGCTGATCGAACAGGCCGTGATCGCGGCCAATCGCGTTCCGACCGGCAATCTCGGCCAGACCGCGGCGCCCATCGACATCTATCGCACGAAGGACGGCTGGGTGTTGTGCCAGGTCACGGGCCACCCGCTGTTCATCCGCTGGGCCAACTTGATGGGCGAGGATCACTGGCTGCAGGATCCGCGCTTCGCCGACGATCTCAAGCGCGGCGAGAACGGTCCCGTGATCAGCGAGCGGATGGCGCGCTGGTGCGCCGAGCGCACCTCGCAGGAGGCGCTCGATACCCTCGGCAAGGCGATGATCCCGGCCGGCCCGGTGCTGAGCCCGCAGCAGGCGCTGGATCATCCGCACATCCGCGCCGCCGGCTTCCTGCAGGAGGTCGATTATCCCGGCTTGCCAAAACCCGCGCCGCTGGCGCGCGCCGCAGTCCGGCTGTCGGAAACGCCCGGCGAGATCGTGACGCGGGCGCCGACGCTGGGCGAGCACACCGATCTGGTGCTGGCCGAGCTCGGCTATGATGCGGCCGCCATCGCAGCACTGCGGGAAAACAGGATCGTGTAGACTAAAAGGAACGAGCCGGATTCGTAGCCCGGATGAGCGTAGCGAAATCCAGGGAGGTGTTAGACGGGTCCCGGATTTCGCTACGCGCATCCGGGCTACGCAAAGCCTTATGCGAGGTGGCACGCCACGAAATGTCCGTCGCTGCCCTGCTTCAGTTCGGGCGCAACTTCGCGGCAGCGGGGTTCGGCGATCGGGCAGCGGGTGTGGAAATGGCAGCCCTTGGGCGGGTTCATCGGGCTTGGCACGTCGCCCTGCAGGCGGATCCGCTTGCGCTTCACCTTGGGGTCCGGCACCGGCACGGCTGACAGTAGCGCCTGCGTGTAGGGATGCTGCGGGTTGCGGTAGAGGTCGCTGGCGCTGGCAAGCTCGACGATGCGGCCGAGATACATCACCGCGACGCGGTCGGAAATATGCTCGACGACGGACAGGTCGTGCGCCACGAACAGATAAGTGAGGTTCAGCTCGGCCTGCAGGTCTTCCAGGAGATTGATCACCTGCGCCTGGATCGAAACGTCGAGCGCCGAAACCGGCTCGTCGCAGACGATGAACTTGGGCTCGACCGCGAGCGCACGCGCGATCACGATGCGCTGGCGCTGGCCGCCGGAAAATTCGTGCGGGTAGCGCCGCATGTGCTCGGGCTTAAGCCCGACCTTGAGAAGCAGGTTCGCGACCCGCTCCTCGCGCTCGCTGGCCGAGGAGGCGAGCTTGTGGATGATGAAGGCTTCGCCGAGGATTGCGCCGACGGTCATGCGCGGATTGAGCGAGGCGAACGGGTCCTGGAATACGATCTGGATGTTGCGCCGCATCGCGCGCAGATCGTCGCCGTCGAGGCTCAGCACGTTCTGCCCGTCGAAGATGATCTCGCCTTCGCTGGGTTCGATCAGGCGTAGCACGCAGCGGGCGGTGGTGGATTTGCCGCAGCCGGACTCGCCGACCAGTCCGAGCGTCTCGCCGCGCTTCACCGCAAAGGAGACGCCGTCCACCGCATGAACGCGCCCGACCTCGCGCGAAAGCAGTCCGCCCTTGACGGCAAAATGCTTCTTGAGATTGGTGACGCGCAGCAGCGGCTCGCTGGTTTCGGGCGCACGCGTCAAAGATTCGCTCATCGGAAGCTCGCTCATGGCACAGCTCCGAGATGGCAGGCCATGCGGTGACCGGGCGCGATCTCGCGCAGCAGCGGTTCCACTTCGGTGCAGATGCTCATGACGTGGCGGCAGCGCGCGGCGAAGCGGCAGCCGGGGGCGGGATTGATCAGGCTCGGCACCGAACCGCCAATCGCCTCCAGCCGGGTCTTGTGCGTGGCGGCGAGGTCGATGCGTGGGATCGAGCGGATCAGGCCCTGCGTGTAGGGATGGCCCGGGCTTTCGAACAGGCTGTCGACGTCGGCCTCCTCGACGATCTTGCCGGCGTACATCACCACCACGCGCTGCGCGGTCTCGGCCACCACGCCCATCGCATGGGTGATCAGCATGACCGCCATGCCGAAGCGTTCCTTCATGTCCTGCAGCAGATCGAGGATTTGGGCCTGGATGGTGACGTCGAGCGCGGTGGTCGGTTCGTCGGCGATGACGAGCTTGGGCTTGCAGGCCAGCGCCATCGCGATCATGACGCGCTGGCGCATGCCGCCCGAGAACTGGTGCGGGTAGTCATGGACGCGGCCGGCGGCATTCGGGAGCTGGACCAGTTGCAGCATCTCGATGGTGCGGGCGAGCGCCTGCTTGCGCGTCACGGCCTCGTGGCGGCGCAGGCTCTCGGCGATCTGCTCGCCGATCGACAGCACCGGGTTGAGCGAGGTCATCGGCTCCTGGAAGATGAAACCGATTTCCTTGGCCCGGACTTCATCCAGTTGATCGCTGGTCAGCGGCACCAGGTCGCGGCCCTCGAAGATGATCTGGCCTGCGACGATGCGGCCCGGCGGCATCGCGATCAGCTTGAGGATCGACATCGCGGTGACGGTCTTGCCGCAACCGGATTCACCGACCACGCACAGGGTCTCGCCCTTGTTGATCGAGAGATCGACACCGTCGACGGCCTGCAGGATGCCGTCGTCGGTGGCGAAGTGGGTCTTCAGGCCCTTGATTTCGAGCAGCGGCGCCATCAGATCACCCGCCGCGCGTCGAGCGCGTCGCGCAACCCGTCGCCGATGAAGTTGATGGCGACGACGGCGATGAAGATCGCCCCGCCCGGGAACAAGGCCCAGTGCGCGGCGATGTCGAGATAATCCTTGGCGTCGTAGAGCAGTCGGCCCCAGGTCGGGGTATCCGGCGGAAAGCCGAGGCCGAGAAACGACAGCGTCGATTCCGCGATGATGGCGGCGGCGACATCGATGGTGCCCGCAATGATGACCGGCCCGAGCGCGTTGGGCAGGATATGGCGGACGATCTGCCGCAACGGACTGGCGCCGAGCGCGCGGGCGGCCTCGACGAACTCCTTCTCGCGCAGCGAGAGGAACTGGGCGCGCACCAGTCGCGCGACCGGCATCCAGCGCAGGCCGCCGATGACCAGAACGATCAGAATGAAGATGCCGCCCTCCGGACCGAAAGCGGCCTTGAGCCCGTCGCGGAACAGGTAGATCAGGAGCAGCAGCAGCGGCAATTGCGGCAGCGAGAGAAAGAGATCGGTGAGCCACATCAGCGCGTGGCCGAGCGCGCCGCGCGACATGCCGGCGAGCGCGCCGATCAGCGTGCCGACGATGACGGACACCGCCATCGCGGCAAGCCCGACCGCGAGCGAGATGCGGCCGCCGTAGATCATGCGGGCGAGAATATCCTGACCCAGATCGTCGGTGCCGAAGGGGTGGGCGAACGAGGGGCCCTCGAGCCGCGCGGTGAAATCGATTTCATTGATGGCGACACGCCAGACGAAGGGGCCGAAGATCACCGCCGCGGCCAGCACCAGCAGCAGCACCGCGCTGACCACGGCGAGCTTGTGGCGGCGATAGCGCCGCCAGGTCTCGCGCCAGGGCGAGTAGCCGCCCCGCTCAGCGGAGCGAGATGCGAGGGTCAAGCCAGCCATACAGCACATCCGCGATCAGATTGAAGAACACCACAAGGCAGGCGAAGACGAAGGTCACGGCCATCACCACCGGCGTGTCATTGGAGAGAATGGAGGAAATCAGCAGAGAGCCGATGCCGGGAATGCGAAAAATCTGCTCGGTGACGATGGCGCCGCCGAACACCGCCGGTATCTGCAACGCGATCAGGGTGACGACCGGGATCATGGCGTTGCGCATCACATGCTTGACGATCACGTTGGCCTGGCCGAGCCCCTTGGCGCGGGCGGTGGTGACGTAGTCGAGCCGGATCACGTCCAGCATGGCCGAGCGCACGAAGCGGGTCATGGAGGCCGCCTGGAACAGGCCGAGCACCATCACCGGCATGATGGCTTGCTTGATCTGTTCGAGCACCCAGTGGATGCCTGTTCCCTTGATGTCGGTCGAATAGACGAAGGGCAGCCAGTCCAGCTTGACCGAAAAAACCAGGATGAACAGCAGGCCGGTGAAGAAGGTCGGCAGCGAAAAGCCGATGAAGGCGAAGGTATTGGCGATCTGGTCGAAGATCGAATACGGACGTGTGGCGGCATAGACGCCGACCGGGATTGCAATCACAAGCGCCAGCAGCTGCGCCGAACCGATCACATAGAGCGTGGTGGGCAGGCGCTGCAGGATGAGGGTGTCGACATTCGCCCGGCTGGCAAAGGAGAAGCCCCAGTCGCCCTGTGCCATCGCCACCAGCCAGTGCAGGTAGCGAAGATAGATCGGATCGTCGAGGCCGAACTTGGCCCGAAGTGCCTGCGCTACTTCGGGCGGTACGTTCGGATTGGTCGCCAGATCGCTAAAGGGATCGCCGGGCGCCAGCGCCAGTACGGTGAACAGAACGAGCGAAATGCCGAGCAGGCTCGGCACTGCGATCAACAGGCGACGCAGGACATACTGACCCATGAGGGAAAATCCCTTCGCCGATTATCCCGTCGCCTCCCGATACCAGTCCTGCAGGTTATCCAGATCGTTGGCCCAACCGCTCATGACCGGGCGCAGCGCGTTGGCGGTCGCGCCGACCTTGACGCGGTGCATCACGGGAATCATGACGCCTTCCTGCCACATCAGGTCGTTGCACTTGATGTAGAGTTCCGCGCGCTTGACCGGGTCGACTTCGGTTTCCGCCGCGTCGATCGCCGCGTCATATTCCTTGTTGACCCAGCGCGGAAAATTCGAGCCCTGCCACTTGTTCTCCTTGGTGGCGACGTAGCGCGAATGATAGCGCCGCATCAGCAGCACCGGATCGGGCTGGGTCATCGGTATCTG
This sequence comes from Bradyrhizobium ottawaense, assembly GCF_900099825.1. NCBI lineage: Bacteria > Pseudomonadati > Pseudomonadota > Alphaproteobacteria > Hyphomicrobiales > Nitrobacteraceae > Bradyrhizobium > Bradyrhizobium ottawaense. The sequence goes on along the minus strand of NZ_LT629693.1, from coordinate 1,632,940 downwards.
GAACATCTCGAGGTCGGCGTAGAAATGCGCATAGGTGTCGGGATTGGCGACGTCGGAGGAGAAGAACACCGAGGCCACGACCGATTTCAGCTCGACGTCGATCCCGGCTTTCTGGCAGGCCTGCTTGACGATCGCCTGGGTCTTCTGGCGCGGCCCGTTGATCGAGGTCTGGTAGAGCAGCTTCAGCTTCTTGCCGTCCTTTTCGCGGATGCCGTCCGCGCCTGGCTTCCACCCGGCATCGTCCAGCAGCTTGCTCGCCTTCTCGACGCTGAATTCCCACGCCGTGTTCTTGGAAACGAAGGGCGCGGGGCCGTTGAGGTAGTTGGCGGTGGTGCGTCCGGCGCGGCCGTAAATGACCTTCTGAATGGCGTTGCGGTCGATGAGGAGCGCCAGGGCCTTGCGCACAGCCAGATCGGACAAGATCGGATGCTTCGTCTTCATCGAGGAACGTTCGCCGTCCACCTCGGTATTGGGGTCGGTGGAGTTGACGGCGATGAACTCGATGTCACCACCGACCGCATAGACGGTCTTGCCCTTGCCGCCCTTTTCGAGCCGCAGCAGGACCTCGTCCTCGACCTGCATGTTCCAGGCATAGTCATATTCGCCGGTCTGGATGATCGCGCGCGCCGCCGAGACGGCATCGCCGCCGCCCTTCAGTTCGATCGTGTCGAAGTGGGGACGGCTGGGCATGTGATAGTCGGGGTTGATCTCGCCGCGGATCAGGTCGCCCGGCTTGAACTCGACGAACTTGTAAGGACCGGTGCCGACCGGCTTGAGATTGTTCGGGGCTTCGCGGGATTTGCCGCCCTTGTACTCCGCGAACAGGTGTTTTGGGATAATGCAGCCATAGGCGCCGACAAAGGCGTTGGCCCAGAACGGCGTCGGCACCTTGAACAGGATGCGAACGGTGAGGTCATCGATTTTTTCGACGGTGGCATCGGCGTAAGTGCCGCCGCTCACCGCTGCAGTCGCGGGATCGGTGGCGTATTCCCAGTTGAACACCACGTCGTCGGCGGTGAACGGCTTGCCGTCGTGCCATTTGACGCCGGGTTTGAGTTTCCAGGTGACCGACTTGGCGTCGGCAGCGAGACCACCGTTCTGGATCGAGGGAATTTCGGCGGCGAGGATCGGGTTGAGATGGCCGTCGACATCCCAGCTTGCGAGCGGTTCATAGAAGATGCGCGACGCGTCCTGGTCCTTGGTGCCGGTGGCAAAATGCGGATTGAGCAGGGTCGGCCCCTGCCACCACAGCAGCTTCAGCGGGCCGCCTCCGCCACGCTTGGTCGGCATGTACGGTGTCGGGCTCTGGGCCATGGCGACGCCGCCGATGGCGAGAATTTGGGTGGCCATGGGGGCGGTGAGGCCGAGGGCGATCATGCGCTGAATGAAGCCGCGGCGATCCATGCGGCCGTCCTTCACCTCGTCGATCATGGTACGCAGTTCGTTATCCAGCATGGTTCCCCTCGTCCGGTTCGCGCCTCGACACGGCGCGCCGCGGGGGTGCGCCGGGTTTGGTTTTGGCAGATGGCAATAGATGGCACACCAAATGCCTCGGAGGTCAACGTCTGGCGCGTGACAATCCAGATCAGGGCGCGTGGATTCTGGTGATCGCTTGGGCAAACGCACGCTGCGGCGCACACCGCTTCGGCAATCCTCCGGTATCCCGGGGCCAAACGCGGTCCAGACTGCAAAAAATTTGTTCGCCGGGCCCTCAGACGAAATCAGCCCAGCGACATGTCCAGCGGCGGCGCGACACTGTCCGGCATCGGGCAGACATAGGGCGTGCGCGCGGTGCGTTTTTTGAGGTCGGCCTTGGCGGCGGCGATCAGGTCCGGCTCGGTCAACGCCTTGATGCCAAGGCCGGCCATCGCCTTTGCGGCCTGCACCATCGCCTTGTGGGCGGCCGGGGTCTTGCCCTGCGCCACCACCTGCCAGGTGTGCAAGGGAGTGCCGATCGCAATCGTCGGGGCATGGACCTGAACGGTCGGTACCACCCAGCTGACGTCGCCCACATCGGTCGAGCCGATTTGCGGATTGCGCTTGGCATCCATCGGAACCAGGAAATCGGCCAGCGGCCGGTCGGTGGGATCCATGCCGATCGTGTAATAGACGCTGGCGATGTCCTTGTCGGATAGCGTCGACTGGATCTTTGCGGCGAACTCCTTGTCGGCCTCGTCGAAATGCGGCGGACCGAGCTCCTGCATGATGCCGTGCAGGGCCTCCTCGAGCGGGGTGTTGAACAGGATGTTGGAGACGGCGGAGATGATCCGCATTTCGACCTTGGTTTCGGTCATCAGCGCCGCGCCCTGGGCGACCTTGTGGACGCGCGCCACCAGTTCGTTCATGCCGGGCAGGTCGCGGGCGCGGATCGAATAGCGCACGCGGGCGTGGGCCTGCACCACGTTGGGGGCAATGCCGCCGGTGTCGAGCACAGCATAATGGATGCGGGCGTCGCTCGGCATGTGCTCGCGCATGTAGTTGACGCCGACACTCATCAGTTCCACGGCATCGAGCGCGCTGCGACCGAGATGCGGCGACGCCGCGGCATGCGAGGTGCGGCCGGTGAAAATGAAATCGGCGCGGGTGTTGGCGAGCGACGGCGTCACCACGACTTCCCAGAAGCTCGACGGGTGCCAGGTGATGGCAATGTCGGCGTCCTCGAAAGCTCCGGAGCGCACCATGAAGGCTTTTGCGGCGCCGCCTTCTTCCGCCGGGCAGCCATAATAGCGCACGCGGCCCGGCATCTTGTTGGCAGCGAGCCAGTCCTTCACCGCGGTGGCGGCAAGCAAGGCGGCGGAGCCGAGCAGGTTATGACCGCAGCCATGGCCATGGCCGCCGGCTTCGATCGGGCGATGTTCCGCCACGCCAGCTTCCTGGCTGAGGCCCGGCAGCGCGTCATATTCGCCGAGGAAAGCGATGACGGGGCCGCCTTCGCCGGCTTCGCCCATCAAAGCGGTGGGAATGCCGGCGACGTTCTCGGTGATGCGAAAACCCTGATGGCGCAGCTCGGCCAAATGTTCGGCCGACGAGCGCGCTTCGGTGTAACACACCTCCGGCATCGCCCAGACCCTGTCGGCGAGGGCGACGAAACGCGGCTTGATGGTGTCGACGCCACGCCAGATGTCACTGCGGTTATCCATCGTCAGATCCCGATCTTGAACTCGATATGAGGATTGCAATTGATATCAGCTTCGCCGGAGCGCGCCTAGCGCTTGCGACGACATCAGCCATGCCGCTCCGTTCAACTCTCGCTGATTTCTCTATACCCGCGGCCGCAGCGAGCGTTGCATGTCCATCGTGTAGGTGTAGCGGCCTTCGGGGTGGGTGGTGACGGTTACCTCGAACAGTTCCTCGCGCTTGCCGTAATAACGGCGTACCATGGTCAGCGCCGGCGACCCGGGCTTGACCTTGAGCGGCTTGGCGAGCTTGGCCGGCAGGCCGCGCGCGAACACTTCGAGCTGGGCATATTCGATGGTCTCGCCGTACATCTTCGCGATCTGCTCATGCACCGGCGTCCGGCCGTGGTCCTTGCGGTCGACGACGCCGGCAAATTTTCGCAGCACGTAGATTTCGGTCCAGCCGAGCGGTGCTGCAAATTCGTCGGAACGGCGGACCGCCTCGATCAGGAACCAGTGCTTGCCGGGTTCGCATTTCAGCATCGCCGCGAGCTTGCGGTCGGCAACGATCTCGCTCGAGCGCACCACCTGACGATAGGTCTCGTTGGAATATCGCAGCCATTCCGTCAGCGACTTGACGCTGTGGGTGAACAGCACCGGCGGCTCGGCGGCGATGACGACGGAGCCTAGGCCGGCGCGGCGCACGATCAGGCCCTGTTCGGTGATGATGCGCAGCGCCTCGCGCACGGTCTGCCGGCTCGCCGCATAGCGCGCCATCAATTCGGTCTCGGTCGGCAACAGGTCGCCGACCGGATATTTGCCGAGCCGGATTGCCTTCTGCAACTCGGCCGCGATTTCGCGGTAGCGTGTGGTCTTGCGGACTTCCTTCTTATTGGCCATCGCACCGCACCGGTTGGCCCGATTTCATCGAGGCGAGGGCGGCCTCGAACGCGGCGAGCGTCGCCAGCACGTCCGCTTCCGGGACTGGATACGGTCGGCTGCCTTCGACCGCGTCCGCAAACGCGTCGAGTTCGGCGCGCAGCACGTTGATGGCCGGAAAGGTGTGTCGCATCGGCTTGCTGCCGGACACGCGCCTGATCAAAGTCGCTTCATCCAGCACCTCGGCAGACCCCTTGGTTCCGAACACATGCACCCGCCAGTAGAACGGCGTTGCCCGGATCGTCGACAGTGTCCCGGTGACGCCATTGACAAAATCCATCATCAGCATGGCCGTGTCCAGCGGCGGAGGGCCCGCCTTGCGAGAATGCAGTTGCGCCGAGATCTGCCGGACCGGCCCGAGCATGCTGACGAAAGCATCCAGCACATGAAGGCCGGCGCCGGTCAGCCCGCCGCCCGGCGATTCAGCTTCCGACAATCGCCAGCCCGCGGTGATGCTTTGTGAATTCTCGTTGCTGTTGTGGCCTTCGATATGGAGCAGGGTGCCCAGCTCGCCGCTAGCGACGATATCGCGCAACGTGCGCAACGAGGGCCAGAAGCGCCGGTTGTGTCCGACCGCCAGAAGGACGCCCGCCTTGCGGCAGGCGTCGAACATCCGCGCGGCGTCGGCGCGATGCAGCGCCAGCGGCTTTTCGCAGAACACCTGCTTGCCCGCAGCGGCGCAGGCGATCACCTGCGCCGGATGCAGCGAATGCGGCGTCGCCAGCAGCACCGCCTTGATCGCGGGATCGGCAAGAACGGCGTCGAGGGTGGGGCCAAAATCCAGATGATGGCGGTTGCAGAACTCCCGCGCCGTATCGACATCGGGTTCGACGGCGCGGATGATCTTCAGCCGGTCGTGGCCGCTGGCGGCTTCCACGATATTGCGGCCCCAGCGGCCGAGACCGACGATGGCGGCGGATATCATCGGGAAACCTCCGGCGAAGGCGGCGCTTGCCGCCGGATCGCCTCGATGACGGCGGCGCTGTCGCTGTCCGGTCCTTCGAGCGCGATGGCCGCGCGCAGCAGATCGGCCTGGGCCTCGGTGATCGTGAGACGCAAACCGCTTTGCCGGGCTTCGTGCAGGATCAATTCGGCGTCCTTCAGGGTTTGCGCGATATGCGATTGCGGCCGAAAATCCCGGCTCAGCATTTTCTCACCCTTGGTGTCCATCACGCGCGAATAGGCCGCGGATTGCTGCGCGGCGGCCAGGAACGCCTGCCCATCCAGCCCCAGCCGTTCCGCAAACACAATGCCTTCGGCGAGCGCCGCCCGGTTATTCTGGAGGATCAGATTGATCGCAAGCTTGGTCCGGCTGGCGTCGCCGATGTTGCCGACGCGCGTGCGCCGCGGACAGAGCACCACCAACAGCGCGTCGAGCGCCGCGATCGCATCAGCGTCGCCGGCGACCAGTGCGGTGGCGGTGCCGTCCCTGACCTCGGTGCTGGTGCCTGAGATCGGCGCCTCGATGAAAGTAAAGCCGGCGTTGGCCGCGCGTGCGGCGATCCGCTCGATCTCGCCGGGCGCGCACGTCGTCGTGCAGATCAGGGGCGGGCGGGCAGGGCTGTTCTCGAACTCGCCAAGCAATGCCTCGACCTGGGCGCCGTCATAGACCGCGATGACGATCGAGCGCGACTTGTCGGCGAGATCGCTGGCCGAAGCTGCCAACTCTCCGCGATTTTCCGTGAACATATCGCATCTGTTCGGGTCGATGTCGAAACCGATCACCGCCAATCCTGCGCCGACGAGGCGCTCGGCCAGCGCAGCGCCCATCAAGCCCAGCCCGATGATTCCGACCGGCGTATCCCCTGACATCTATTTCGCTTCAATGCCGGCGGCTTTGGCTGCTTCGGTCCAACGCGTGATTTCGCTGTTGACGAAGGCGCCGAACTCGGCGGGCGGCATCGTCGACACGATCATGCCGAGGCTTGCCAGCCTCTCGCGGGTCGCCGGCGCCGACAGGATCTTTTCGCTCGCGGCATAGAGCTTGTTGACGATGGGCGCCGGCGTATTGGCGGGCGCCAGCAGCCCGTACCAGATCGTGGCCTCGAAGCCCGGCATGACGTCGGCGAGCGGAGGCAGGTCCGGCGTCAGCTCGTTTCGCGTCGGCGACGTCACCCCGATGCCGCGCAGCGTGCCGCCCTGCATCTGCGGGATCGCCACCGAAAAATCGGCAAAGGCGAGATCGATCACGCCGGCGATCACGTCGGTGACGGCGAGCGGCACGCCGCGATAGGCCGCGGAGACGATCGATATCCCGCCACGGCTCTGCAGTTGCGCGTTTGATATCTGCGACGCGCCGGAGCCATAGCCGGCCGTCATGTTCGGATGGGTTTTGGCGTAGGCCATGAACTGCGGCAGGTCCTTGGCCGGGAAATTGGGATTGACCAGCAGCACCATCGCTGTCGTGACCGTCCGGATGACGGGCGTAAAATCCTTGGCCGGATCGTAGGGAAGGTTCTTCAGCATCGCGACATTGCTGGCCTGGGTGGTGTTGGTTCCCATCAGCAGCGTGTAGCCGTCGGGCTGGGCGCGCGCGACTTCCTGGGCGCCGATGCTGCCGAGCGCGCCACTGCGGTTCTCGATCACGACGGTCTGGCCCAGCGCATCCTGCAACTGCTGCCCGAGCATCCGCGCGACCTGGTCGGGGCCGGCGCCGGCCGGGAACGGCACGATGATCTTGATCTGGCGCGACGGATAATCGTCAGCGGCGTTGGCCTGCGGTGCCACCAGGCCAAGCAGGACGGCGGCGGCAATAATGCCCAAGGACGGTTTCATCGCGTGCTCCCGATATTATCAGCGGGATCTCTCTCGGACCCGTCCAAAACTTTATACGGACAAATGGAGCTGCCGCAAGAACAATGCGGCGAAATGAGCTATCCCTGTTCGACCGAACCTGTATATTTGACCGTATAAATCGTTCACCGGGAGTTGGAACGTGGACACCAGCGAAATGTACGCGCGCGGTTTGCGCCGGCGCAAGGCGATGTTCGGCGAGGCCGACGTCGAGCAACGGATGGCGGCGGCCGGCGAATTCGGCGCGCCGCTGCAGAACATCATCAACGCCTATGTCTATGGCGACGTCTGGGAACGCTCCGGCCTTTCCGGCGACATTCGCAGCCTCGTGATGCTGGGCATCACCGCGGCCAGCGGCAAGCCCGCCGAATTTCGCGTCCATGCCAAGGGCGCGCTGGCGAACGGATGCACCAAAGAGCAGGTGCAGGATGTGCTGCTGCTGGTGGCGATGTATTGCGGCGTGCCGGCGGCGATCGAGACCAATCGGATCGCGGCGGAGATTTTTGGCGAAGCGTCGGCTTCCGACCCTGCGGCCTAAGCCTGGCGCATGCGAATAAAGTTCAGCGAATGCACATGAAGCCTGTACCGACCATCGACGCCCACCATCACATCTGGCGGCTCGCCGATCTGCCCTGGCTCTCCGGACCGCAAGTGCCGCGCATCTTCGGGCCGTACCAGCCGATCTGCCGCGACTATCCGATCTCCGAATACCGCAGCGATACTACCGGCTGCGATATCGTCAAATCGATCTACATCCAGACCAACTGGCCCGCAGGCCAGAGTTTTGACGAGGCGCGGTGGGTGCAGTCGGTAGCCGACGAGGCCGGCTGGCCGCACGCCAACGTTGCGCATGCCGACCTCGCCGATCCCGACGCCGGTTCGTTATTGAAGCGCCTTGCCGACTTGCCGGCGACGCGCGGCATTCGCCAGCAACTGCATTGGCACGAAAATCCGCAATATCGCTTCGCGCCGCGGCCCGATGTCATGAAGGACGCCGATTGGCGCCGCGGACTGGCGCGGCTTTCCGATCACGGCCTGCTGTTCGAACTGCAGATCTTTGCGAGCCAGATGACCGACGGCGCCGAGCTCGCGCGCGCGTTCCCGGATACGATGTTCGTGCTCGAACATGCCGGCATGCTTGAAGACATGTCGCCTGCGGGCTGGCAGGTCTGGCGCGACGGCATGGCCGCACTGGCGCAATGCCGCAACGTCAACGTCAAGCTTTCCGGGCTCGGCACCTTCTTTCATGCCTGCCGCGACGATGTGATCGGGCCGATTGTGAAGGAGACCGTCGCCCTGTTCGGCGCGGATCGTTGTTTCTTCGGCAGCAACTTCCCGATCGAGAAGCTGTGGACGGATTACGGCACCCTGTACCGGACCTTCCGCAACGCCATCACGCATCTCGGCGAGGCCGAGCAGGTCGCCATCCTGCACGACACCGCGGCGCGGTTGTATCGGATCTGAGCGACTAGCTAGCCTGTAGCCCGGATGAGCGCAGCGATATCCGGGACTATTCTAACGTCGCCCCCGGATGTCGCTACGCTCATCCGGGCTACAGGACTTCGCTAATCGTTCGCTTCCGGCGGCAGGAAATTCACCTCATGCTCGGCCGAGATACGGACGATTTCGGCGACGACGGTCAGATTGTGCAATTGGTTGAACAGCGCTTCCAGCTTCTGCGTCGGCGAAACCCAGAACAATGCCCGCGCCGGCTTGTCGGATTTGTTGAAGTAGCCGTGCGGAATGCCGCGCGGCAATCGCGCGAGATCTCCGGCCTTGGCCTGCACCCAGACGCCGTCGAGTTTCAGGTCGAGTATGCCCTCCTGCACCAGGATGAATTCGTCCTGGGTCGGATGGATGTGGACCGGCACGAACTGGCCGGGATCGCTGTTGGTCTCGAACGCAAAGGTCGAGTCGGTGACGGCTTTCGGAAAATAGACCTGGCCCAGGATGTTCCAGGTCTTGCCGGAATAGCCGGTGCCGTTCCGCGTGATGCCTTTTTCGAGCGCCGCCATGTTTTCGATCCCTTACCTGTTGAGGTGACGACGCTAAACCCGGCCCGCCCGCTGTCAAGCGTGGGCGGGAAAGCGACCCTTCCTTGCAAATGCTTGAAGTTTAAAATATATGCTCAAGTGTTCTTTCGAGGGCCAACGGATGTCCAAACTGTCGCGTTCCTCCCATGCGCTCGTCACCGGTGGCGGCCGCGGCATCGGCCGCGCGGTCGCGGCGGCGCTGACAGAGGCGGGGGCGGTGGTGACCATTCTCGGCCGCAATCGGGCGACGCTCGATGAAGCCGTCGCGGCAGGCGCGGCGCAATTCGCCGAAGTGGCTGATGTCGCCGATCAGGCTTCGGTGAAATCGGCGATTGCGGCGGCAGCTCGCCGTCAGCCGATCGACATCCTTGTCGCCAATGCGGGGGCTGCGGAATCCGCACCGTTCGGCCGCTCCGACGCGGCGTTGTTCCAGCGGATGATGGACGTCAATTTCATGGGCGTGGTGCATGCCATGCAGGCGGTACTGCCTGCGATGGTCGAGCGCCGCCAAGGCCGGGTGGTCGCGATCGCATCGACGGCGGGTCTCAAGGGCTATGCCTATGTCAGCGCCTATAGTGCGGCCAAGCACGCGGTGATCGGCCTGGTGCGCTCGCTGGCACTGGAAACGGCGAAATGCGGCGTCACGGTCAACGCCGTCTGCCCCGGCTTCACCGAAACCGACCTGCTCGAAGGCTCGATCGACAACATCATGAAGAAGACCGGCCGCAGCCGCGAGCAGGCGATCGCGGAACTGTCGAAACACAATCCGCAAGGCCAGCTCGTCACACCGCAGGAAGTCGCCGACGCCGTGCTGTGGCTGTGCGGCGATGGCGCTGCCGCGATCACCGGGCAGGCCATCGCGGTGGCCGGCGGCGAGGTCTGAAGCGGCAACAACAATCATGCTATCCAGGGAGAAACCATGAGCAGACCCGCGAACCCCGTGACCCTGCCGCTGGCGGATTATTCGCCAAAACATTTTCTGCTCGCCGTGGTCGGCGGCGTTGCCACGGTGACGCTCAACCGTCCCGAGCGAAAGAACCCGCTGACCTTCGAGAGCTACCGCGAGCTCACCGATTTCTTCCGCGCCTGCGCGATGGACGACGAGGTGAAGACCATCGTCGTGTCGGGCGCCGGCGGCAATTTCTCGTCCGGCGGCGACGTGTTCGAGATCATCGGCCCGCTGGTGCAGATGGACACCAAGGGTCTGACCGCGTTTACCCGCATGACCGGCGACCTGGTCAAGGCGATGCGGGCCTGTCCGCAGCCGATCGTCGCCGCCGTCGAAGGCATCTGCGCCGGCGCCGGTGCGATCATCGCCATGGCCTCCGATCTGCGGATCGCCGCCACTGGCGCCAAGGTCGCGTTCCTGTTCAACAAGGTCGGGCTTGCCGGTTGCGATATGGGCGCCTGCGCGATCCTGCCACGCATCATCGGACAGTCGCGCGCCTCCGAACTGCTCTATACCGGCCGCTTCATGACCGCCGAGGAAGGCGAGCGCTGGGGCTTCTTCTCCAGGATCGTGACGCCGGACGCCGTGCTGGCGCAGGCGCAACTGCTGGCGAAGCAGATTTCCGACGGTCCGACCTTCGCCAACACCATGACCAAGCGTATGCTGGCGATGGAATGGGCGATGTCGGTGGAAGAGGCGATCGAGGCCGAAGCGGTGGCGCAGGCGCTCTGCATGACCACGGAAGACTTTGCCCGGGCTTTCGAGGCGTTTTCCAACAAGCGGACGCCGGCGTTTCAGGGGAATTGAGATAAACTCGTGTCCCCGGACGCGGTGCAGCGTTCTTACGCTGCTCCGCAGAGCCGGGACCCACGAGATGGACCCCGGACC